>JAYSYH010000351.1:0-68406 GCA_043716645.1 Betaproteobacteria bacterium | reverse complement strand
CTGAAGTGGGTTGACGCCCTCAAAACCCGCGACGAACTGCGCGCCATGATGATCGAGCGCGGTGCCAAAGACGACGAGACCAAGAGCTTTCGCCAAGTTTCATTCGATAACTATTTAGCGCGTCAAAAGCCCAGGTTCAGTGGCAACGCCGTGGCCGTGGTTGTGGCCGAAGGCACCATCACCGACGGCACCGCACCTGCTGGTGGCGTGGGCGGCAGGTCCACCTCTGAGCTGATCCGCAAAGCCCGCGACGACGACAAAGTCAAGGCCGTGGTGCTGCGCGTCAACTCACCCGGCGGCTCGGCGTTTGGCTCGGAGCTGATCCGCCGCGAGCTGGAGCTCACCCGCGCTGCCGGCAAGCCGGTGGTGGTGTCGATGGGCGACGTGGCGGCTTCGGGCGGCTACTGGATCAGCCTGGCCGCCGACGAGCTGATCGCCGACGCATCGACCATCACCGGCAGCATCGGCGTCATCGCCATGCTGCCCACCGCCGAACGCGCGCTGGACAAGCTGGGCGTGCACACCAGCGGCGTCAGCACAACCTGGCTGGGCGGCGGCTTCGACCCGCGCCGGCCGCTGGCGCCGCGCCTGGAAAAGCTGATTCAGGCCAGCGTCGACCACACCTATTTCGAATTCACGCGGCGCACGGCCGAGGCCCGCAAGATGACCCGCGAACAGGTCGACGCGGTGGCCCAGGGCCGCGTGTGGACCGGCCAGGACGCGCTGGCGCGCGGCCTGGTCGACCGGCTGGGCAGCTACGGCGATGCCCTGAACGCGGCGGCCCAACGCGCCCGGCTGACCGACTACCGCGTACAGGTCATCGAAGCCGAACCGGGGCGGCTGCAGCGCTGGCTGGAGCGCTTTGGCGTGACGCTGGATGTACAGGCCCTGCTCGCACCGTCGACCTCGTGGCAGGCTGCGTTGGTGGCCATGGGCCTGCTGCCGGCGATGGCCGCGCAGCCCGCTGCGCAGACCGCTGCCCAGATGGCCGCGCAGATGGCCGACGAACTGGCCTGGCTGGGCACGGTGACCGTGCGGGCGCGGGCGCAGCCGTTTACGGTGGTGACGCACTGCTTGTGCACCGCGCCGTAAGGCCGCGGCAGCTTCACGCTGAAGGGCGGCGCGGCGCCTGCGCCTTCAACCGCGCTGGATGCCCGGCCGCGCCGCATCCACCGCATAGCGCGCACCCACCTGGACGGCGCTGGCGGCATCGCGGGCGTTGTCCAGCACCATCAGATCGGCCTGCAAGGCCTGCGCTGTCAGCGTGAAGCGCACGTAGCCGCGCTGATCGCTGCGCGCGAAGTGCACATGCGGGTTGATGGCGCGGGCAGCAGTCAGCCGGTTCGTGTCCAGGCCCAGGCTGGTGATCGAGGTGCCGCAGAACTCACTGGCCACGACCGGCGAGCCGGCGTCGTCGAAATCGACTTTCAGGTCGGCCACATAGTTGGCGTGCACGTCGCCGCCCAGCACCACCACCCCGGGCACGCGCTTGTCGGCCACGGTCTGCAACAGGCGGCGGCGGGCGGCGGGGTAGCCGTCCCAGCCGTCGGTCCAGTACTGGCCGCCCTGGTTGGCGGCGTTGGGTTCCTCCCAGCTGAAGCGGGCCATCAGTGTTTGTTGGGCGACCAGGTTCCACGGGCGGTCCGCGGTCCAGCCTTCGGCCAGCCAGCGTTCCTGCCCGGCGCCCAGCAGCGTGCGCCGGTGGTCCATCAGGCCGGGGCAATCGGCCACGCGCACGGTGTTGCTGCCGCCGCGGCCGGGCTTGGGGCAGGCCTGCAGGTCGCGCATCTGACGGTCGTCCAGCAAATGGATGCGCGCCAACTGGCCCCAGTCGAGGCGGCCGTGCATGCGCATCTCGCCGTTGACGGGGCGCGCCGCCTTGGGCAGCGGCAGGTGTTCCCAATAGGCCTGGTAGGCCGCGGCGCGCTGGGCAGCGAAGTCGGTCTGCAGGAATTCGCCCTGCAGGCCGGCGTAGTCGTTTTCCACCTCGTGGTCGTCCCACACCAGCAGCCAGGGCGCGGCGGCGTGGGCGGCCTGCAGCGCCGGGTCGCTCTTGTGCAGCGCGTAGCGGGCGCGGTAGTCGGCCAGCGTCTTGACGCGGCCGCCGCTCATCGGGCGCACCGCGCTTGCGGCCGGCGCGGCGCCGTATTCGTAGATGTAGTCGCCCAGGAAGACCATCAGGTCCAGCGGCTCGGCGGCGGCGTGGCGCCAAGCGGCGTAGTGGCCCACGTCGTAACGCTGGCAACTGCTGATGGCGTAGCGCAGTTGCTGCACCCGGGCATCGGCCGCCGGTGCGGTTCGGGTGCGGCCGGCGGGGCTTTGCTGGCCCAGCGCGCGGAAGCGGTACCAGTACCAGCGGTCGGGCGACAGGCCTTGCGGTTCGGCGTGCACGCTGTAGTGGTCTTCCGCGCGCGCCGCTTCCGTGCCACGCGCGCCGATGCGCTGGAAGGCTTCGTCTTCGGCCAGTTCCCAGACCACGTCCACCTGCGGTGGCAGGTCGGCGCCGGTCAGCATCGTCCACAGCACCGCGGTGCGGCTTTGCGGCTGGCCGGAGGCGACGCCCAAAGCGAAGCGCAATGTGTCGGCGGCGCGTGCGTGGCGCACGAAGGCGGGGGCAGTGCCGACAGCCAGCGCGGCCAGCAGGTGACGGCGGTTCAGGGCCATGGTCGTCCTTCAGCAAAGTGGCGCCAGGCGCCAACCGGGTTTTCAGCGCGGCGCCAGGGCGGCCGGCCGCGCCAGGTCGTCCAGGCTCAGGCCGTGGTCGCGCAGCAGGCCTTCCAGCAAGGGCAGCAGCGGGCCCAGACGCTCGTCGATCGCGTCGCGCACGGTGTCGACAAAGACCTGCGTGCTGCGTTCGATCTCGATGTTCAGCGCGTCGCCTTCGGCCTTCTCGCCGAAGGTGGTCATGCGCAGGGTTTCAGGAATCAGCCAGACCTCGAACCAGCCGCTGCCATCGCGTTCGCGGTGGGCCTCGGCCACCGTCAGGCTGGCGCCATTGACGGCGATGTAGCCCTTGGCGAAGACGTAGCGCATCCACGGCGCCGGCGCCGCAATGCGCAGCACGCGGTTGTTTTCCGGTGTGCGCAGCTGCGCCAGCGTGGCCATGAAATCGATGTGGCCCGACAACGGGTGGCCGCCGATTTCGGCGCCGTCTTTCGCGGCGCGTTCGACGTTGATGGCGCTGCCCGCGCGCAGTCCGGCCAGGGTGGTCAGGGCCAGGCTTTGCTGCATGACGTCGAAGTCGGCGGCGCTGTGGCCATCGCTACCACCATCGCCGTGCAGTGCCGTCACCGTCAGGCAGGTGCCGTCGACCGCAACGCTGGCGCCGATGGCCAGCCCCTGGGTGAAACCGGGCGGGAAAGCCAGGGTGAATGTGCGCAGACCTGGCCGCTCGGTGAGCGCGCGGACGGCGGCGATGCCTTGAACGATGCCGGTGAACATGCGCGGCAGCTTAGCAGCGCCGCCCCACTCAGCGCGCGCCGACAGCGTGCACCTCGACCGCAGCCGCCTTGCCCTTCAAGGCCACCGGCCCCAGCGCCTGCAGCGGCAGCGGCAGCCGCCCCGCCAGCGCCAGCGCCAGCGTTAGCGCCAGCGCCAGCGCGGTGCCCTCGTCGACCAGGATGCCGCGCCCGGCCGCCTTGGTGTGCGCTTCCAGCCGGGCCGCCAGGTTCACCGTGTTGTGCCGATGCAGATGTAGGTGGCGTGTTGCTGTGTGCCGGTGTAGCCGGCGATGACCTCGCCGGTGGCAATGCCCACGCCAATGGCGATCGGCGCCTTGCCGGCCGCGCTGCGCTCGGCGTTCAACAGGCCGATCAGCTCCTGCATCTCCTGCATCTCCTGCATCTCCTGCGCCGCACACACGGCGGCCAACGCCGTGTCGGGCAGCGGCAGCGGCGCGCCGAACAGCGCCATCAGCCCGTCGCCGATGATCTGGTTGACAACACCGCCCTGGCCGCTGATGGCGTCGAACATCAGCGTGTAGTAGATGTTCAGCAGCTCGATGGCTTCCTCGGGCGGCTGCGTTTGCACCATCGCCGTGAAGCCGCGGATGTCGGCGAACATCACGCTGGCCTGCACCCGCCGGCCGCCCAGAGCGAAGCCCGACTCGGCCAGGTCCTGCGCCACCTCGGCGGTGGCAAAGCGGCGCGCCAGCAGCAGGCCAGCGTGGCGGCGAAGTGGCTGTCGGCGGCTTCCTTGCGGCCCAGCGACGTGAACAGCACCAGCGCCTGCTCGGGCGCTTCGGTGTCCTGCACCGCCATGCCCCACTGGGCGGTTTGCAGCGCCAGGATGCGGCGGTTGGTGGCGTTGTCGTCCACCACCAGGATGCGCCGGCCCTTCAGCGCGGCCTGCTCACCGATGGAGTCGCGACGGCTGCCGTGCGGCAGTTCTGCTGCTTTGCAGCTCATCGTGAAGTGGAAGCGGCTGCCCTGGCCCGGCCCGGCGCTCTCGGCCCACATGCTGCCGCCCATCAATTCGGCCAGCAGCTTGCTGATAGCCAGGCCCAGCCCGGTACCGCCGTACTTGCGCGTGGTGCTGCTGTCGGCCTGGCTGAACTTCTGAAACAGGCGCGACAGGCCCGTCCGGCTGAGGCCAATGCCGGTGTCGCGCACGGTGAAGTGCAGCCGGCTGCCGCCCTCGGTCTGCTCGTCGCCTTCCACGCGCACCGTCAGCACCACCTCGCCGCGACCGTTCCCGTTGTCGGTGAACTTCACCGAGTTGCTCAGCAGGTTCAGCAGCACCTGGCGCAGCCGCATCACGTCGCCGCGGATGGCCGGCGGCACCTCGCCTTCGAACAGGTAGGCGATGTCCAGGTGCTTCTCGGCGGCGGCGCTGCGGCGTTCGGTTTCCTTCAACAGGCGCTGGGTCTCGCCGAAGAGGCGGGCGTTTTCCAGCGCCACGCTCATGCTGGCGGCCAGGGTTTCGAGCAGGCGCACATCGGGGTCGGCAAAGGCATCCGCGCGCCCGTAATCGACAAGGTCGATGCCACCGCGCACCGACTCCGCTGCCGCGTCGCGGTTGATCAGCAGCGTCCGTCCGGTGCTGATCAGGTGGTGCCCGATACCTTTCGATTGCAGCGGCACGTCGGCGACAGGCACGCGCTGGCCGTGTTCGACGTTGTACGGAAAGCGCTGCAGAACCAGCGCAGCATCGAAGGCACGAAGGGTGAGGTCTCGGCCACCAAAAATCTAAGCCGTGCGCCGCCTGCTCGGCCTGCGAGTCCATCACCCGCGCGCAGGGCGCTTGCACGAAACGGTGCATGTTCGTACAGCCAGTGCAGCAGCCCGCTGGCCTCGTCCCACCACGGGATGCTGATGTCTTGGCTGCCGAAGACCTCACCCAGCTTGCGGCCGACGTTTTCGCCGATGGCCTGGAAGTCCAGCGCAGCGCCGACGGCCTGCTAGATGCTGTTGATCACCGCCAGCTCGGCGTTGCGCGCTTCGGTTTCCTTTAGCAGCGCTTGCGCTTCGTCGACCAGACGGGCGTTTTCCAGCGCCACGCTCATGCTGGCGGCGATGGTCTGCAGCAGGCTCACGTCGGCCTGGCTGAAGGCGTGCTCGCGCTCGGTGTCGATGAGTTCGAGCATGCCGATCACGTCGTCGCCGGCCAGCATCGGTACGACGACGATGGATTTGGGCAAGCGCACGCTCGCGACGACCGGGCTTGACCCTAGGCGCTGTGCCGCCGCGTGCGTGTCGTGATCGATCAGCAGCGTGCGCCGGGTGCGCACGACCTCGGCACCCAGCCCAGCCAGCGGACTTGGTGGAACCTGGAAAATGCGGGCTTCGTCCAACCAGAAAAACGGGAAGTGAACGACGCCACTGGCCCTGTCGTAGCGCCGGATAGTCACGCTAAAGCCGGGGAACACCTCGCGCTGCGCCAGTTCGGCCTGCAATCGGGCCAACTCGGCGCGGTCTGCGCTGTGGTCGGGCGCCGTCATCGGCGGTGCATGGGGCGTCTTCATTCAGGGCTCCAAAGGTGCCAGCAAACGGCCCTCACGCGGCGCCACGCCACCACGTGCACCCGGCACCACGCTGCCGTAGCGCTGCGCAAACACCGACGGCAGCGGCCGCGCATCGGCCGGCGCCAGCCACAGGCGCAGCAGGTGGCGGCGGCGTTCGGGTTCGGGGTGGTCGGTGAAGGCGGTGCGGTCGTGCAGCATCGTGTGGTTGTGCACCAGCTGAATGTCGCCGCGCCGCAGCGTCATCAAAAAGTGGGATTCGGGGTCGTTGCAGATCGCGTCGAACAGGTCCAGGGCCTGCACCTGTTCAGGCGCCAGGCGCGGCGCGTCGGCAAAGCGCTGCGCCGAATCGATGTACTGGCGTTGGTAGATCACCGACAGTTCACCTTCGAACCAGCTGTACACCGGGATGGTGAAGTGAGGCAGCGCGCCGGGCGGCACCTCGGCGCGTCGGTCGGTGGCCACGGGCTGCAGCAGCCAACGCGCCAGGTCGGGGCGGCGGCGGCGCATCTCGTTCCACACGGCGCTGGACGAAAGCAGGGCCGAATCACCGCCGCTTCGCGCGGTTTGCAAGCACAGCAGGCCGACAATGTCGCAGCTGTCGGTGTGGAAGGTCTGGCGCTCGGCGGTCTGGTACAGGCGCACGGCCGGGTCGTCGCTGCGCAGGCCCAGGTCGCGCACATGGCCCAGTACGTGGCCCAGCGCGTTCTGACTGACGGCCGCGCCCAGGTGCGCCCCGATGCCGATGAAGGCGGCGGCACTCAGGCGCAACGGCCAGCGGTCGACAGGCAGGCCACGCAGGAGCACGAAGCCACGCCCGCGCAGCACCTCGGCGCGGATGCGGTGCAGTCGAGCGGCCAGCCCGGGCAGCGGGAAGTCGCAGGCGCGCAGCATGGCCAGGTCGACGCCGCTTTCCAGCGCTGCCACCGCAGCGGATTCGATCTCGGCGACTTCGGCGGCCGACCAGGTGTAGGTCCAGTCGCGGCGCGTCGCCATTTCCGAGCCGGTCCAGACCGCGGGGCCGGTCTGGACCGGGGGCAGTTCATCGTGCATCGGCGCGAATATAGGCTGCACCGCGGCCAGCATGCCGCGCGGTATGACGTGCAACGCGCCCGGGTCTTCAGCTGCAGCGACCCGCCGCCGCGCCTTTTCAGGCGCTACCCGCGGGTGCGCTTTCGCGGGCTGCGCCGTTTGCCGGTCAGCCTTTCTTGACCCACGACGAACACCACCCGGCGGCGGCCACCTGCTTGCCGGCGAATATCGGGCACGGGCCGGCAGCGTCGCTGGGCTTGCCCTGGTACAGCGCGCAGGTGTTGCATTTCTGGGCGGCGGTATGGCCCGGGAACTTTTTCTGGTCGGCTTTGGTGGAGTCGGCCACGTAGCCCAAAGCGGCGGCCGTCACGTCCTTTTCGTTGACCATGCCTGCCGCGCCGGCAGGCGACACCGGCGTGGCGGCCAGCGCGGCGGTGCCGGTGGCAGCCATCTGCAACAGGAAGATGCGGCGGGTGGTGGTGTTCAGGTTCATGGTGTTTTTCCTTGGATTTGAGAGCAGCGCGAGCCGGGCCTGTTCAGCGCCGGTGAACTGCTAACGCGCGGGATGCGCTTTGCGTGCACAGCCGCTGGCAGCCGCTACAGCCGCTGCCAGCGTCACGGAAAACTGCCGGGGATTGCGTCCAATGCGCATGACATACTGACGCATTAATCCTGGGCCTGCCTGGCGGGCGAGCTGTCGAACGATGTTGAAGTTCCCCCCGGATCACGCGTTGCGGATCACGCTGGCCGAAGAAGTGCATGCCCGTCCGCCCGAGCCGGTTCGCACGCCAGCCAAAGCCACTTACGTTGCCGTGTTGGTCGACGCCGACGACCGCAGTCGTGAACTGGCCCACATCGCCGCGCTGTGCGCGCGCCACGGGGCCGCCGCACCAGCGGCAGGAGCCACCCACTTCCGTGCGCAATTGGGCGTGCTGCGCTTGAAGTGGGAACGCCATGGCGAGTTTTCCGGCTACACCTTCATCGCCGACGGCGACGCAGAAGGCCGCGCCTTCGACAGCCCGTCAGCGGCACTGCTGCCTGCCGGCTGGCTGGCCGCCACGCCCGGCGCCACCATCGCCGCCGTGCATGCTGAACTGGTGCCGGCGGCCAGCCTGCCGGCCAAGCCGGAACGGTTGAACGAAGCCTTCGCAGGCCAGATCATCATCGGTTCGGGCATAGCCGACGGTGCGGCCCAGGTCTACACCGACTTCCAGCTGCACGACGGCTGCACGCGGTTGCTGATCGTCGACGAGTGCCTGACCGAACGACAAAGTGGTCGCACCTTGCAACGCCTGTTCGAGATCGAGGCCTACCGCATGCTGGCGCTGTTGGCGCTGCCTATCGCGCGCCGGCAATCTCCCCGCATCGTCGAAATCGAAAGCGCGCTTGCCACTTTGACCGACGGCATCGCACAAGCCCGGGCGCAGGACACGGACCGCGCCGCCGACCAGGCGGCGAACCGCCAGAAGCAGGATGAAACCCTGCTGCATGAACTGACCCGCCTAGCCGCCGAGGTGGAGAGCGGCCTGGCCGCCAGCCAGTTCCGTTTCGGCGCCTGCCGCGCTTATTTCGAGCTGGTGAAGCGGCGCATTGCCGAGCTGCGTGAAACACGCCTGCCCGGCATGCAAACGTATGACGAATTCATGGCCCGTCGCTTCACGCCGGCCGTCGACACCTGCGCCACCGTGTCGCAACGGCTGCATGATTTGTCGGAACGCGTGGCGCAGGCCAGCAGCCTGCTGTCCACCCGCGTCAGCATCACCCGCGAACGACAAAACCAGGCGCTGCTGGCCAGCATGGATCGGCGCGCCAAGCTGCAACTGCGCCTGCAGCAAACCGTCGAAGGCCTGTCGGTGGCGGCCATCTGCTACTACGCCGCCGGGCTGGTGGGCTACGGGGCGAAGGCGCTGAATGCCGGCGGCGTTCCGCTGAACACCGACTTGGTTGTCGGCATCAGCATTCCCGTCGTCGCGGTGGCTGTACTGGCCGCCGTGCGGCGCGCGCGTGCCCGCCTGCGAAGCGGCGATATCCATCCGAACTGATCCGCCCCCCGAGGCAACGCTGTACCGCATGTCGACCCTTTACTTTCCATTTTCAGCCATCGTCGGCCAGGACGAAATGAAGTTGGCCATCCTGTGCGCGGCTGTCGACCCGCGCATCGGTGGCGTGCTGGTCTTCGGCGACCGCGGCACCGGCAAGAGCACCGCCGTGCGCGCGTTGGCCGCGCTGCTGCCCAAGATGCGCGCCGTGATGGGCTGCGTCTACGGTTGCGACCCGGCCGACAACCGTGCGTCGTGCGAGTCGTGCGCCACGCTGAAGGCCGCCGGCAAGGTCAAGACCAAGTTGATACCGGTACCGGTGGTGGACATGCCGCTGGGTGCTACCGAAGACCGCGTCGTGGGTGCGCTGGATCTGGAGAAAGCCCTCACGGCCGGCATCAAGGCTTTCGAACCCGGCCTGCTGGCGCGCGCCCACCGCGGCTTTCTGTACATCGACGAGGTCAACCTGCTCGAAGACCACCTCGTCGATCTGCTGATCGACGTGGCCGCCTCGGGCGAGAACGTCGTCGAACGCGAAGGCTTGAGCGTGCGCCACCCCGCGCGCTTCGTGCTGGTGGGCAGCGGCAACCCGGAAGAAGGCGAACTGCGCCCGCAGTTGCTGGACCGCTTCGGCCTGGCCGTGGAGGTGCGCACGCCGCAAGACATCACGTCCCGCGTGGCGGTGGTGCGCCGCCGCGACGACTTCGAGCGCGACCCGCAGGCGTTCATTCAGCGGTGGCACAAGGAAGACGACAAGGTGCGCAAGCGCATCGTCGCCGCCCGCGAACGGCTGGCCGATGTGCAGGCCCCCGACGCCGCGCTGGAACGCGCCGCGCAGCTGTGCATGGGTTTGGGCACCGACGGCCTGCGCGGCGAACTGACGGTGATCCGCGCGGCACGCGCGCTGGCCGCACTGGATGGCGACAGCGTGGTCGGCGACAGCCACATCCGCCGCGTCGCCATGCCCGCTTTGCGCCACCGACTGCGGCGCGACCCGCTGGACGACACCGACGCCAGCGCGCGCGTCGAACGCGTGGTGGTGGAGCTGTTCGGGGCGTGATCGCGGCAGCCTCGAGCGCGAGTGCAGGCGCGAGTGCAGGCGCCAGTGCGGGTGCAGACGGCGCCCTCCAAGCCGATCCGCTGGTCCGTTTGTGGGCCGACGCCGCCTGGGCCGCCGCGCTGCTGGCCATCGACCCGCAAGGCCTGGGCGGCGCCGTTTTGCGGGCCGGCGCCGGCCCGGCGCGCGACCGCTGGCTGCGCGACTTCCAGCACCTGCTGCCCGCAACCGTGCCGCAGCGGCGCATGCCGGTGGGCATTGCCGACGAACGGCTGCTCGGCGGTCTGGACCTGGCTGCCACGCTGCGCCAAGGCAAGCCTGTGGCGCAGCGTGGGCTGCTGGCCGAAAGCGATGGCGGCGTGGTCACCTTGCCGATGGCCGAGCGCCTGAGCGCCGGCACCGCCGCCCGCCTGTGCGCGGCGCTGGACAGTGGCGCCGTCGGTTTCGAGCGCGACGGACTGAGCACGCGCTGGAACGCCCGCGTCGGCGTGCTGGCACTGGACGAAGCCACGCCCGACGACGAACCGCTGTCAGCGGCGCTGGCCGACCGCCTGGCCTTCCGGTTGGACTTGCGCGAGCTGGGTTTGCGGTCTTGCGGCGAAGCCGCCGCCGACGGCGACGAGATCGCAGCCGCCCGCGCGCTGCTGCCGCGTGTGACGCTGGCCGACGCCACGCTGCAGGCCCTGTGCGGCACTGCGCTGCAGCTCGGCGTGGACTCGCCGCGCGCCAGTCTGCTGGCGCTGCGCGCAGCCCGCGCCGCAGCGGCCCTGGCCGGCCGCACTGGGGTCAACGACGACGACGCCATCCTGGCGGCACGCCTGGTTCTGGGCCCGCGTGCGACGCGCCTGCCGCCGGGGCCCGCCCAACCGGAACCCGAAACCGCGGATGACGAACCGGCGCCGCCCGAGCCCGGCGACAGCCACCCGGAGCCGCCGCCGCCCGCGCCTCTCGAGGCGGGCGAGACGCCGCCTGAAAAGGCGCAACCCGAACCCGACGAAACGCCAGCCGACAAGCTGGAAGACCGCCTGGTCGAAGCCACCACAGCCGCCCTGCCGGCCGGCCTGCTGGCCGCCTTGATGGGCGGCGCCGGCGGTGCGCAGGGCGGCCGTGTCGGCGCGCTGACGGCGTCTGCGCGCAGCGGCCGGCCGGTGGGCACGCGGCGCGGCGAACCGCGCGGCGGCGCGCGGCTGAACCTGATCGAAACGCTGCGTGCCGCGGCGCCCTGGCAGCGCATACGCGCCGCCTCAGAAATTGACCAGCGCAGCCGCGCCGCGGCGGCAACTGAACCCACCCGCCGCATCCATGTCCAGGCCGACGACCTGCGCATCTCGCGCCTGCAGCAGCGCGCGGCCACCGCGACGATCTTCGTCATCGACGCCTCGGGCTCGTCAGCGCTGCACCGCCTGGCCGAAGCCAAAGGCGCCGTCAACCTGTTGCTGGCCGACTGCTACGTGCGGCGCGACCAAGTGGCCGTGATCGCTTTTCGCGGGCGCAGCGCCGAACTGCTGCTGCCGCCGACGCGCTCGCTGGTGCGCGCCAAGCGCAGCCTGGCCGGCCTGCCCGGTGGCGGCGGCACGCCGCTGGCAGCGGGGCTGGAAGCGGCGCTGCGCCTGTCGGTGCAGGTGCGCCGCGCGGGCGCCACGCCCCTCGTCGTGCTGCTGACCGATGGCCGCGGCAACATCGCGCGCGACGGCACGCCGGGCCGTGCCCGCGCCGAGACCGACGCGCTGGCGATGGCCCGCCAACTGCGCGCGGCGCGGCTGACGACGTTGGTGGTCGACACCTCGGCGCAGCCCGCCCCGGCTGCGCAGCGGCTGGCACGGGAGCTGGCGGCGCATTACCGCGCCCTGCCCTACGCCGGCGCGGCGGCGCTGTCGGCGGCGGTGAAGACGCTGCCTGGCAATGCGCGCTGATGCGCACGATCACAGCGGCAGCAGCCCAACAACCATGGCGCAAGGCCTGAACTGGGAACGCGACGGCCGGCACTGGCCGCACCGTGAACGCAGCCATTTCGTCGCCGCCGCCGGCCTGCGCTGGCACGTGCAGCACTGGCCGGCACCCGCACCCGGCGCCCCGCTGCTGCTGCTGATCCACGGCACCGGTTCGGCCACCCACACCTGGCGGCATTTGGCACCCGTGTTGGCGCCGCACTTCGAATTGCTGGCGATGGACCTGCCCGGCCACGGCTTCAGCGGCCCGGCCGTTGCCGACAGCCACGGCCACGGCGCCAGCCTGGGCGGCATGGCGCGCGGCGTGACGGCGTTGTTGGCCACGTGGGGGGGCCGGCCGCGCTGGGTGCTGGGGCATTCGGCGGGCGCAGCCATCGCCATCCGCATGGCGTTGCAGGCGGCCGCCGCCGGCGCCGCGCCGGGCTGGGCACCGCAGGGCCTGATCGCGCTGAACGCCGCGCTGTTTCCACTGCCCGGTCTGGCCGGCTCGCTGTTTTCGCCGGCCGCCAAACTGCTGTCGCTGAACCCGCTGGTGCCGCACCTGTTTGCCTGGCGGGCGCGCAACGCCAAGGTCGTGCGGCAGCTGCTGGACAGCACCGGCTCGACGCTTGACACTGCCGGCACGAACTTGTATCGACAAGTGGTGACCAGCCCTGGTCACGTGGCCGGGGCACTGGCCATGATGGCGCGCTGGGACCTGCAAACGCTGGCCGCCGATCTGCCCACGCTGCGCGCACCGCTGCACCTGCTGGTCGGCGAACGGGATGGCACCGTGCCGCCAGCCGACGCACGCCGCGCACAGGCGCTGGTGCCAGACGCCACGCTGGGCGTGCTGCCCGGCCTGGGCCATCTGGTGCACGAGGAAGATGCACCGCAGGTGGCGCAAGCGGTCCGCCGGTTGATCGACAGTTGATCGACAGTTGATCGACAGCAGATCGACAGCGGATCGACAGCGGATCGGCTGCTGAACGCAGTGCCCGACCAGCGCGATCGCTTCAGTGGGGTCCGTGCGCCCGCGCGCCGGTGCGCAAGAACAGCCGCGATACCGATTCGCTCATCGCGTCGCGCTGCTGTTCATCGACACACCGCAGCTCACTCATCGCGCCGTGCATCAACTTGGCCGTCAGGCCGTGCGCCAGGGCTTGCAGCACGGCGTCGATGGACCCGCCGCGCGCCAATTGGCGGCGTGCGCGCTGCAACTCGGAAGCCTGCCAGACATCGGCCTGCTGATTCAATGCCCGAATCAGCGGCACGCTGGCCCGCTGCTCCATCCACTGCGCAAAACTTTTCACCCCGGCGTCGACGATTTCCTCAGCGCGGGCCACCGCCTGCTGGCGCTTGCCACCGGCGGTCTGGACCAGCGCCGACAGGTCATCCACGGTGTACAGATAGACATCGCGCAGCTGCGCCACTTCAGGTTCGATGTCGCGCGGCACGGCCAAGTCGACCATGAACAGCGGCCGCCGGCGGCGCGCCTTCAGAGCCCGTTCGACGGCACCCAGACCGATGATGGGCAGTGAGCTGGCCGTGCACGACACGACCACGTCGAATTCACCCAGCCGCTGCGGCAGCTCGGACAGCGGCATGGCGGTGGCGCCAAAGCGTTCGGCCAGCGCCTCGCCGCGTTCCATCGTGCGGTTGGCCACCGTGATGCTCAGCGGGTGGCGGCTGGCGAAATGCGCGGCCGTGAAGTCGATCATCTCGCCAGCGCCGACCAGCAGCACCTTGACGGTGCCCAGGTCCTCGAACAACTGCCCCGCCAAGCGCACCGTGGCCGCTGCCATGCTGACGGAATGCGCGCCGATTTCGGTGGCCGTGCGCACTTCCTTGGCTACCGAGAAAGAACGTTGAAACAATTGGTGCAAGGTGCTGCCCAGCGTGCCTGCCAAACCGGCTTCGCGCACGGCCAGCTTGATCTGGCCCAGGATCTGCGGCTCGCCCAGCACCATCGAATCCAGACCCGAGGCCACGCGGAAAGCGTGTCGTGCGGCTTCGCTGTCCTCCACCACATAGGCATGGTCGGCCAGGCGCACGGCGCTTGCAGCACCCCTGTGTGCCCCAGCCCCTGTGGTGTTCAAGCCACCTTGTTCGGCCAGCCAGGCCAGCGCCGGCTGCACCAGATCGGCTGCGTTGTGGGCGTCTTCGGCCGCGATGTAGATCTCGGTGCGGTTGCAAGTCGACAGCAATGTCGCTTCAGCCGACGCGCGCTGCAGGCAAGCCCGCAGCGAGCGCAACGCCGCCGGCAGCTGCGGAGCGGCGAAGGCGAAGCGGGAACGCAGGTCCAGTGGGGCGCTGTGGTGGTTGATGCCGAGCCCAAGAACAGTCATCGCGCAAGGCCGGCAGTGTCGGGAAGCTCTCGTTGACGCGTGCTGTGCATGTCTCTATCCTAGAGTTGTCTCGGCAAGTTGACAACCTAGGGTGACAACCGAGACTGACAACTCCGAATAATCAGCACCGACCGACCGCCCCGCGCGAAAGGAACTGCATCGATGAATGCTCATGACCGTATCGAGCAGGCCTTGCTGGCCGCCATGACGCTGGGATCGCCGGGGTTGCCGGGGTCGCCCACCGCATCTGCCAGCAGCGCGGTCGACCACAACGGCTGCCCACCCAAGCTGCAGACGGCCGTGCGGCACGCCGTTTTCCCGGGCGGCGCGCGCATCCGCCCGCACCTGTGCCTGGCGGTGGCCCGCGCCTGCGGCGACAGCGACCCGCAGCTGACCGACGCCTGCGCGGCCGCCATCGAACTGCTGCATTGCGCCTCGCTGGTCCACGATGACCTGCCTTGCTTCGACGATGCCGCCACGCGGCGCGGCGTGGCTTCGGTGCATACGGCCTACGGCGAACGCATCGCGGTGCTGACCGGCGACGCGCTCATCGTGCTGGCCTTCCAGGTGCTGGCCCACGGCGCGGAACACGCGCCGCAGCGCCTGCCCGCGCTGATCAGCCTGCTGGCCCGCCGCGTGGGCGCGCCCACCGGCATCGTGGCCGGCCAGGCCTGGGAATGCGAGCCCTTCGTCGCGCTGCCGGCCTACCACCGCGCCAAGACCGGCTCGTTGTTCTCGGCCTGCACCGAAGCCGGCGCGCTGGCCGCTGGCGCCGACCCCTGCGCGTGGCAAGCCTTCGGCCTGTGCCTGGGTGAGGCTTACCAAGTGGCCGACGACATCCGCGATGTGGCCTTTACCGCCGACCTGCTGGGCAAGCCCAACGGCCGCGACCTGGCGCTGTGCCGCCCGAGTTCGGCCACCGAACTGGGCTTGTGCGGCGCCATCGCGCACTTCGACCAACTGATGGCCCGCGCGGTGGACGCCATTCCGCCCTGCGCCGGGGCGGCCACGCTGCGCGCCTTGGCAAAGGCCGAATCCGAGCGCCTGGTGCCGCAGGTCACCGTGCGTGACTTGGCCATGGCCACTTGAACCCACCGCGCCGCGACATGGATGTTCCTGTTTCTACGCCAGCCCCCGACCCCGCCCACGCCCCCGCCCCCGCCCCCGCCACCATCGCCAACTTGAGCTGGCGCCAACGCTGGCAGGCCTGGCGCGACAGCGTGCTGACCAGCCCTGAATTCCAGCGCCGCGCCGCGCGCAGCTGGTGGATGCGCCCCATTGCCCGCCGCCGCGCGCGCGGGCTGTTCGACCTGGTGGCGGGCTTCGTCTACTCGCAGGTGTTGCTGGCCTGCGTGCGCCTGCAGGTTTTCGACCTGCTGGCGCACGGCCCGCTGGTCGAAAGCGAACTGGCGCGCCGCCTGGACCTGCCGCTGGACGGCCTGCAGCGCCTGCTGGCCGCCGCCGTGGCGCTGGACCTGCTGGAACACCGGAGCAGTGGCCACGGCGAGGCCCACTACGGCCTGGGCAAGCTGGGTGCGCCGATGGTCGGCAACACGGCCATCGCCGCGCTGGTGGAGCACCACGCCGTGCTGTACGCCGACCTGCAAGACCCGGTGGCTCTGCTGCGCGGCACGGGTGCTCCACCGGCCTTGTCGAAATACTGGGCCTATGCCACGGCCGCCGCCCCGGGCGCGCTGTCACCGGCCCAGGTCGACGAATACTCGGCGCTGATGTCGGCCTCGCAGCCGCTGGTGGCCGAAGAGGTGCTGGACAGTTACGACGTGCGCCGCCACCACTGCCTGCTCGATGTTGGCGGCGGCCAGGGTCGCTTCCTGCGCGCCGTCGGGCGGCGTGCACCCGAACTGCAGCTGATGCTGTTCGACCTGCCGGGCGTGGTGCCGGTGGCACACGAAGCGCTGGCTGCCGACGGCCTGGCTCACCGCAGCACCGTACACGGCGGTGACTTCACGCTCGACCTGCTGCCGCAGGGTGCGGACATTGCCACGCTGATTCGCGTCATCTACGACCACCCAGACGAACGCGCACTGCGCATCCTGCGTGCCGTTCACCGCGCGCTGCCGCCCGGCGGCACCCTGCTGCTGGCAGAGCCGATGGCCGGCGCAGCGGGCGCGCCGCGTATGGGTGACGCCTATTTCGGCTTCTACCTGCTGGCCATGCACGGTGGGCGTTCGCGCACCGCCGCCGAGCTGCAGGCGCTGATGGAAAGCGCCGGCTTCGAGCGCGTGCGCGAACTGCCCACGCCTATCCCTTTGCAAGTGGGGGTGCTGGTGGCACGCAAACCCATGCAGGCGGGTTCGCTGAAGCAGGCAGTCGGCCGGTAATGCACCACATCGACAACTCAAAGCGTAAATCCTGCTTGACACTTCAATGTGTCTGCCTAAGATGACATTCATGAAGACCCACGCCGTTGTGACGGAAGCGCCCGAGCATCTGAAGGAACTGGCTCAGAACGGCTGCCTGTCGCTCGACGGCCTGATCACCCACCACGACGTGGCCACCCACGCCGCCGAGGCTTACCGCACCGCTTTCGGTGATGCAGCTTGTTTGAAGATGATCCTCGATTGGAGAACGCTGCAATGAGTACCAACAGCACCATCCCAGCAACGACCACAACCACGGCGACCGTGACCTTCATGCCGCGTGAACGCATCGTCAGCGGCGAACAGTTGCGTGCCGAAGCCGCCATCGAACCCGATGCGGTCCACACCGGCCCGGTGACCAAGGAAACCCAGATCATCGCCATCTACGGCAAGGGCGGCATCGGCAAGAGCTTCACGCTGGCCAACCTGAGCTACATGATGGCGCAGCAGGGCAAGAAGGTGCTGCTGATCGGCTGCGACCCGAAGAGCGACACCACCAGTCTGCTGTTTGGCGGCAAGGCCTGCCCCACGATCATCGAGACCAGTTCCAAGAAGAAGTTGGCCGGTGAAGCGGTGGCCATCGGCGACGTCTGCTTCAAGCGCGACGGCGTCTACGCGAGGGAACTCGGTGGCCCGGAAGTCGGCCGCGGCTGCGGTGGGCGCGGCATCATCCACGGCTTCGAGACGCTGGAAAAGCTCGGCTTCCACGACTGGGGCTTCGACTTCGTGCTGCTCGACTTCCTGGGCGACGTGGTCTGCGGCGGCTTCGGTCTGCCGATAGCCCGCGACATGTGCCAGAAGGTCATCGTCGTGGCCAGCAACGACCTGCAATCGCTGTACGTGGCGAACAACGTCTGCAGCGCGGTCGAGTACTTCCGCAAGCTCGGTGGCAACGTCGGCGTGGCCGGCGTGGTGATCAACAAGGACGACGGCACGGGTGAAGCCCAGGCTTTTGCCAAGGCCGCCGGCATCCCGGTGCTGGCCGCTATTCCCGCAAACGAAGACATCCGGCGCAAGAGCGCCAGCTACGAAATCATCGGCCGCCCCGGCACCCAATGGGCGTCGCTCTTCGAAGAGCTGGCCACCAATGTCGCCGAAGCGCCGCCGGTACGCCCGAAGCCGCAAACCCAGGATCAATTGCTCGGCCTGTTCAGCGCCGAAGTGACGGGCCGCGATTTCAAGATGGAACCGGCCACCATCTTCGACATGGTCGGCAAACACGAAATCATCAAGCCGACTCTAGAGGTCGTGTATGACGCTGCCTGAAGCCGTCAACTGCAGCGACAAGCCCGCGCTGCTGGCTGCTGCGCAGGCCGCGGGCAAGAGCGAAGTCCTGCAGCAGTACGCCCGCGACTACCCGCTGCTGAGCCCGGAACAGGGTGCCGGGCCGCACGACCAGCCGCAAAGCATGTGCCCGGCTTTCGGTTCGCTGCGCGTGGGTTTGCGCATGCGGCGCACCCACACCATCCTGAGCGGCAGCGCCTGCTGCGTCTACGGCCTGACCTTCACCAGCCATTTCTACGGCGCCCGCCGCAGCGTCGGCTACGTGCCTTTCAACAGCGAAAGCCTGGTCACCGGCAAGCTGTTCGAAGACATCCGCGAAACCGTGCACGCGCAAGCCGATCCTGCTTTGTACGACAGCATCGTCATCATCAACCTGTGCGTGCCCACGGCCAGCGGCGTACCGCTGCAACTACTGCCCAAGCAGATCAACGGCGTGCGCATCATCGGCATCGACGTGCCGGGTTTCGGCGTGCCGACGCACGCGGAAGCCAAGGACGTGCTGGCCGGCGCGATGCTGAAATACGCCCGCACCGAGGCCGAAGCCGGCCCGGTGATGGCACCACGGAATGGTGTCAGCAGCAAGCCGACGATCAGCCTGCTGGGCGAGATGTTCCCGGCCGACCCGATGATCATCGGTGCGATGCTCGAGCCGATGGGCCTGGCCGTTGGCCCCACGGTGCCGACCCGCGAATGGCGCGAGCTGTATGCCGCGCTGGACTGCGCAGCGGTCGCCGCCATCCACCCCTTCTATACCGCCAGCGTGCGCGAATTCGTCACCGCCGGTCGCCCCGTCGTGGCCTCAGCGCCGGTCGGGCATGACGGCACCGAAGCCTGGCTGCAAGCCATCGGCAACAGCTGCAACATCGGCCAGGCGCAGATCGACGCGGCAAAGAACCGCTTCCTGCCCGTCATCAAGGCGGTGCTGGCCAAGACACCGATCAAGGGCCGTATCACGGTGAGCGGCTACGAAGGCAGCGAACTGCTGGTGGCGCGTTTGCTGATCGAAAGCGGCGCCGATGTGCCTTACGTTGGAACCGCCTGCCCGAAGACGCCGTGGAGCGCCCCCGACCTGGCGTGGCTGAAAGCGCGCGGCGTGCACGTGCAATTCCGCGCCTCGCTGGAGCAGGACCTTGCGGCCGTGCGCGAATTCAAGCCCGACCTGGCCATCGGCACCACGCCTGTCGTGCAGGCGGCCAAGCAGGCCACCATTCCGGCGCTGTATTTCACCAACCTGATTTCCGCCCGCCCGCTGATGGGCCCGGCCGGGGCGGGTTCGCTGGCGCAAGTCGTCAATGCGGCAATAGCCAACAAGGCTCGTTTCGAGCAGATGCGCGAATTCTTCGGTGACGTGGGCGGCGGCGACAAGGCCGGCGTCTGGGAAGGCGTGCCGCAAGAGCGCCCCGAATTCCGCGCCGAAACGAAACGCCAGGTCATCAAGCTGCTGAAGAAGCGCAATGCCGAGGCAATGATCTGATGGCTGCCAAGATCAATTACGTCATCGACCACGACCGCGCTGGCGGTTACTGGGGTGCGGTTTACGTTTTCACAGCGATCAAGGGCCTGCAGGTCATCATCGACGGTCCGGTCGGCTGCGAGAACTTGCCCGTTACCTCGGTGTTGCACTACACCGACGCCCTGCCACCGCACGAATTGCCCATCGTCGTCACCGGCCTGGCCGAAGAACAGCTTGGCCGCGAAGGCACCGAAGGCGCGATGAAGCGCGCGCATGCCGCGCTCGACCCCGACCTGCCCAGCGTGGTGGTCACCGGCTCCATCGCCGAAATGATCGGTGGCGGCGTGACCCCCGAAGGCACGACGATCGCCCGCTTTCTGCCGCGCACCATCGACGAAGACCAGTGGCAATGCGCCAACCGTGCCATGTTCTGGCTGTGGACGGAATACGGTCTGCGCAAGGTGCCGCAGCGCGTGCCTTTCGCTGATCGGCCGGCCGGCGAGCGGCCGCGTGTCAACCTGATCGGCCCCTGCTACGGCACCTTCAACATGCCCAGCGACCTGGCCGAGATTCGCCGGCTGGTGCAAGGCATCGGTGCCGACGTGAACATGGTGTTTCCGTTGGGCAGCCACCTGGCCGATGTCTCGCGCCTGGTCGAAGCCGACGTAAACATCTGCATGTACCGCGAGTACGGCCGCATGCTGTGTGAAGCGCTGGAACGGCCGTATCTGCAAGCGCCAATCGGTTTGCACAGCACCACGGCGTTTCTGCGCCAGTTGGGCCAATTGCTGCACCTCGACCCCGAACCCTTCATTCATCGCGAAAAGCACACCACCATCAAGCCCATCTGGGACTTGTGGCGCAGCGTCACGCAGGACTTTTTCGGCACCGCCAGCTTTGCAGTGGTGGCCGGTGAAACTTACAGCCGCGGCATCCGCCATTTCCTCGAAGAAGAATTGGGTCTGCCCTGCAATTTCGCCATTGCGCGCAAGGCGGGCAGCAAGACCGACAACGAAATGGTGCGCAAGCTGACGCACGAAAAGCCGCCGCTGGTGATGTTCGGCTCCTACAACGAACGCATGTACCTGGCCGAATTGACTGCGGGCCACGGGCCGCGCCCGACCTACATCGCGGCTTCATTCCCCGGCGCCATCATCCGCCGCGCCACTGGCACCCCTTTCATGGGTTATGCCGGTGCAACCTACATCGTGCAGGAGTTCTGCAACGCGCTGTTCGACGCACTGTTCAACATCCTGCCGCTGGCCACCGACATGGACAAGGTCGACGCCACGCCGAGCCGGCTGTCGCAGCCCCTGCCCTGGGACGACGAAGCGCTGGAACGCCTGCAGGCCATGGTCGATGCCGAGCCGGTGCTGGTCCGCATCTCGGCGGCCAAGCGTTGGCGCGACACCGCCGAATCCGACGCGCGCCAGCGCAGCGAAGAAATGGTGACGGCAGCCGTGCTGAACCGGCTGTTCGGAACCCGCAAGGCAGAGGTCAGCACGTGAACGTGACTTGCCACCCCCTGCCGACCCCACACGCGCAATGCACGTCAAAGCGCATGTCCACAGCCACTGCGAAAGCGGCTGTGGTTTCCGTCTGCACCTTCGGGTGCGGTTTCTGCCGCAAGGCGTTTTTTGGAGGAGTTTGAGCTATGGCTTCAAACGTGAATCCGTCAGGCCTGAATGACGACGAATGCCAAGAGGTTCACAAGTACTTCATTCAAGGGTACTTGCTTTGGGCGGTCGGCGCGTTATTCGCGCACAGCCTGGTGTGGATCTGGCGCCCCTGGTTCTAAAACTTGAGTGAAGAGGTTATCCACCATGGCACATGAAATCGCTGGTTTCCACGCGACCCACCACGAGGGCTCTCTCAAGGGCTTCCAAGGCATCTTCGTCGTGATCTTCATCGTTTTCCTGGGCATGGCGATGGCCTCGTTGCTGTTTACCCAGGATTGGCGCACTTACCTGCCGGGGGCAGAAGGCGCAAGGTCGATGTTGAGTGGCGTCAAAAGCGCCGTTTACACCGTCATTTCCCAATTGAGTTAATGCGAAGGAAAGCAACATGTGGCGTTTCTGGCGAGTAGTCGATCCCCGCAAGGCGATCATCATGGTCGGTCTTTTGATCGCGTTCGTTTCGACGAGCATCCACCTGATCCAGATCAGTGGCGATCGGTACAACATCAACACCTGGCATCCCGACACGGTGAAAGCCGCAGCCGCGAAGGCCGCGCAAAACGCGCCCTTGCCGAAATAACGGCCGCATGCCGTTACCCGTGGCGGGCGCGCCCGGAAATGTCCGAACAGCGCGCCCGTCATGCTTGGTTTATCGAAGTCTTGCCCCCGAATGAGCACACCCTGGTGGAGCGCCACGCGCCGCGCACCTGGAGGACACAACATGGCCATGCTGAGCTTTGAACGCAAATACCGGGTACGGGGCGGCACCCTGCTGGGAGGCGACCTGTTCGACTTCTGGGTCGGCCCGTTCTATGTCGGATTCTTCGGGATCACCACGGCGTTCTTTTCGCTGCTGGGCACCACGATGATCCTGTGGGGCGCGGCCATGGGCCCGACCTGGAATCTCTGGCAGATCAGCATCGCCCCGCCCGACCTGTCCTACGGCCTGCGCATGGCCCCGCTGATGGCCGGCGGGCTGTGGCAGATCATCACCGTGTGTGCACTCGGAGCCTTCGGCTCGTGGGCGCTGCGCGAGGTCGAGATCTCTCGCAAGCTGGGCATGGGCCTGCACGTGCCCTTCGCCTTCGCCTTTGCCATCCTGGCCTACGCCACACTGCAAGTCATACGGCCGGTGCTGATGGGCGCCTGGGGTCACGCTTTCCCCTACGGCATCTACAGCCATCTGGACTGGGTCAGCAACGTGGCCTACCAGTTCCTGCACTTTCACTACAACCCGTGGCACATGATCGCGGTGACCCTGTTCTTCGCCACCACTTTGGCGCTGTCGATGCACGGTGGTCTGGTGCTCTCGGCCGTCAACCCGGGCAAGGGCCAGATGGTCAAGACGCCGGAACACGAAGACACCTTCTTCCGCGACTTCATCGGCTATTCGGTCGGCACCCTGGGCATCCACCGCGTCGGCCTATTTCTGGCCCTGGCAGCAACTTGGTTCGCGGCGCTGTGCATCGTGGTCAGCGGCCCCTTCTGGACCCGCGGCTGGCCCGAGTGGTGGGGTTGGTGGCTGAACATGCCCATCTGGGGCAAGTGACGCCCGTCCGCACACCCCCATCAGCGCAGCGAGGAGAAAAAACCCATGGCTCAGTTCCAGCCACTGTTCTCGATCGAGAACCAGAACCTGTTCACCGAAGTCCAGCCCACCGGGCCCCTGCACGCCGGCCCGGCCCTGCCGCAAGGCGACTGGCGACGCAGCGGCACGCCTTTCCTGGTGCACCTGCTGGGCCGCATCGGCAATGCCCAGATCGGGCCGATCTACCTGGGCGGTCTGGGCGTGCTGTCGCTGGCTTTCGGCACCCTGGCCTTCAACATCATCGGCTTCAACATGCTGGCCTCGGTGGACTGGAGCCCGCTGCAGCTACTGCGACAGCTGTTCTGGCTGGCGCTGGAGCCGCCGCCGCCGGCTTTCGGCTTGAGCTTTCCGCCGCTGGCGCAAGGCGGCTGGTGGCTGATCGTCGGTTTCCTGCTCACCGCTTCGATCATGCTGTGGTGGGTGCGCACCTACCGCCGCGCCCGCCAGCTGGGGCTGGGCACGCATGTGGCCTGGGCCTTTGCGGCTGCCATCTGGCTCTATCTGGTGTGCGGCTTCTTCCGCCCCATCATGATGGGTAGCTGGAGCGAGGCTGTGCCCTTCGGCATCTTCCCCCACCTGGACTGGGTCTCGGCGCTTTCGCTGCGCTACGGCAACCTGTTCTACAACCCGTTCCACGCGCTGTCGATCGTCTTCCTTTACGGCTCGGTGCTGCTCTTCGCCATGCACGGCGCCACCATCCTGGCAGTCAGCCGCTTCGGCGGTGAACGCGAGATAGAGCAGATCGTCGACCGCGGCACAGCCAGCGAACGCGCGGCCCTGTTCTGGCGCTGGACCATGGGCTTCAATGCTTCGATGGAGTCGATACACCGTTGGGCCTGGTGGTTCGCGGTGCTGTGCCCACTGGTCGGCGGCATTGGTATCTTGTTGACCGGCCCGGTGGTCGATAACTGGTACTTGTGGTCCATGAAACACGGCGTCGTGCCGTCCTACCCCGCCGTGTACCCGCCCAGCGTGGACCCGGCCCTGATGGGAGTCAAGCCATGAGCGCCCTCGCAAGAGCCAGCCAGCCGTTTTTCGCCGCCGTGGCCGCCATCCTCGCTGCCACTTTGCTGGCCGGTTGCGAGCGGCCACCCGTATCGGCCATCCAGAACGGCTACCGCGGCACCGGCATGGAGCAGGTCAACAACCCGCGCACCGACGCCAAGACCGTGGCCCGCAACGTCGCGCCGCCGGCTGCCGATGCCGCCAGCCCGGACGGGCCCAAGGCCTCGCAGGTCTACCAGAACGTCAAGGTGCTGGGCGATCTGAGCGTGGCCCAGTTCTCGCGCCACATGGCTGCGATCACCGAATGGGTGGCGCCCAACGAAGGCTGCGCTTATTGCCACAACCTGCAGAACTTCGCCGACGACAGCAAGTACACCAAGGTGGTGGCGCGGCGCATGGTGCAGATGACGCAGCACCTGAACGCCGACTGGAAGCCGCACGTTGGCAACACAGGCGTGACCTGCTACACCTGCCACCGCGGCAACCCCGTACCGGCACAGGTGTGGTACGCCCCCGCGGGCCGCAAGTACGCCGAAAACTCGGTGATGGGTGACCTCGCAGGGCAGAACATGGGGGCCTTGTCGGTGGGCTACAGCTCACTGCCGAACGACCCGTTCACGCCCTACCTGCTGCAGGACTTGCCCATCCGCGTCAACGGCAACCAGGCCTTGAAGTTCACCGGCACCCAAGCCAACCGCACCAGCACCAAGCAGGCTGAACACACTTACGGCCTGATGGTGCACATGGCCAACGGGCTGGGTGTGAACTGCACGTTTTGCCACAACACGCGCAACTTCCAGTCCTGGAGCGAAGCGCCACCGCAGCGTGTCACGGCCTGGCATGGCATCCGCATGGCGCGCGACCTGAACGTCGCCTACATGGAACCGCTGACCGCCACCTTCCCGGCCTACCGCAAGGGCGTCCAGGGCGACGTGGCCAAGGTCAACTGCTCCACCTGCCACCAGGGCGTCAACAAGCCGCTGCTGGGCGCTCAGATGGCCAAGGACCACCCCGAGTTGCTGCAGGTGTCCGCGGCAGCGCCTGGCGTGGCTGTGGCGTCGGCTGCAGCAACGCCGGTGGACGCACCACCGGCGGCCACGCCGGGTACGGCAGCGACCATGGCGGCACCCGCGACCATGACCACCGCCACGCCCGAAGCGCCCAAGAAGTAGTCCGCAGACAGCCAACGGGGCTTGCTGGCAGGCCAGCAAGCCCGTACCGTCCGGCGCACGATGTCCCGTCCCAACCCAGCCCTCAACCGCAACCCCCCGCCGCCAGCAACGCCAAGTGCCGGGCAGCGGGTTGCATGGCACAGCGACCGCAACGCGGTGCACGCCAACCCTGCGGCGACGGGCCACACAACGCCTGCCGACGATGTGGCGGTGCTGCTGCTGGCAGACATCGCCGCCGGCCACCGCCTGTGGGGTTGGTCGCGCATCGTGCGGGGTGGCGCAGCGCTCAGCGGCGTGCCGGGCTTGCGCATGGCCAAGGCCTTGGGCAGTGGTCACCACGGCGGCTTCGGGCTGCGGCCTAGCGCGTCGCGGCAAGGCCTCTTTGCGATCTTTGCGAGCGCAGCGGCGGCCGATGATTTCATCGAGCGGTCGGCCGTGGTGCGCACCTACCGCCAGCGCGCCGGTGAATTCCTGGTCGCCAAACTGCGCGCCACTTCCAGCCGCGGGGCTTGGGACGGCGCCAGCATGGCCGTCACGGCCACGGCGGCTGCCACTGCCACTGCCAGTGCCACTGCCATTGCTCATGAGGCCACACCCCCAAGCGGGCCCGTGGCCGCGCTGACGCGGGCCTCGATACGGCCGTCCAAGGCCCTGCAGTTCTGGCGCCAATCGCCGCTGTCAGAAGCAGCGCTGGCCGCTGCGCCAGGTTGCCGCCTGGCGGTCGGCCTGGGTGAGGCACCCGTGCTGCGCCAGGCCACCTTCAGTGTCTGGGACAACCAGGCCGCGATGGACGCCTATGCCCGCGGCGGCGCCCATCTGGACGCCATCCGCGGCGCCCAGGCCGGCGACTGGTTCAGCGAGTCGATGTTCGTGCGCTTTGTGCCCCTGTTGCTGCAAGGCCGCTGGCAGGGCCGTGACCATGGCTGAAGCGCCCTTCCCTGCGCCCTTCCCAGCGCTGGGCCCTGCGCTGGCCCCGCACGACGCACACCAGCTGGCGCGGGCATGACCGCCACTGTCTTGGGTCAGCACCGGGTGGTGGTGGTGGGCGCTGGCGTTGGCGGCCTGGTCAGCGCCCTGCTGCTGGCCCACCGCGGCCTGCAGGTCACGGTCGTCGAAGCCGCTGCCACGCCGGGCGGCAAGATGCGCCAGGTGCAGGTCGACGGTGTGGCGGTCGATTCGGGGCCCACGGTGTTCACGATGCGCTGGGTGTTTGACCAGATCCTGGCTGAAGTCGGCCACTCGCTGGACAGCCTGCTCACGCTGAGCCCGCTGGCGGTTCTGGCCCGCCATGCCTGGCGCGGCACGCCGCAAACGCTGGACCTGTTTGCCGACCCGCAGCGTTCAGCCGACGCCATTGCTGCCTTCAGCAGCCCGGCCGAGGCCCGCCGCTTCCTGGGCTTCTGCGCCCAAGCGCGGCAGATCTACACCCGGCTCGAAGGCCCCTACATCCGCTCGGAGCGGCCCAGCCTGCTGAGCATGGCGCGCGACCTCGGCCCACGCGGCCTGCTGGCGTTGGCCGGCCTGGGCCCGATGGCCAGCCTGTGGCAGCACCTGGCGCGCCACTTCCACGATCCGCGCCTGCAGCAGCTGTTTGGCCGTTACGCCACTTATTGCGGCAGCGACCCCTGGGCGGCCCCCGCCACGCTGATGCTGGTGGCGCAGGTGGAACTCGATGGTGTGTGGGCCGTGCAGGGCGGCATGCACGCGGTGGCACGCATGCTTGAGCAGCTGGCCCGGGCGCGCGGCGTGAACTTCGAGTACGGCCAGGCCTGCGAGCAGATCGTGGTCGACCAGGGCCGTGCCCGTGGCGTCCGGCTGGCTGACGGGCGCACGCTGGCGGCCGACTCGGTGATCTTCAACGGCGACGCGCAAGCGCTGGCCAGCGGCCTGCTCGGCCCGGCCGTGCAGCGCGCGGCGCCGGCGGTGCCGGTGCGGCAGCGTTCGCTGTCGGCGCTGACCTGGTCGATAAACGCCAGCGCCAGTGGGTTTGCACTGGTCCGCCACAACGTCTTCTTCGACAACGACTACCGTTCGGAATTCAACGACATCTTCCGCCGCCGCCGCCTGCCACAACACGGCACGGTCTACGTCTGTGCGCAGGACCGTCTGGACGACGCCAGCGGACCGGCCGGCCCGGAACGCCTGCTCTGCCTGGTGAACGCCCCCGCTGACGGCGACACCCGACCCTTTGATGCCCAGGAGACCGACCCATGCGAGCACCGGAGCCTGGCGCTGTTGCGCCATTGCGGCTTGACGCTGCAGGCCCAGAAGCACCAGGTGGTGCGCACGACGCCGGCCGACTTCCATCGCCTCTTCCCGGCCACGGGTGGGGCGCTGTACGGGCCGGCGACGCACGGCTGGATGTCGGCCTTCAAGAAGCCGGCATCGACCAGCGCGGTGCCGGGCCTGTACCTGGCGGGGGGCAGCGTGCACCCGGGCCCGGGGGTGCCAATGGCGGCGATGTCAGGGCGCTTGGCGGCCGCGACGCTGATGGCGCACCTCGATTCGACCAGCCGGTCCCGCCGGGTGGTTATCTCTGGTGGTACGTCGACGCCATCAGCGACGATGGCCAGCACGGGCTCAGCATCATCGCCTTCGTGGGCAGCGTCTTCTCGCCCTACTACGCGTTCTCCCGCCGCTTCGGCAGCGGCGACCCGGAAAACTTCTGTGCCCTGAACGTGGCGCTGTACGGCAGGGCCGGCCGCCGCTGGACGATGACCGAACGCAGCCGGGCGCAGATGCAGCGCAGCGCCCGCGAATTCGTCATCGGCCCCAGCCGCCTGCATTGGGACGGCGCCGCCCTGGTCATCGACATCGACGAAATCAGCGTGCCGCTGCCGCAACGCGTGCGCGGCCGGGTGCGGGTGCATCCGCAGGCTTTGTGTTCTTTCGTGACGGGGCTGGACGCGCAGGCGCGGCACCGCTGGGGGCCGATCGCTCCGTGCGCGCGGATCGAAGTGGACCTGCAGCAACCCGGCGCCCGCTGGTCCGGGCAGGCCTACATGGACAGCAACGAAGGTAACGAGCCGGTGGACCGTGGGTTTCGCGAGTGGGACTGGTCGCGCACGGTGCTGAACGACGGCAGCACGGCCGTTATCTACGACGTGCGGCCCCGTCAGGGCGCCGACCGCGTGATTGCCCAGCGCTTCGCACCCGACGGCAGCACCCGCGCTTTCGAGCCCCCACCGCGCCAGTCCTTGCCGCGCAGCAAGTGGCTGCTGCCGCGCACCATGCGCAGCGAAGTCGGCACCGAAGCGCGCGTGGTGCAGACGCTGGAAGACACGCCGTTCTACGTGCGCTCGGTGCTCAGTTCAGGCCTGTTTGGCGAACAGGTGACGTCGGTGCACGAAACGCTGGACCTGGCCCGCTTGGTGTCGTGGCCGGTGCGCATGATGCTGCCCTGGCGCATGCCGCGCCGGGGTTTCTAAAGTGATGCGATCCACGCCCGGGAACGTATGGGCGCAGGGCAATGACGGCTTTAGCGCTGGCCGGCCGCATCCTGCCGGCCGCAAGCCGCCGATCGTTCGGCGGCCAGGCAGCACGCTGCTCTTGATTTCGCTCAACAAGCGCTGGCTTCATTCGGCAAAGGTCTGCAGGTTGCGCACTGCTGCGTCTTGCACCAGACGCGATTTGTCGAAGCGGGTGCGCTCGAACTGGGTGTACTCGCCGATCCGTTCCAGGCAGTCGCGCATCCACACGGCGGCCCAGCAACTCCTGTGCGTCCAGCAACAGCCCGCCCAAGGCAAGGGCGCTGATTGCTGGAACGAACGTCACGAGCAGATCAAGGTCGCTGTCGCTGTCGCTGTCGCAGTCGCAGTCGCAGTTGCCATCGCCCCGACTCATCGAGCCAAACACCCGAACAGCCGTGATTCCCCTCCTGCTTGCCCGGGCCAGCAGTTCGGCGCGGTGGGCTTCGATGAAGGGCTACCTGCATGTCACTGTAGCGAAAAGCCGGCCAGCAGTCACCGGCAGACCGTCACCGGCAGACCGTCAGGGACAGGCGCTCAAGCCAGACGGCACAGCGGGGTTTCGAACGCCCCCGAAGCGCCGAAGCCTCAACGTGGCCGCCTTCTGCGCGCCACCGCCGTCGCGCCCAACGCCAGCAGTGCCAGCGCCAACGTCTGTGGCTCCGGCACAGAGGCGGCCACATCGCCGGGGCGCACAGCCACGGCATACACCGCATTGTTCTTCAAGCCGGCGCCCTGGCTGCCATTGAAGGTGCCGAAGTACAACGCACTGCCAAGAACCGGCGCGTACTCCGTACCGGACCAGTAGGAGGCCGACTGCACATTGCTGAACAGGGCCAAGTTAGCGATCTGCTCGGCTGTGTCGTCGCTCGTAATTAGTCCGGATCCGTTGTTGTTGTAGCCGAGGTCTGTGACGAACAGCCCGCTCAGTTCACCGCCGGTGCAGTTGTAGCCAAACCCACCACCGGTGCAACTCGCGTCGTTCGGATTCAACGTTGGCAGCCGCCAGTCACTGAAGCCACCGTAGACCAGGTTGTCGGCCCAGGCGGTGGCAGCATCCCAGGTCATCGTGCCATTGGCGTTCACGCCAGCACCGGTGTGGCCGCTCGTCCGGGCGTAGTTCATATCCGCCAGCCACGTGATGTTGCGCGTGGTGTCGTAGATCATGCCGCCGCCGCGGTTGACCAAGGCAGCCTGCGCTGCGCCTGACAACGCGACCAAGGCGGCCGCCGCAGCCAATGTTCTTAAAGACTTCATGCGTTACTTTCGTTCGATGGAATTAAGACACCTCAAAGCACAGCACAATTTGCGAACCACTCCCTCAGAAGGCAAAAACCCTTCATTGAAATCAATGAGTTGGCAGCTCCAATCCACGCAGCACGGAACGTGCTGTAAAGAAAGCTGACAGTCCCGGCTTGGCTTTTACCCGCGCAATGCGGGCCCCGCACTCGGTGCCGCTTACGCGGCGGCAGGCTCGGCCGGCTGTAGCGGGGGAGGTGAGTGGATGACGCCTATGGGTCGTGAGGAGCCCCTCGACTCGCCTCCGGCCAGCAGACACTCGGTACCGCCGGCGACCACTGCTCTCGGTATTCGGTTGCAGAACAGCGCGGTGCACGCGCCACATAAACGGCTTGACGGACCTTACCCCCGCTCGCGTTCTCGTTCTCGTTCTCGCTCTCGTTCGCGTTCGAATTCACGAGGCCCGAACGACGAAGCCTGCACGCCTTCGCGGGCCTGCCCTTGCAGGTACAGCGCCTCCATCTCGGGCGCGGCGCGCAGCAGTTCGCGTTCAGCCGGCCGTGTGTGCAGCAGCGCGCGCAGCGCGTACATCACACGCACCCAGCCGGGCACCCAGATGCGCGAACGGCGGCGCTGGATACCGTCGGCAATCATCACCGCAGCCGCCGCCGCCGGGGTCTCGCGGTTCAGCAGCGCCGGCATGGTCAGGCGCAGCCGCTCGAAGGCCGGGTGCAGCGCACCTTCGGTCACCAGCGGCGTGGTCACCCAATGGGCATGGATGGCGCCCACGCCGACGCCATGACTGGCCAGTTCGATGCGCCAGCTGTTGCACATCGCCTCGACCGCGGCCTTGCTCGCCGCGTAGGCCGACATCAGCGGCGGGTGGGCAAACGACGACACCGACGCCGTCACCGCCACAAAGCCGCGTTGCGCCATCACTGCGGGCAGGGCGCTGCGCACGGTGTTGAAAACACCCATTACGTTGACGTCGATGCAGCGCCTGAAGGCCGTCGGGTCGGTGTGGGCCAGCGGCCCGAAAGACGCCATGCCGGCGTTGGCCCACACCACGTCGATGCGGCCGTGGCGCGCCAGCGTGGCCGCGACGGCGGCCTGGCATTGCGGCAACGAAGTGACGTCGGCCTGCACGGTCAACACATCGCCATTCAGCGTGGCAGCGGTGGCCGCCAGGGTGTCGCGGTCGCAGTCCAGCAAGACCACCGTGGCACCACGGCGCTGCAGTTCCAGCGCACCGGCGGCACCGATGCCCGAGCCTGCGCCGGTGATCAGCACCACCTGGCCAGGCAGCGGTTTGTGGGTGTCGGCCAAGGTGCGCCTCACAACCCGTCGGCGCCAGGCATCAAGCCGGCTTGGTGACCATGAAGTAGATGATCGGCAAGGGCAGCGCCGTGGCCACCGCACCCGAAACCTGCCAGATGCGCGACCACTGCAGGTATTCGCTGGTGATCTGCGTCGTGCGCTGCAGCAGCCGGCGCTGCTTGAGCTGGATCGGCACCAGCACCAGCATCCAGATCAGCCCGCTCAGACCGAACAGCGCGTAGCTCCAGCTGATCCAGGGGTGGGCGCTGTCGCCGCCGTACTGCGCCGCCATCAAGTGCCCGGTGATGACCACGCCGACTGCGCCGCTCAGTGTGAACAGCAGGTCGGTGATGAGCACCAGCCGGTTGCTGAACTGGACGATGGCGTGGTTGCGCGTGCGCTCGGCCAGCGCCGCCCAGATGCCGCTGACCACCACGTTGCCCAGGAACAGGCAGGCGCACAGCACGTGCACGATTTTCAGCGTGCTGTTCATGGCCGGGGTTCAGGGCCGCGGTGGTCTTCGGCTGGCGCGGGCTCGGCTTGCTGCTTTTCATGTTCGGCACGTGAATGTTCGGCACGTGATTGTTCGGCACGTGATTGCTCGCGGGCTTTGCGCAGGTCACGCAGCTGCCACCAGACCACGGCCGCACCAGCGGCCAGCAGCAGCAGCACCTCGATGGCCTTGAGCGAGCCGACTTCGGTCATGGTGCGGTCAGGGCTTCAGGGCTTCACAGCTTCAGCGGCTTCAGCGGCTGCAGTGGCTTCAGCCCTGGCGGTGGGTCGGCTGCGGCTGCGCCAAGTGGTCACGTTCGAACAGGCGGGCGTGCAGGTCGGTGGCCCAGGCCACGCGTTCGTCGAAGCTGCGCCGGGGCGGGCGTTGTTCAGGCAGACGTTGCTGCGCAGCGGGCACCGCCACCGGCCAGCCCTGCGGTGGCGGCCCTGCCTGCAGCGCCTGCGCTGCATCCACCAGAAACTGCACCGCCGGCAGCGCTGCCAGGTCTTGCAGCGCCTGCGGCGGCGTGAGGAACGCCGTGCCGGTGGCGATGGCGATGAGCGTCAGCTTGCGCCGGCCGGACACCACCGCACGCTGGTGGATGGCGTCCAGGCCCTGGCGCTCGAGCTGGCGGCCGATCTCGGCATAGACCATGCGCGCGGCCTGAATCGCGGGCCGGCAGTCCATCGGCAGCTCTTGCAGACCGTGCTCGGCGCGCGCGTACAGCGCATCGGCGGCCTGCAGCAGGCGCTGCGTGCAGCGTGCGATGGCAGGCGTGAACACCGGTTGCTGCAGCCAGGCTTCGATGTCCACGCCCTCTTCGCGCAGCCACTGCCGCGGCAGGTACAAGCGACCGTTGCGCGCGTCTTCACCGACATCACGGGCGATGTTGGTCAGTTGCATGGCCACACCGAGTTCGGCCGCACGGGCCAGCGCCGTGGCCGACCGCGTGCCCATCACCAGCGCCATCATCACGCCCACCGTGCCGGCCACGCGGGCACCGTAGTCCTGCACGTCGGCCAGGGTTTCGTAATGGCGCCCTTGGGCATCCCACAGAAAACCTTCCAGCAGGCCGTCCAGCGGTTCACGCGGGATGGCGAAGCGGTGCACCACCTGGCACAGCGCACGGTCGGCATCGGCTTCGCCGGGCCGCCCGTCGTAGATCGCGTCGAGCCGGCTGCGCAAGCCCTGCATGGCCTGGTGCGGGTCGCTGCCCAGGTCGATGGCATCGTCGGCCAGGCGGCAGTAGGCGTACAGCGCCGTGGCCGGCGCCCGCACCCGCGGCGGCAGCATCAGCGAAGCGGCGAAGAAGGTCTTGGAGCCGCCCTGCATCAAACGGCGCAGCGCCACCGGGTCGTAGCTGCGGGCGCCGGGCTCGACCCGTTCCGCACCGACCTGTGGGCTAACGTGCAAAAGCTGTTGCATGCGGTATCACCTGTTCCAGCGTCTTGGCAGACATCAGCACACCGGGCACGCCTGCACCAGGGTGGGTGCCGGCACCCACCATGAACAGGTTGTCCACGTCTTCACTGCGGTTGTGGGCGCGGAACCAGGCGCTCTGCAACAGCAGCGGTTCCTGGCCGAAAGCCGCACCCATGTAGGACAGCAGCCGGTCCTGAAAGTCGAGCGGCGTGGTCACGCGCGAGCTCACCACGTGCTGGCCCAGACCCGGCAGCACCGTGCGTTCCAGCGCCTCCTGCACCGCCAGCCGGTAGGGCTCGGCTTCGGTCTTCCAGTCGGTGCCGCTGGCCAGGTGCGGCACCGGGCTGAGCACGTAGAAGGCATCGCAGCCGGGCGGCGCCAGCGCGGGGTCGGTGGCGGTGGGCCGGTGCAGGTAGAGGCTGAAGTCCTTGGCCAGCTTGTGGCGCTTGAAGATGTCTTTGAGCAATTCTTCGTAGCGCGGCCCCAGCACCATCATGTGGTGGGGCACGTCTTCATAGCGCTTGTCGGTGCCGAAGTACCAGACGAACAGGCTCATCGAGTGCTTGCTCTGGTGGATGCGCTTGTCGGTCCAGCGCTTGCGGTACTGCGGCGCGATCAGGTTCTTGTAGGTCCACATGGTGTCGGCGTTGCTGACCACGATGTCGGACTTCAAGCTCTGGCCGCTGGCCAGCGTGACGCCGGTGGCGCGCCCCTGGCCACGCGCCTTGCCGCTTGTCGCCGGCTCGATGTCGATGCGGCTGACGGGGCTGTCGTAGCGGATGCGCCCGCCCAGGCCCTGCAACAGCCTGACCATGCCCTGGATGATGGCGCCCGTGCCGCCGATGGCCGAATGCACGCCGAAACGGCGCTCCAAGGTGTTGATGAGGCTGTAGATGCACGTCACCGACAGCGGGTTGCCGCCGATCAGCAGCGGATGGAAGCTCATCACGGTGCGCAGCTTCTCGTTCTTGAAATGGCTGCAGACCATCTGGTGGATGCTGCGCCAGCCGCGCATCTGCAGCATCTTGGGCACCGCCAGTAGCAGGTCGCTGACGGTGTTGTAGGCAATGCCGCCGAGCTCGATGAAGCCCTTCTGGTAGCAGATGGCGGCTTCCTCCAGGAAGCGCTCGTAGCCTGGCAGATCTTCGGGGCAGAACCGCGCAACTTCCCGGCGCATGTGCTCGGCGTCGCCGTTGTAGTCGAACCAGCTGCCGTCGTCGAAGCGGATGCGGTAGAACGGCTCCATCAGCTTGAGCGTGACGTCGTCGCTGAAGGTCTTGCCGGCCAGCGCCCACAGTTCTTCGAACATGAAGGGCGCAGTGATGATGGTGGGGCCGGCGTCGAAGGTGAAGCCGTCCTGACGCCAGACATAGGCGCGGCCGCCGGGGGCGTCGAGCTTCTCGAGCACCTCGACCTGCCAGCCACGGCAGGCCAGCCGTATGGCGGCGGCAAGACCGCCGAAGCCGCTGCCGATGACGAGCGCGCGGGGCCGGTCTTGGGGCCCCAGCGAAGAGGCCGGGCTGTTCGCGACCGGTGTGCCTTCAGCGGGCGTGAAGAAGCTGTTCATTCTTGTCCAGAGGGTGCGGCGCTGCTTCGGCGCGAAGGGCATTTTTCTTGTGTTCGTGGCGATCGGGCTGGGCTTGGCAGGCGGGTCTGCCGTGTGCGCCTTGTGCGTCAAAAGTTCCGCCGGCACCCGGGCCGTCCGGATGGTCGGGTGTGGGCGTGACGGCGCGCGAGCCCATCGCCCAGCGCCACAGTGCGGTCGTCGACACCGGCAGCACCAGCATCGCGTGTTCAACGAGGGCCAGCGCGAGCATGGTGCCGACCAGGGTCAGGCCCAGCACCTCGGAAGCCGGCGTGGTGGGTGCCAGCGCGTGCTTCACCATCAGCGCCAGCACGGCGGCGGCAGCGCCGACGCTCAGCGGGAAGAACCCGTTCATCGCGCGGCGGCGGAAGAAGCTTTTCAGGTACGTCAGGTGCGCGGGCAAAAACTCTTCGCTCAGGTTGCGCACGCCAAAGTACAGGTTGAGCTTGGCGCTGGTGCGCATGGCCCACAGCACGAGGAAGGTCCAGGTGCCGACCGGGTTGGGCGCGCCCCAGGTGATGGCGACGATGAACAGCCCCACCGCGAGGATGCCGAGTTCATGCCACAGGATGGCGCGCACGGCCTGCACGAAGCGTGGCGCGCCGCTCAGCGCGGCACTGATGGCCGTGGTGCGCGGCCCGGTAATCCAGCCGGTGAGAAAGCTCAGCTCGTGCCAGCCCCAGACCAGCAGGGCGCTGGTGAAGGCGCAGTAGACCGATGCGGTGTCGTTGTGGCGTGCCGTGTGCGCCAGCGCGACCAGTGCCGCCAGGCCCAGCAGGGTGGACGCGAGCAGGCTCCAGCGGTAGGCGCGGCGCTGCATGCCATTGAGCAACAGCACGACGCCGGTGCTGAACCACCAGATGAACAGCGCGAACAGTGCGGCCAGCGCGGTGCTGTTCATGGCGTGCAGGATGCCCGGGTTGTTGCTTGTGGGGTGGCTCGGCCAGCGCGGTGGCGGATCAAGGGGCGGTGCTCGCGCTCACCAGGCCGGCGCGACACGGATGTCGGCGGGCAGGTCGTGCCGCTTCACCGGCATGCAGTACAGGCGGGCGAAGGTCAGCAGCGCCGCGGCGGCGCACCAACCCTGCGTCAGCTTGCCCTGCAGGCCACCGCGCGCCTTGGCCGCGTTGATGCGCGTCTGCAGCGCGAACAGGCGCGACAGGCCCGCCCGGAAAGCCGGGTGGTCGGTGTCCAGCGAAATCGGGAACACCTGCTTGGTGATCTCGGTGGTGATGCGGAACACCGCGTAGTCGTAGTCGTCGCTGTCGAACCCCATCGCGTGGTGCAGCATCGGCCGCGTGTGGTCGCGCACGTACATGGTGGCGTACACGGCGAGCAGGAAGAAGCGGATCCACAGCAGGTTGCCGCCGCGCAGCAGGCTCGGGTTGGCGCGCATGATCAGCGCGAAGCTTTCACCGTGGCGAAATTCGTCGTTGCACCAGCGCTCGAACCAACGAAAGATCGGGTGGAAGCGCTTCTCGGGGTGCCGCTCGAGCTGCCTGAAGATGGTGATGTAGCGCGCGTAGCCGATCTTCTCGGACAGGTAGGTGGCGTAGAAGATGTACTTGGGTTTGAAGTAGGTGTAGGCCTTGGTGCGCTTCAGGTCGCCCATATCGATGCCCAAGCCGAAGTCTTTCAGGCTCTGGTTGATGAAACCGGCGTGGCGCGATTCGTCGCGTGCCATGTAACGCATCAAGGTCTTGATGTCGGGGTTGCTGACGTTCTTCTGGATCTCGTTGTAGAGGATGCAGCCACTGAATTCGCTAGTCAGCGAACTGACCAGAAATTCCTGGAACTCCTGGCGCAATTCGGGCGAGACCTGCGAGAACACCTGCGCCACTTCGGCCGCGAACTCGGGCGTGCGCTGGAAGTGGTCGTGGTTGTTGTCGCCTTCGTATTCGGCCAGCATGGTGTCCCATTCCTTGCGGATGGAGGACACGTCGATGCGGTCCATGGCCTTGAAGTCGGTGGTGTAGAAGCGCGGTGTCAGCAGCGACTCGGTCTTGGCGTGACGGGCAGAGTCTTCGGGGGTGGTTAAGGTCGCGGTGCTGGCGATCGTGTTCACGTTCACGTTCATGTTCACGTTCACGTTCACGTTCACGTTCATGCTGGCATTCTTGCGGGCGTCCATGCGGGAATCCTCAGACATCAAGGTTGGGTAGCCGGCTGCATGATGGGCAACGGCGTTGGACGCAAGGCGGGCGGGTTTTTCAGCAGGCGCGCGAAGTGGTCCGCGTTGGTCGGCCCGAAGGCCTCCAGGTCGACGCGTTGCGAGGTGGCAGGGTCGTACAGCGTCATGCCGCCATCGCTGCGCACCATCAGCTGAAACGACTGTTCTGCGCCCAGGCCGCGGGCCTTGCGTTCGCGCGCCAATGCACGCAGTGCGCCGCGCACGAAGCCCTGCTCGCCCCGCACCGCCGTCACCAGTTCGCCGGTGCGGCCGTCGGTGATGGCAATGCTGCCGTCCGGACGGTCTTCAAAGCGCAGCGGGCGTTCTTGCGTGGCTGCGGCGAGGCGCTGGTCGGGGCCGTTGCCGGTGATGCGCACCAAGCCCACGCTGATCAGCGAGAAGGCGATCACGCCGCCGGCGCACAACAGCACCCAGCGCGGGAAGGTGTCGGGCCGCGCAGGCCCCAGCCTGACGGGCCGGATGACGGGTACAGCTGAATTCATGTCGGGCTCGGTTGCCATGTTGCAGCAGAAACTGCAGCAGTACGTGAAGCAGGCCATCCCGGGCCATTCTCGGCGGCCGCATTGGGTGTGCCCAGTGGGACAAGCACCGGGTAAGCCGGTGGCCTGACCCCACTTTGTTCTGCCCCGGGTACGGCGGCCGTCCAGGCCTGCGACAGCAGCGTGGCCACCGCCGCGGCGTCATCCACCAGGCGCAGCATCGGTTCGGGTCGTGCCATGCGCCAGGGCCGGACATGCGGCCACAGATGCAGGAAGGCAATGTGGTCGGGCCCGGCCAGTTGAATCACGATATCGCCGCTGCCCTGCCGAGCCTGCCGGAGCGCCGCCGACCGGATGCTGCGCAATGGGATGTTGAAGGTCAGCGTCAGCACGATGCCGATGCGCATCACGATGCGCTTGTCGGTCAGCGTGTAGACGGCCGTGCGCGACGTCATCCAGGCCAGGGCAACCAGGCTGCACAGTGCCGTCAATGCCAGCGGCAAAGGCCAGGCCAGCGAAAGCAGCGCTGCCGTCAGACCGCCACCGTCGGCCAGCACCAGCCCGGCGCGCAGGGCCATCAGGGCCGCAAAGTAGATCGCTGCCTTGCGCACATGAAAGATGCGCAGCGCCACCGCGTTGAAGTTGGGCGAACCCTGCCAGAGCAGTTTTTCCCCTGCCGGCAAACGTTCCGGCAGCCCGTACTGCGGCTCCAGTTCGTGTTCATGGCCGTGACTCTGGATGCTCATGTTGTGCTCATGTCGTGCTCATGCTCTGCAAGCTGTCAGATCCAGGGCTCGCCGCGCTGCGGATCGGCGTACAACGTGCCCGCGCCGTAGTACGCCACGATGCGCTCTTCTTCAAGGTAGGTGATCTGGTCCGGGTTCTTCAGCCCGGGCACGTCGGCGAAGTGCTTGCCGAAGATCGAGTTCACCGTGACCTGCGTGCGCCTGACCTTGGCGAAAGGCATGGGCAGCAACACGCGACGCGTGCCGCCGGCCACCGGGGTTTCGACCTCGAGGTAGCGGAACAGGAACTCGGCCTGGTCGATCCACAGGTCGCGCACCGTGCCGCCGGGCTGGCCGTCACCGCCGATCACCGGCAGACCACGCGGGTCCGGGTCGTTGCCCGAGACGCCGTAGTCCTTCAGCACGCGCAGCGGCACGATCTTCGGCAGCCCGTTGATCAAGGTGTCGGGCTTGTCCACGCGCAGCACGTAGGCCCCGGGGCCCACGCCAGCCTGCATCGGGTCGCCCGCCGGATCGATCGGTGAGCCGGGCGACGCATAGGTGGCTGCGGCGCGGTAGGCCGGCTCGCCACGGCTGGCATCGGGGACGACGACATCGCCGTGCACGGTCTTGAAGACCTTGGCTTCCGACGGTACCGGCCAGGCCCAGGGCTTCTGGCCCATGCCATCGGTTTCCATCGGGTAGCCCTCACGGTGGCTTTCGCGGATGAGGTAGTAGATCAGACCGGCAAAGAACAGCCAGAAGGCGTAGAGAAGGATCTGGGCCAGATCGACATAGCCCGTGATGGCACCGAATGGCATGGTGAAGACTCCTCTTGAGGGAACGCTAGCCCGGCAACTCGGCCAGGCCGAATTTGCGCGGGGTGGGGGAACGAAGGTTGCGCCGGCCGACCAGCGGACCGATGGCAACGAGGGTGATGAACAGCAGCAACATCTCGAGGTGGTAGACCGCGCTGTAGCCCGTGACGGGCTGGGCCAGCGCAGCGCCCAGGCTGCCTTGGGTGGCCAGGCTCGACACGGCGTCGCGCAAGGCGCCGCCGATGAACATCGACAAACCGGCCGCCAGGGCCTGCACCGCGCCCCAGGCACCCAGCGCCATGCCGACAAAGCGGCCCTCTTCCAGGCCCATGGCCGCCAGCAGCGTGCCCACGGCAAACAGCCCGCCACTGAAGCCGATGCCGAAGGCGCCCAGCCTGAACAGCCAGCTGGCGTCCATCGGGGCGGCGAAGATGACCGCCGAGAATGCAGGCAGGCCCAACACGGCGCCATAACCGGCCAGACGCAAGGGGTCGATGCCACGCGCCAGGCTGCGGCCCGACAGGATGTAGCCGAGCAGGGCGCCGCCCGCGAGCAAGGCGGTCAGGCTGCTGGTGGCGCTGACGCTCAGACCCAGGATTTCGCCGCCGTAGGGCTCGAGCACCACGTCCTGCATGTTGAAGGCCATCGTGCCGAGGCCCGTGGCCCACAGGAAACGCCGGGCGCGGTGGTTCTGGATGAACCGGCCCCAAGCCTCGCGGAAAGGCGTCACCTTCTCGGCCTTCATGGCGGCGGCGCGCTGCGGATTGCGCGGCTCCTGCTTCCACAAGGCAAAGCCGTTGACCAGCAGCACCACCATGGCCGTACCCTGCACCACCTGCACCAAGCGCTGCGGGGTGAAGTCAGCCAGCAGCACGCTGTAGGCCAAGCTGCCCAGCACGGTGCCGAGCAGCAACATCACGTACATCAGGGCCACCACACGCGGACGCGTTGCTGCCGTGGCCTGGTCGGTGGCCAGCGCCAGGCCGGCGGTCTGCGAGGTCTGCAGCCCAGCGCCGATCATCAGGAACGACAGCGCTGCCGCAGCCTGGCCGACCCAAGGCGGCGTCGGCACCGCACCGCCACCCGACAGCACGAGCAACGCAAAAGGCATGATCGCCAGGCCGAAGAACTGCACCAATGTGCCGCCCCACATGAAAGGCACGCGCTTCCAGCCCAGCGCCGAGCGGTGCGTATCGGATTGAAAGCCGGTGATGGCGCGGAATGGCGCCACCAGCAGCGGCAAGGCCAGCATCAGCGAGACCAGCCAGGCCGAGACCTGCAGCTCGAAAATCATGACGCGGTTCAGCGTGCCCAGCATCAGCGCCAGAGTCATGCCCAGCGTGAACTTGAACAGCGACAGGCGCAGCAAGCGCGGCAGCGGCAAATCCGCACTGGCCGCATCGGCGAACGGCAGGTACTGCGGGCCCAGCGTGGACCATGCGCGGATGGCGCGCTGGGCCAGGGGCGGCCGACGGCCTGCCGCCTTCATGGCCGCTTCAACTCCATCGCCTGCGAGGTGTAGAAGCCGCTGGATACACGCTGGGTGCGGCTGGCTTCGAACTGCGGCACCCCTGAACCCAGGCGGCGGCGCAGCGACTTTTCGGCCACCGGTTCGATCCACGGCGCCCGGTTGTTGCGCGGGAACAGCCGGCCCACCGCGCGCATGGCGGCCAGTGCCGGGCTGCGCGGCGCGAAGGTGAAGAGCATCGAATGCCGGGTGCGCTGCGACCAACTTTCGATGACGCGCACCATGTCGTGCTCGTCGTAGTGGATCAGCGAATCCATCGCCACCACGTGGTCGAAACTGCCCAGGTCGGCGTCCAGCATGTCGCCGCTGCGCCAGTCGATCCGGCCGATGGCTGCGTCGCCGGGGTGCAGTTGCGCCATGCGCAGCCGCGCCACATCCACCAGTGACGGCGACAGATCGATGGCCACCACCTGCGCGCCGCGCCGTGCGGCTTCCAGCGCCAAAGCGCCGGTACCGCAACCGGCGTCCAGCACGCGCGCACCGTGCAGGTCCTGCGGCAACCAGTCCAGCAGCTGCGTGCGCATGCGGTCGCGGCCGGCGCGCACCGTGGCGCGGATGCGGCCGACCGGCGCGGTGCTGGTCAGCTGTTCCCAAGCTTTCAGGGCGGTGCGGTCGAAGTAGTCTTCGATCTGGCTGCGGCGTTGCAGGTAGGCGTCGTGCGACATCGTTGTGCTCCGGCCCGGCTTCAGTCGAAGCCCAGCAGGTCGAAGATGTCGCGGTCTTTCAAAGGCACCGCCGGCAGCGGGTCGGAACCCAGCCACATCTGCGCGGCCAGCCGCAGGTATTCCTTCTGCACGGCTTCGATCTCGGGCGTGCCGTCCATCTCGAACATGGTGCACTTCTTCAGCCGACTGCGGCGGATGGCGTCCAGGTCGGGGAAGTGCGCGGCCAGCTTCAGGCCGGTGCGCTCGTTGTACTTGTCGATCTGGTCGGTGGCCGCGCTGCGGTTGGCGATGACGCCGCCCAGCCGCACGTTGTAGTTCTTGGCCTTGGCACCGATGGCCTGCACGATGCGGTTCATCGCGAAGATCGAATCGAAGTCGTTGGCGGTGATGATCATGGCGCGGTCGGCGTGTTGCAGGGGCGCGGCAAAGCCGCCACACACCACATCCCCCAGCACGTCGAAGATCACCACGTCGGTGTCTTCCAGCAGGTGGTGTTCCTTCAGCAGCTTGACGGTCTGGCCGACGACGTAGCCGCCGCAGCCGGTGCCGGCCGGCGGGCCGCCGGCTTCGACGCACATCACGCCGTTGTAGCCTTCGAAGACGAAGTCCTCGGGTCGCAGTTCCTCGGCGTGGAAGTCGACGGTCTCGAGGATGTCAATGACCGTCGGCAGCATCTTCTTCGTCAGCGTGAAGGTGCTGTCGTGCTTGGGGTCGCAACCGATCTGCAGCACCCGCTTGCCCATCTTGCTGAAAGCCGCCGACAAGTTGGAACTGGTGGTGCTTTTGCCGATGCCGCCCTTGCCGTAGATGGCAAAGACCTTGGCCGTGCCGATCTTGACGTTAGGGTCGAGCTGCACCTGCAGGCTGCCCTCACCATCGGGGCGGCCGCCCCCGCTCTTCAACTTCGGAAACGGCAAGGTGACAGTCTCATTCATGCGGCAACCCTTTCTTCGAATACGCCTTCGAGGCGGTCTTCCAACTCTTCGCCTGCACGCTGCAGGGCCTCGAGCGTTTGTGCATCCGGCTGCCAGTACTGCCGTCGATGCGCTTCAAGTAGTCGGTTGGCCACGCGGGCCGATGAAGTGGGGTTCAGCTTGGCCAGGCGTTCGCGCATGGCCGGGTCGAGCACGAAGGTCTCGCTCAGCTTCTGGTAGACCCAGGGCTGCACCTGCCCCGTGGTGGCCGACCAGCCCATGGTGTTGGTCAGGTGCACCTCGATCTGGCGCACACCCTCATAACCGTGTTCCAGCATGCCTTCGTACCACTTCGGGTTCAGCATGCGGGTGCGGGTTTCCAGCGCCACCTGTTCGCCCAGCGTGCGCACCGTGCCGCCGCCGATGCTGTCGTTGGTCTGGTCGCCGATGTAGACCGGGGCGACTTTGGCGTGCGGACCTTCTTTCACCGATTTCGCGCGCTTCACGGCGCGGCTGATGCCACCCAGCGTGTCGAAATAGGTGTCGATGGTGGTCACGCCCAGTTCCACCGAATCGAGGTTCTGGTAGGCCAGCTCAACCCCTGACAGCACGCTCTGCAACAGCTTCGTTTGTTGGACCGGGCGGCCGCTGCGGCCATATGCAAAACCCTTGCGGCGCGAATAGGTCTCGGCCAGTTCGTCCTCGTCTTCCCAGCGCGCGTTGTCGATCATCAGGTTGACGTTCGAACCGTAGGCGCCTTCGGCATTACCGAAGACGCGCAACGACGCGGTTTCCAGGTCGCCGCCGTGTTCGGCCATGAAGGCCAGCGCGTGCTTGCGAACGAAATTCTGTTCAACAGGTTCGTCGGCGCCGGCGGCCATGAAGGCGGCTTCGGCCAGCAGCTTCACTTGCAGCGGCAGCAGGTCGCGGAAGATGCCCGACAGCGTGATGACCACGTCCACGCGCGGCCGGCCCAGTTCTTCCAGCGCGATCAGCTCTGCACCGGCCAGTCGGCCGTAGCTGTCGAAGCGCGGGCGGGTGCCGAACAGCGCGAGTGCTTGGGCAATCGGGCCGCCTTCGCTCTTCAGGTTGTCGGTGCCCCACAGCACCAGCGCAATGGATTCTGGTAACGCGTGGCCGTCGGCCATGTGGCGGTCCAGCAGGCGCTGCGCCTGGCGGGCGCCATCCTTCACCGCGTAGGCGCTGGGGATGCGGAAGGGGTCGAAGCCGTGCAGGTTGCGGCCCGTGGGCAGGATGGCCGGCGTGCGCAGCAGGTCGCCTCCGGGCGCGGGCCGCACGTAGCGGGCGTCCAGCGCGTGCACGATACCCGGCAGTTCGTGGTCGTTGGCCAGCAGCGCGTCGGCCTTGGCCAATTCTTCCAACAGCGGCAGCAGCTTTTCGTCGGCGGCGTGCGCGGTCGCCGATGCGGCCAGTGACTGCGCCGACTGGCCGGCAACCAGCGCCTGCACCATGGCGCGGTCCAGCCGGACGCCGTGCGACGCTTCGGCCAGCGACTGCAGCAGGTCCACGCGTTCGGTGACCGTGGGCGCGCGGCCGACGACGTGCAGGCCGTGCGGGATCAGCGTGTATTCCAGTTCCAGCACTTTGTCGGCCAAGCGGGATACGTGCCCGCCGGCCGCATCGGCCCAAGCCGGTTCGAGCTTCGCCAGTTCCAGTTCGGCAGCTTGCGCCTGGATCATCTCGCCCAGTTCGACCCGCTCGCGTTCGGCTTCCGGCTCCAGGCTGCGGTAGCGCTCGATGGCGCCCTTCAGATCGACCAGGCCCTTGTACAAACCGGCTTGCGCGGTGGGTGGGGTCAGGTAGCTGATCAGCGTGGCCGCAGCGCGGCGTTTGGCAATCGTGCCTTCCGACGGGTTGTTGGACGCGTAGAGGTAGAAGTTCGGCAGGTCACCGATCATGCGGTCGGGCCAGCAGTCGGCGGTCATGCCGCTTTGCTTGCCGGGCATGAATTCCAGCGCGCCGTGGGTGCCGAAGTGCAGCACCGCGTGGGCCGCGAAGTCTTCGCGCAGCCAGCGGTAGAAGGCCGAGAAGGCGTGCGTCGGGGCGAAGCCTTTTTCGAACAGCAGACGCATCGGGTCGCCTTCGTAGCCGAAGCCCGGCTGGATGCCGACGAAGACGTTGCCGTAGCGTTCGCCCAGCACGTGGATGCTGCTGCCGTCGCTTTGCTGCTGGCCCGGCGCCGGGCCCCATTGCGCTTCGATTTGCTTCAGCCAGCGTTCACGCTTGACGTGGTCGTTGGCGGGAATGCGCGCGTGCACATTCGCCACCGCGCCGTAGCGTTCGGCGTTGCCCTGGATCACGCCCTCGCGCAGCGCATCGACGCTGGCCGGCATGTCCACCACGTAGCCTTCGCGCTTCAGCGCGGCCAGCGTGTTGTAAAGCGACTCGAAAACCGACAGGAAAGCCGCCGTGCCGGTGGCGCCGGCATTGGGCGGGAAGTTGAAGATGACCAGGGCCACCTTGCGCTGGGCACGCTCCGAGCGGCGCAGGTCGACCAGCCGACCGACGCGCGCGGCCAGCATGTCGGCGCGTTCGCTGCAGGTGTGCATGTCGTGGCCGGTGTCGCTGGCCTCGAAGGCGCAGGCGCGGACGCAGCCGGTACAGGCCACGTGGTTGGCGCTGCCGCGGCCCCCGAAAACCATCGAACCGGTGGCGCCGTCGAGTTCGGGAATCGCAACCATGATGGTCGATTCCACCGGCATCAGGCCGCGTTCGGAACCGCCCCACTGGTCCAGCGTCTGGAACTCCAGCGGTGCGACGGCGAGGTAGGGGACGTCCAGCTTGGCCAGAATTTCTTCGGCTGCGCGCGCGTCGTTGTAGGCCGGGCCGCCGACCAGCGAGAAGCCGGTCAAAGAGACCACGGCGTCGACGGTACAGCGCTCGCCGGCCATGAAAAACTTCTCGATGGCCGGGCGGGCGTCAAGGCCCGATGCGAAGCAAGGGACGACGCGCAGGCCGCGCGCTTCCAGCGCCGTGATCACGCCGTCGTAGTGGCCCGCGTTGCCGGCCAGCAGGTAGGAGCGCAGCAGCAGCACACCCACGGTGCCACGTTGGCCCGAGGTGGCCACGCGCGGCAGGTCGGCCAGCGTTTGTGAAAGACGATTGGCGATGCGCGGGTGGTAGACGCCGATCTCGGGGTACTCGACCGGCTCGTGCGTCTTGACCAGGCCGCGCAGCGTCTGGCGCGGGCCGGCGGCATAACGGTCGACAAGGAAGTGCACCATGCGGCCGACGTTGTCTTCGCTGCCCGCCAGCCAGTACTGCAAGGTCAGGAAATAGGCGCGCACATCTTGCGCGGTGCCGGGTATGAAACGCAGGATTTTCGGCAACCGGCGCAGCATGGCCATCTGCTTGGCGCCAGCGGTGGCCTGGGCGCCGTTCTTCGATTCCGCGGCCGACTTGCCGCGCAGCTTCTTCAGCATCGACATCAGCGCGCTGGACGGTGCTTGCATGTCGAACTTGCCCATGCGCGTGAGCTTGCTCACCTCGCCGGCCGACATCGCGCAGACCATCGCGTCGCAGTGTTCGCGACGGGCCTTCAACGCCGGCAGCAGCGGCATGAAATGGTCTTCCATGAAAAGCATCGTCACGATGACGATGTCGCCCACCGCGATGTCGGCCTTGCAGCGCGCCAGGGCTGCGTCGTCACTGCCCCATTCATCGGCGGCGTGAACGCTGAATTGCAGCCCGGGCAGCTGGCGGGCCAGCGTGCGGCCGGCGCGCTGGGCAGCGCTGGCCAGATGGCTGTCCATCGTGACCAGCACCACGCGCGTCTCGGGGCCGCCAACTTCAGCGGCTGAAGTGCGCTTTTGCATCGTAGAGAGTCTCAACGGTAATGTGCTTCAACCCAAGTTCGCCGGCATAGGCCTCGGTGTTGCGCCGTGCCTTGCCGCGCACGAAAAACGGGATTTTCTTGAGTTCTTTTTCGGCGTCTGCCGACCAGTCAGCCGCTGCAGAGACAGCACCGGCCGCACTGTCGGACCCCGCAGTGGCTGAAATAACCGCGTCGCTGGACGGCGCAGTGGCCACCGCGGCGGCAGTGACTTCCACCCTGTCAGCGGTCGGCCTGGCGGCAGATCCCAGGTGCGACGGTGCTGCGTCCTCGTGGAATTCGAAGTCGTCACGGAACATGTGCAGCAAGTGTTCTTCCAGGCCCATCATCAATGGGTGCACCCAGGTGTCGAACAGCACATTGGCGCCTTCGAAACCCATCTGCGGCGAATGCCGGGCGGGGAAATCCTGCACGTGCATCGGCGCCGAAATCACCGCGCAGGGGATACCCAGGCGCTTGGCGATGTGACGTTCCATCTGCGTGCCCAGCACCAGTTCGGGCTGCAACGCGGCGACCTGTTCCTCGACGTCGAGGTAGTCGTCGGTGACCAGCGCTTCGACGCCGTAGAGCTTGGCGGCTTCGCGCACTTCACGCGCGAATTCGCGGCTGTAGGTTCCCATGCCGACAACCTGGAAACCCAGTTCGGTGGCGGCGACGCGGGCGGCCGCCACCACATGCGTGGCGTCGCCGAACAGGTAGACGCGCTTGCCGGTGAGGTAGGTGGAATCGACCGACTTGGCGTACCAGGTGGAACGGGCGCGCGGGTCGTTCAACACGACGCTGGCGTCGGCACCGCTGAGCGCCGCCACCTGCTGGATGAATTCGCGGGTAGCGCCCACGCCGATAGGCACCGTCTTCACCGTGGCCTGGCCAAAACTGCGCGCCAGCCATGCGGCCGTTTGCGCGGCCACTTCCGGCACCATCACCACATTGAAGTCGGCGTTGCCCAGGCGGGTCAGGTCGTGCGGCGTGGCGTTCAGCGGGGCCACCACGTTGATGTCCACGTCCAGCTGGTGCAGCAGGCCAAGCACTTCGCGCAGGTCGTCTCGGTGGCGAAAGCCCAGAGCGGTCGGGCCCAGCACGTTGCAGCGCGCGCGCGCGCCGGGGGCTCTTTCGCGCTTCACACCAGGCGCCGGCAAGTGGGGCGTGCACAGCGCCCGCACCAGTTGATAAAAGGTTTCCGACGCGCCCCAGTTTTCCTTGCGCTGGTAGGCCGGCAGTTCCAGCGCCACCACCGGTATCGGCAACCTCAGCGCGGCAGCCAGGCCGCCCGGGTCGTCCTGGATCAGCTCGGCGGTGCACGAGGAACCGACCAGCATCGCCTGCGGCTGGAAGCGCTCGAAGGCTTCGCGGGCTGCGGTCTTGAACAACTCGGCGGTGTCGCCGCCCAGGTCGCGCGCCTGGAAGGTGGTGTAGGTCACCGGCGGGCGCTCTTTGCGCCGCTCGATCATCGTGAATAGCAGGTCGGCGTAGGTGTCGCCCTGCGGCGCGTGCAGCACGTAATGCAGGCCTTTCATCGCCGTGGCGATGCGCATCGCACCGATGTGCGGCGGGCCTTCGTAGGTCCACAGCGTCAATTGCATGTCAGGCAGCCAGCGGCGTGGACAGCAGCGCACGGCGGCGCAGCGGGCGTGCGAAAAGTTCGGCCAGATCGCCGGCTTGCTCGTAGCCGTGGATGGGGCTGAACACCAGTTCGATCGCCCATTTGGTGGTCAGCCCTTCGGCCTCCAGCGGATTGGCCAGGCCCAGGCCACAGACGACGATATCGGGCTGCTGGGCGCGGCAGCGGTCGAGCTGCTTTTCGACGTGCTGGCCTTCGCTGAGCATCGTGCCCGCCGGCAGCAGCGCCAGCTCTTCGGCCAGGTGTTCGCGGTGCAGGTAGGGCGTGCCCACCTCGACCAGCTGCATGCCCAGTTCGCGATGCAGAAAACGCGCCAGCGGCACTTCCAGTTGCGAGTCGGGAAAAAAGAAGATGCGCTTGCCGGCCAGCGCCGGGCGAACCCGGGCCAACGCGGCGGCAGCGCGGGCGCGGGGTGCGGCCGTGACTTGCTCGACCTGGCCGGCATCGATGCCAAAGGCCGCTGCGATGGCTGAGATCCAGGCTGTCGTGCCCTCAGCACCCAGCGGAAAGGGCGCGGCGATGCGGCGCGCGCCGCGGCCTTCCAGTGCCCGCGCGGTGTCGGCCAGGAAAGGCTGGGCCAGGATGTAGCGGGTGTTCGGGCCGACAGCTGGCATCGCGTCGCTGCGGCGTGCCGGCAGGAACTGCACGCCCGGCAGGCCGAGCTCGGCGAACAGGCGCATGAACTGGTCTTCGACGACATCGGCCAACGCACCCACGACCACCAGCGACGCCGGCGCGGCAGCGGCAGCGGCAGCGGCAGGTACAGGCCCGCCAGGCCCGCCAGGCAGGCCAGGCACCAGCGAAGCCAGGCAGGCGTCTTCACCCTGGGTGAACGTGGTCTCGATGCCGCTGCCCGAATAGTTCAGCACGCGCACTTGCGGCGCGAAGCGAGTGCTCAAGCGGTGCGCAGCGCGCGACAGGTCGAGCTTGATGACTTCCGAGGGGCAGGAGCCAACCAAGAACAGCGTGCGGATGTCCTTGCGGCGTTCCAGCAGCCGCGTCACGACGCGGTCGAGTTCGTCTTGTGCGTCGGCCAAACCAGCCAGATCGCGCTCGTCGATGATGGCCGTGGCGAAGCGCGGCTCGGCGAAGATCATCACGCCGGCGGCGCTCTGGATCAGGTGCGCACAGGTGCGCGAGCCGACGACCAGGAAGAAGGCGTCCTGGATCTTGCGGTGCAGCCAGACGATGCCGGTCAGGCCACAAAAGACTTCGCGCTGGCCACGCTCTTTCAACACGGGGACGTTACCGCACCCGGTAGTTGCGGCAACGCCTTCAGCGCGCAACGGAATCACGGCGTTCATGCCGTCACCCCGTTCGGGGCCCCCACCGCATTCACGGTATTCACGGCATTCACGGCATTCAACGGCGAACCGCGACGCGCCGCTTCGTCGAGCCGCGCCAGGCGCAGCTTCCAGACGAACTGCGCAGCGTTGATGGCGTAGGCGGCGTAGGCCGCCAGGGCCAGCAGCATCAGGCCGCGCGGGCTGAGTGCCGCTGTGAACAGTGCCAGCAAGTAGGTCGTGTGCAGCGCCAGCACCAACATGCTGAAGACGTCTTCCCAAAAGAAGGCCTTGGCGAACAGCCACTGTCCGAAGACGACCTTTTCCCAGATGCAGCCAGTGATCATGATGGTGTACAGGACCAGCGTTTTCACCACCACCGACGTGCTGGCCGCCAGCAGGCCTTCACCGCTGGCCAAGTAGCGCAGCACCAGTACCGCACTGACGATGAAAACCAGGAACTGAACCGGCGCGAGAACGCCCTGCACCAGAGTCCAGATGCTGGCATCACGCCGCACGCGCTGTTCGGGTGTGTACAAGGGGCTGCGCAAGGTGCGCGGCGCGGCCAGCCCGGGGTTCTGCGTCAGCCGCTGTGGTCGATTCATGCCGTGGAGACTAGAGGCACAAACTGCTCGTGTCAATTGAGATAGACGTAAATCCACGTTGACACCTTGTCGCTCATTAGAACCACCGCGCCGCCAGCCGGTCACCTAGCTGAAAGTGCTTCCTTGAGCTGGGAAAACCCAGCCCATCGCGTAAGCCCTGACTGGTGCAAACACTGACGCCAATTTGTTTTGACGCTATGACGGCTGCGGTTTACAACCTGCTGGTCCGCAAGGATGGGTTGTACAAAGTGACGCAAAACCAGCTGGATCGCGCCGTTGCAGGAGGGCAGTTGTTTGCACCTGCCCCACCGGGTGATTCGTGTAACGACAGCAGCCGGCGACGGACCGAGGAGATGTACATGCAAGGTGATTCGAGCCGCAAAATGAGCCGATCGCCCAAGGACGCAGAGCCAGCCTGCGCGGTGCCCGCGGTGCCGCCGACAAGTTGGCCCGCCGGAGCCCTCGGTGCTTCATGGTCGAACGCCGAAGCCGACCCCCACGACGCCAAGCTGCGCCTGGCCCGCCTGGCAAGAGCCATCGAGACCGACGTGATCCCCCGTCTCGTGCAGGCCCATCGCCCAGCGACTGGTCAGCCCGGCGAACTGCAACAGGCGCCGAACGCCACCATCAGCGACCAGGAAGTGCAACGCTTCGTTGACCACATCCTGGAAGACAGCGAAGTCGTCATCGCGGCGGCAGTGGCGCAATGGCGCGGCGGTGGTGTGGCCGTCGAAACCCTGTACCTCGAACTGCTGGGCCCATCCGCGCGCCACCTGGGAACGTTGTGGGAGGACGATCTGTGCGATTTTTCGGCGGTTACCGTGGCCCTGGGCCGCTTGCAACGCCTGATGCGCGAGTGGAGCCCGGCCTTCGGCGCGGAGGTTGACCACCCGCCGCACGGCCGCCGTGCACTGTTCGTGCAACCGGGTGACGAGCAGCACAGTTTCGGGCTGTCCATGGTGGCCGAGTTCTTCCGCCGTGACGGCTGGGACGTGCTGGGTGGCGTCGGCGGTGCGGTCACCGACCCGTCGGCCAAGGTTCGTGACGAATGGATCGACATCCTCGGTTTTTCTGTGGGCAGCGACAGCCGCATTCCCTGGTTGAAGGAAACCATACGCGCTGCGCGTGCAGCGGCTCGCAACCCCGATCTGGTGGTCCTGGTGGGCGGTCCGCCTTTCATGCTGCGGCCGGAGTTGGCCGATGAGGTGGACGCTGACGGCACAGCCCGCGACGGCCGCGAAGCGCCACATCTGGCCGAACGCTTGATGGCCCGCGTCATGCCGCGTTAGGGTTGAAACGGGATATTCCCCTCGTGTGGCAAGCCAGGTTGACACTATCATGTGTCAATCTTCAAATTACACACACGGCATATGCCCCAAACCCAAGGCGGAAATCTCGCGCTGGGCGCACTCGACGCCAAAGGAGTCGCACGTTTGGTAGGTGCTTCCAGCGACATCGCGCTGGTGCTGGACGGCGAAGGCACGATCCTTGATGTCGTGATCCATGGCGACGACACGGCTGCCTTACGCGCACGCGAGTGGCGCGGCAGGCCCTGGGTGCAGACGGTGGCGCCCGACAGCCGGCAGAAGGTCGAAGCGCTGATGCGCGACGCGCAGGCAGCCGCCGACGCCAACACGGCACGCGCGCGGCAAGTCAACCACCCGATACAGGACAGTGACGACTTCCCGCTGCTGTATAGCGCGGTGCGCGTGGTCGGGGAGGCTGGCGTTCACAGCCAGAACCGCATCGTGGCTTTCGGTCGCGATTTACGCGCCACCGTGGCCTTGCAGCGCCGCCTGCTGGAAACCCAGCAAACCATGGAACGCGACTACTGGCGCTTTCGCGAAGCCGAGACGCGCTACCGCCACTTGCTGGAAACGTCGTCGGAAGCAGTGCTGGTGGTCGACGGTTCGACGCAGAAAGTGCTGGAAGCGAACCCTGCCGCGCGAGCGCTGTGCGGCGCGGCGCGCGCCAAACTGGTCGGTTCGCCGTTGTCAACGCTGTTCGACGCCGCCCACGGTGAGCGCTTGCAAGACATGTTGGCCGCCGCACGCTCGGTGGGCAAGAAGGACGCCATCCACACCCGACTGGCCGAGGGTGGCCTTGAACTGGCGGTGTCGGCTTCAGTGTTCCGTCAGGACGATGCAGCCTTCGTGTTGGTGCGGCTGGCCCCCTTGCGCAACGACGCGCCGCAAACCCACGGTCACGCGCGCCAAGGCGCTGTGGCGGGGCGCGAGAGTAGCTGGGAACAGACACTGGTGGCCTACGTGCAGAACGCGCCCGATGGCCTGGTTTTTTGCGACGCCACCGGCAAAGTGCTCAGCGCAAACCGCGCATTCCTGTCGCTGGCCGAACTGAGCGGCGAAGACCAAGCTCGCGGTCAAGCGCTGGACCGTTGGTTGGGCCGAACCGGGGTCGAACTGGGCGTGCTGATCACCAACCTGCGCCAGCGTGGCAGTGTGGGCCGCTTTGTCACCGCGCTGCGCGGCGAATACGGCACCGCCATCGAGGTTGAAATCTCGGCCGCCCAGCTGATGCCGGCCGACTCAGCCGTGCTGGCCTTTGCCATCCGCGACATCGAACGTCGCCTGAAGCCGGAATCCGAGTCCGGCAAGGCCATGACGCGCTCGGTCAGCGAGCTGACCGAACTGGTCGGACGCACGCCGCTGAAGGATATCGTCTCGGAAACCACCGACCTGATCGAGCAGCTCTGCATCGAAACGGCACTGGGCATGTCGCACGACAACCGGGCATCGGCCGCGCTGTTGTTGGGCTTGTCCCGGCAGAGCCTGTACGTCAAGCTTCGCCGCTACGGCCTGGGCAGCCTGGGCAACGACGAGTAGTCCGAGCTCGCTCGCTCGCTCGCCCGCCCGCCAGCCAGCCACCGAGGGGCGCAGGACGCCGTCGATTGACAGACTAGATACCGTGCAGGTGTAAACATCGCTTGACAGCTGAAACTGTCAAGTTCAATATACACCGATGGACATCCAAGCCCCGCCCGCACCAACCGCCGCTGCGCAGCGGCGCCGGATGCCTGCGCTGTCGGCCATTGCCGAGCTGCTGAAGCCGGTCACCTGGTTTCCGCCGATGTGGGCTTTCGGCTGTGGTGTGGTGGCCTCCGGCGTGCCGCTGGCTGGGCGTTGGGCTCTGGTGACTGCGGGCGTGTTGCTCAGCGGCCCGCTGGTCTGCGCCACCAGCCAAGCCGTCAACGACTGGTACGACCGCCACGTCGATGCCATCAACGAACCGCAGCGCCCCATCCCCTCGGGCCGCATGCCGGGCCGCTGGGGCCTGTACATGGGGATCATCTGGACGGCGCTGTCGCTGCTGGTGTCCACGCTGCTGGGGCCCTGGGGGTTCGGCGCTGCGATGGTCGGCTTGCTGCTGGCCTGGGCCTACAGTGCACCGCCGCTGCGGCTGAAGATGAACGGCTGGTGGGGCTGCGCTGCCTGCGGCATCTGCTACGAAGGCCTGCCTTGGGTGACTGGCGGGGTGGTGATGGCCGGCGGGCAGTTGCCGGGCTGGCCTTCGCTGATTGTGGCCGCGCTGTACAGCGCCGGAGCCCACGGCATCATGACGTTGAACGATTTCAAAGCCATCGAAGGCGACCGGCAGATGGGCATCGGCTCCTTGCCCGTGCGCCTGGGCGTGACCGGCTCGGCCCGTGCCGCCTGCGTGATCATGGCCGTACCCCAGGTTGTCGTCGCCGGTCTGCTGCTGGCCTGGGGCCAACCGCTGCACGCACTGGCCATCGCCGGACTGTTGGTCGGGCAAGTTCTGATGATGCGGCGTTTCCTGTCGGCCCCGGTTCGACAGGCCCTCTGGTACAGCGGTTTTGGCGTCCCGCTGTTCGTCGCCAGCATGCTGGTCAGTGCCTTTGCGGTGCGTGGTCTGACGACCCTGGCGAAAGGCGGCGGCGAATGAACGCCAGCCTGCAGCCTGCGCTGCCGTCACTCAGCTGGCTGGGCATTGCGCGGCTGGGTCTGGTGCAGGCCATGCTGGGTGCGGTGGTGGTGCTGACCACGTCCACGCTGAACCGCGTGATGGTGGTTGAACTGGCACTGCCGGCGCTGCTGCCGGGCCTGCTGGTCGCCTTGCACTACGCCGTTCAGCTGAGCCGCCCGCGCATGGGTTTCGGTTCTGACGTCGGCGGGCGCCGCACGCCTTGGATCCTGGGCGGCATCGCCACGCTGGCGCTGGGCGGCGCGGGCGCTGCCGTGGCCACGACCTGGATGGCGCACGACCGCCTGGCCGGCATCGCGCTGGCGGCGCTGGCCTTCATCGCGGTGGGCCTGGGCGTCAGTGCCGGCGGCACGTCGCTGCTGGTGCTGCTGGCCAAACGCGTGGAAGAACCCCGCCGCGCGGCCGCCGCAGCGGTTGTGTGGGTGATGATGATCGTCGGCTTCGCGGTGACGGCCGGCGTCTCCGGCCACTTCCTCGACCCCTACACGCCGCAGCGCCTGATCGCCGTGTCATCGGTGGTGTCGCTGTTCGCCGTGTGCGTCACGGCACTGGCCCTGTGGGGTCTGGAAGGTCATGGGCATCAAGCGCCAACACCGGCGAAGGCGCGACCCGACTTCAGGCAGGCGCTCGCCGAAGTCTGGGCTGAACCGGATGCCCGCCGCTTCACGATCTTCGTCTTCGTGTCGATGCTGGCGTACAGCACGCAGGACCTGATCCTGGAACCCTTCGCGGGTGCGGTGTTCGGTTTCACGCCGGGCGCATCCACCTCGCTGTCGGGCGTGCAGCACGGCGGCACGCTGGCCGGCATGCTGCTGGCGGCGCTGGCCGGTCGGCGGGTGGGCGGCACGCGGCTGGGCTCACTGCGCGCGTGGACGGTGGGCGGCTGCGTCGCGTCGGCTTTGGCGCTGCTGGGTCTGGTGCTGGCCGGCGCACTGGCGCCACACTGGCCGCTGCGCGCCAACGTGTTCGCGCTGGGCGTGGCCAACGGCGCGTTCTCCATCGCTGCCATCGGCTCGATGATGAGCCTGGCCAGCGGCGGCCGCAGCGCCACCGCGGGCTCGGCATCAGCGGCATCAGCGGGGTCAGCGGGGTCAGCGGCAACCCCGGCGCGCGAAGGCACGCGCATGGGCCTGTGGGGCGCCGCACAAGCCATCGGGTTTGCGGCCGGCGGCCTGTTCGGCGCGGCGGCCAGCGATGTCGCGCGCTGGCTGATCGGAAGTTTCGGCAGTGCCGGCGATGTCGCCGGACCCGGTACCGCCTACGCCGCCGTCTTCTTCATCGAAGCCGGCATGTTCATCGTGGCGGCTCTGCTGGCCGCGAAAGTGAGTGGCACCTACCGTTCCGTCGGTGCCGAGATCGCCACCCCAACCCCTGCAGGCCGCGCCGATGTGCCGGGTCTGCAAGCCTGAGGAAACGCCATGCATGCAGTCGACGCATCCCGCGGATACGACGTCGTCGTCATCGGTGGCGGCCCCGCCGGTGCCACCGCTGCCAACGACCTGGCAGCGCTTGGCCACAGCGTGCTGCTGCTGGACCGCGCCGGTCGCATCAAGCCTTGCGGCGGCGCGATACCGCCGCGCGCCATCAAGGACTTCCAGATCCCCGACCACCTGCTGGTCGCCAAGGCCCGTTCGGCGCGGATGATCTCGCCGGCCGACCGCAAGGTGGACATCCCCATCGAGAACGGCTACGTGGGCATGGTCGACCGCGAGCACTTCGACGAGTGGCTGCGCGTGCGCGCGGCCGCCAGCGGCGCGGTACGTCGCACCGGCACCTTCGAGCGCATCGAGCACACCGACGACGGCGTGGCCGTGGTGCACTTCCGCGCCCGCACCGACGACGGCGCGCTGGACGCACGCCATGAAGGCATCGCCGCATCGGTGCGCGCGCGCTGCGTGATCGGTGCCGACGGCGCACGCTCCGAAGTGGCCCGCCAGTGCGTGCCCGGCGCCGAGAAAACCAAATACGTCTTCGCGTACCACGAGATCCTGCGCGCGCCAGCCGTGCGCCCGGCCGGTTACGACGACACGCGCTGCGACGTCTACTACCGCGGCGAACTGTCGCCTGATTTTTACGGCTGGGTCTTCCCGCACGGCGACACGCTGAGCGTGGGCACCGGCAGCGCCGACAAGGGCTTCTCGCTGCGCAGCGCCACCGGCGCCTTGCGCCAGGCCGCCGGTCTGCAGGGCCTGGAAGTGATACGCCGTGAAGGCGCGCCGCTGCCGATGAAGCCGCTGCCTCGCTGGGACAACGGCCGCGACGTGGTGCTGGCCGGCGACGCTGCCGGCGTGGTGGCGCCGGCGTCTGGCGAAGGCATCTACTACGCCATGTACGGCGGCCGCCTGGCCGCCGAGGCCGCACACGCCTTCCTGGAAACCGGCGACGCCCGCGTGTTGGCCGGTGCCCGCAAGAAATTCATGAAGGCCCACGGCAAGGTCTTCTGGGTGCTGGGCATCATGCAGCGCTTCTGGTACAGCACCGACAAGCGCCGCGAAAGCTTCGTCAAGATTTGCATGGACAAGGACGTGCAGCAGCTGACCTTCGAGTCCTACATGAACAAGGAACTGGCGCGCAAGAAGCCGATGGCGCATGTGCGCATTTTCTTCAAGGACATGGCCCACCTGTTAGGCCTGGCCAAAGCTTGATGCACCCGAAGCAACCTCACTGAAGCCCCGCGCCCGGGCGCCGATCCGCCTTACCGGCAACGGATCGCCGCCTTAAAGATGGCGCTTTGTCGTTACCAACCCGGTCAGGAATTTCACTCCATGCGAGGCACTGAATATGAGTCGCCGCTATTTGCAGCCGGCCGACCTGCACACTCTGGGCACTTATGCGCCCGATTTGGCCCAGGTGTTCGTCTCGCTGTCCAGCGACATTGCGCTCGTCATCGACGACCACGGCGTGGTGCTCAGCGTGGCACAAGACCCGTCGGCACCGATGTCAGCACATGCCGAAGGCTGGGTCGGGCAACACTGGGCCGATACGGTCACTGAGGGCACGCGCCGCAAGATCGAAAAGCTGCTGGGTGATGCCCACAGCACCGGTCGGGCGCGCCGCCGAGAGGTCAACCACGCCAGTGAAGCCGGCGGCGACATTCCGGTGGCCTACACCGCACTGCGTCTGGGTCCGAACGGACCGGTGCTGGCCGTGGGCCGCGACCTGCGCACGGTCTCGGCCATCCAGCAGCGCTTCCTGAATACACAGCAGGAAATCGAGCGCGGCTACTGGCGCACCCGCCAGACAGAAACCCGGCACCGACTGCTGCTGCAGGTGGCCACCGACGCCGTGATGACGTTGGACGCCGACACCCTGTGCATCCTGGAAGGCAACGGGGCTGCGGTGCAGTTGCTGCAAGACGGCGACCTGCCGTTGGCCGGCCGGGTGGCTGAACAGCAATTCGAAGCCCATGCCCGCCCGGCCGTGCGCGAACTGCTGCTGCGGGCACGCAGCAGCGGCCAGCCGGTCGAGATCCGGGCGCGGCTGGCCGGCACCCATTTGTCGGTAGGGCTGCTGGCTCTGCCGCTGCGCACCGCCTGTGGCCATCGCCTGCTGTTGCGCGCCCGCACGGCCGAACCCATCGCCAACGACGCCTTACCGCTGGAGGCCACGCTGTCACGCCTGGTTGAAAGCATGCGCGACGGCATCGTCATCACCGATGTGCGCGGCCAGGTGCTGGGCGCCAACCGCAGCTTCGTGCACATGGCCCGGGCCACCGAGGAAGACCAGGTCCGCGGACAGCTGCTGTCTGCATGGCTCGGGCCGACGGAAGCCGACGTGGCCGCGTTGCTGACCGCAGTGCGCGACAGCGGCATGGCTCAAGACGTGGTGCTGGCCTTGCACGGCACCGCAGCAGGCTCGCCGGCCCAGGGACTCGCCATCACCGGCATGCTGCTGGTCGATGGCGACCAGGAATGCCTAGGGTTCATCATGCGGCCGCAGTTGCCCGGTCAGCAGCCCGCGGTCCGGACCGCACCCGCGTTGCTGGCGCCGGGGCCCGCCATCGATGCGTTGGCCGGCGAACTGGGCCAGACGCCACTGGCCGAACTGGTGCGCCGTGCAGAGAAGCTGGCTCGCCATCACCTGGTGCAGCACGCGCTGGACCTGACCGCCAGCGACGCCGCCGCGGCACTGATGTTGTGTGTCAGCGCCGCGCAACTGGCCCGGCTGAAGAATGAACTGGCGCTGGAAGCGGCGGCGCGTCGGCCCTGAGCCCGGCCGCGGTGCCCCGCGCGCGGCTTCAGCCCCAACGGCTGCAGCGCTCAGCCTTGTTCTTCGCGGAACAGGTCCAGCTTGTCCTGCACCGCACGGTCGGTACACCGGATGCACGGCGCAGGGGTAGGCCTCGCGGAAACTGGTGTCGAAGAAATTGACGATGTGCATGTCCTAGCCGTCGAGCCAGACCACCGGGCCCGTGCCTTCGTTGCCGTGGTCGTGCCAGGCCATCGCCGGCGTGATGAAGAAATCGCCCGGCAGCAGCGCCGTCTTTTCACCCGCCACGGCGGTGTAAGCATCGTGGCCTTCGATGGTGAAACGCAGCGCCGAAGCGCCGAAGCGGTGTGGCGGTGGGCCGGTGTGGCGGCGAGCCGATGCGGTCTTGCCGGGCAGGATGATCTACAGGTCTGCGAACAGGCTTTGCGTGATGCGGCTCTTCCCGGGCAGGCCCGAGCGTTCCAACGCCATCTTTTCCAGCACCGGTTTTTCCAGCACCGGTTTTTCCAGCACCATCTTTTACAGCATCGTCACGCGGCGTTCGGCCTCTTCGGTGCTGATCTGCGAGCAAGCCTCCATCACGAAGGGCCGCACATTGGCGTAGCACCACAAGGCCGGCACGGCGCGCGGCTTGGGTACGGCGGCCACCAGCCCGCCCAACACGCGCCACAGCGGGCCAGATGTTGCTGGCTGGCGCGGTCGTGAAAGTCGCTCCGCGCGGCCTCGGCGGCCGGGTTGATGTTCTCGGCGTAGCCTGCGTGGTCGGACGCTGGGACGGTGGCGTGGGGCGTGCTGGCTTTTCGGCAGTGGCCCCCACTCGAAGGCCTGCACAAAACGAACTACTCTGAACGCTTGCGCGGCAGCAGCCGCTCGTATTCTTTCCTGACCACGCCGTAGCACTCGCAACTGCGGGCTTCCAGACCCGCACGGTCCAGCGCGGTGATGTGGCCACGCGCGTAGCGGATCAGCCCGGCCTTCTGCAGCTTCAGAGCGGCTTCCGTGACACCCTCACGGCGCACGCCCAGCATGTTGGCGATCAGCTCTTGCGTCATAACCAGTTCGTTGCCGTCCAGCCGGTCCAGGCTCAACAGCAGCCAGCGGCACAACTGCTGGTCCAGCGTGTGATGGCGGTTGCAAACCGCCGTCTGCGCCATCTGCGTGATCAGTGCCTGCGTGTAGCGCAACAGCAAGTGCAGCACCGGGCTGGAATTGCTGAATTCTTCTTTCAGCGCGGCTGCGCGCAGGCGGTATCCGTGGCCTGCGCTTTGTACGACAGCGCGACTGGGGGTGGATTCACCACCCATGAACAGCGACACGCCGACCAAGCCTTCCCGGCCGACGACGGCGATCTCGGCCGAAGCCCCATCTTCCATCACGTACAACAACGAAACGATGGCGGTAGTGGGGAAATAGATGTGGGTCATCGCCACACCGGATTCGTGCAACACCCGGCCCAGTGGCAAGTCCACCGCTTCGAGTTGCGGCTCCCAGCGCTGCCATTCGGCAGGCGGCAGCGCGGCCAACAGGTGGTTGAGCTTGGGTTGGGGATGAGCGGGTGCAGTCAGGGGTGCTCCTGGTTTCGCAATGGACGCGACGGTCTTGTGCGGTTGAAGCGTAACGGTCAAGGTGTTCATACCAACAAGCATGGCTCTTGGCGACTGCCAACGGCGCAATGTACGTTCCCGCACATTGACACTCTGTACGCTGGCCCACATTAGCCAGCGTACTGCACGTCAGCAACAGCCAGCCGCGCCAGCTCGGACTTGACCACACCGTAGCATTCGCAGGCCGTGCTGCGCAGGCCCTGGGCGTTGACGACGGTGATGTGGCCCCGTCGGTAGCGGATGTAGCCCTGCTCCTGCAGCCGGCAGGCGGCTTGCGTGATGCTTTCGCGACGCACGCCCAGCAGGCCGCCCAAGAGCTCCTGCGTCATCACCAGTTCAGTATCGGGCGTGCGGTCCAGCGTGGCCATCAACCAGCTGCTGAGCTGCTGCTCCACGCTGTGATGGCGGTAGCAGGCCGCTGTCTGCGTGATTTGCGTGATCATCGCCTGCGTGTAACGCAACAGCGCCGTCTGCAGCGACGCGTTGCGTGCGAATTCCTGCGTCAGGCGGTGACGGTCCAGCCGCCAGCCATGGCCGCCGGTGTGCACCACGGCAGAACTGCTGGTGGTTTCACCACCCATGAATAGCGGTATGCCGACCACGCCTTCACGCCCCACGCCCGTGGTCTGGGCCGAGGCACCGCTTGCGGTCACGTAGTGCAGCGACACCACGGCCGTGCCCGGGAAATACGCATGGCGCAGCTGCACCCCCGGTTCGTAGAGCATCTCGCCCAGGCGCATCGGAACGGCCTCCAGCGCGTCGGAAAGACGGTCGTAGTCGGCAGCACTCAAGCTGGCCAGCAGGCTGTTCTGCCGGGGGCTGGCGGCTAGGCAGGGGGCGGTCAACATGGTCAAACTCAGTGAGCGCCGATGACGCCAACGCCAACGCCAACGCCCGTGCCCGTGCCCGTGCCCGTACCCGTACCCACACCCGCTTCCACGCCAACGCCGCGGTAGCCCATGAATCGGCAGGCGGCGTCAAACATAGGCTGGCCGCTCACGCGAAACTGCTGGCGTCGGCCGTCGGGCAGGTGGCGGTGAAAAAGGTAGTCCAGGAAAGGCTGGTGCGCGGCAATTTTGGCCTGCAGCCCGCGCCGTTCGGCCAAGTCCCAGCCTTGTGCCTGGGCCACGACGTCGGTAATTTGGGTGGCGGTGGGCAACGGGTCGTGGATGCCCAGCATTTCGAACACCGGGCCCGAGGTGCGCACGAACAAGCCGGCAGAGTCTTGCTCCCAGTACCAGTCCGACGCCAGTTCGGTCAGGCTGCGGTAACGCTCTTCGCTGGCGCGCAGCTCGGCGGTCCGCAGCGCCACCGTGGCCTCCAGTTCGGCTGCGTGGGCCGCCAGCCGGCGGTACAGCAGTTTCACTTCGAGCATGTTGTAGATGCGCGTCTTCGCCTCCAGCAAATCGAAAGGCTTGCTGATGAAGTCTTTAGCCCCGGCCTGCAGCGCGCGCAACTTGTGGCCGGGCTGCGCCGTCAGCACGATCACCGGCAGGTAGTCCTGTGTGGCGTGTGCCTTCAGCTCTTGCATCACTTCGAAGCCGTCCAGGCCCGGCATCTGCACGTCCAGCAGGATCAGGTCGTGGTCGTGGCGGATCTGCAGCGCGGTCACTTCGTTCGGGTCCGTCGTCGACCGCAAGTCGGTGTAGCCGGCCTCGGTCAGCAAGCGCGTCAGCAGGTGCACATTCGCCAGCTGGTCGTCGACGATCAGGATCTTGGCATTCAGGATGTCGTCGTGCATGGCCATGGGAAAACTGCCTTTCAAATAGGGGTGGCAGACGCCGGCAGCGCGCTGGCTTTGTGCGCCACCGCGTGATCCAGCGCCTGCATGAATTCATTCAAACGGATCGGCTTGGTCAGGTAGCGGAAGAAGCCCGCAGCCAAGCCCTTTTCAATGTCACGCGGCATCGCGTTGGCACTCAGCGCCAGCACCGGAATGTGCGCCGTCGTGGCGTCGCCCTGCAGGAGGCGCAGCGCGGTCAGGCCGCTGATGCCGGGCAGGTTGATGTCCATCAGGATCACGTCGGGCTGCGCGCTGCGCGCCAGTTCCACTCCAGTGCGGCCGTCATTCGCGCTGATCAGCCGGATGTCGCTGCGCCGGGCCAGCAGCCGCGCCACCAGCAGCAGGTTGGCCGGGTTGTCTTCCACGCACAGCACGGTGGTTTGCGCCAGGGCCTTGTCGCATTCCACCGGCGCCGTGTTGCCCAGCGCGGCGGCGTGCGCGCCCGCGTCGGGCGCTGGGCAGCCCGGTAGATCGACCCAGAATTCGCTGCCCTCAGCGACGCGGCTTTGCGCGCCGATTTCGCCACCCATCAACTCGGCCAGGCGCTTGCTGACGACCAGGCCGATGCCGGTGCCTTCTTCGATACCGCCTTCCTGCCCCAGACGGTTGAAAGGCTGAAACAGCAACGCCAGCTTGTCGGCGGCCAGGCCCAGGCCGGTATCGCGCACCGTCACGCGGACGAGGTGCTCGCCGTGCTGAGCGTGCTGCGCACAAGTCACTTGCACCGTGCCGCCGACCCGGTTGTATTTGATGGCGTTCGACAACAGGTTGATGAAGATCTGCTTGGCGCGCGTGCGGTCGGCCTTCGCATACAGCGGCAACGGCGGCGCATCAAAGCTCAGCACGATGCCACTTTTGGCAGCTTGCGGTTCGATCATGGCCTGGCATTCGGCCAGCACCTCGGCCAGCGCCATCGGCTCGGTCGAGATCGACAACTTGCCCGACTCGATCAGCGCCAGGTCCAGGATCTCGTTGATCAGCTCCAGCAGATACCAGCCGGCATGCAGGATTTGGTCGACGCAATCTTTCTGGCCCGTCGTAGGCGGCGGCGTGCCGCTGTCCAGCAACTGCGCAAAACCCAAAATGGCGTTCAAAGGAGAACGCAATTCGTGGCTCATGTTGGACAGGAAATCCGACTTCGCCTGGTTGGCATTTTCGGCCGCAGCAATGGCCACCTGCAAATCGCTGTTGGCGCCTTGAAGGTGGGCGGCCAGGCGCTCTTTCTCGGCTTCGACCTCTTTGCGCACCGTGTTGTCGGTGCCGATCAGCAGGTAGCCGATGATCAATTCCTGCGCATCGCGCAAAGCTGTTACCGAGACCATGGCGGGCAGGCGCGTGCCGTCACGGCGCACGTAGGTCAGCTCGTAGACGTCTTCAATGCCGCGCGAAGCCTTGAACACCAGGGCTTCGAAGCCCGGCGCAATCGGCGTGTGGAATTCGTCGCTCAGGGTCAGCGCGCGTTGAATAATTTCCTGCGGGTCGGAAATATCAGCCGGCGTGATGCGATTCAACACCGCGTCGGCGTCGTAGCCCAGCATACGCTGCGCGCCGACATTGAAGATCTGGATCACGCCCTTTTCGTCGGTGGCGATGCTGGAAAAGTTCGCGCTGTTCAATATGGCCGACTGCAACGCGCCAGTCTTCAGCAAGGCACTTCGGCGGCGTGCCTCGGTGCGTTGGCCAGGCTCGGGGGGCGCAGCCGCAGGGCGGATGGCGCCAGGTTCTTGCATGCCGACCTTTCGGTGTGATTGGGTGCAGTTTCGATGAAGCCGGGATTGAAGGCGAACCGCCAAACACGTCTACGCCCAATTCAACGAGATGGTCATGGCCGCACCAGCAGCTGGTCTGTGCGTCACCGAACAGACGGGGCGCGCGGAGCAAAACTGGGAAAGGCGGCGGCCAGTGCGGTGTAGGCCGCGCGCTGCGCTTCGCTGTCGGCCGCCGGCAAGGCCAGCGCCAGTTCCAGGTAGAGATGCCCCGCTTCCTGCTGGCCGGCCCCCGGTATGCCGCGTCCCTTCAGCCGCAGCTTGCGGCCGGGCTGCCAGCCGGCGGGAATATCCACCTCGGCCTGGCCACCGGGCGTGGCGATGGTGGCGGTGGCGCCCAGCGCCGCTTCCCATGGTGCGATCTGCACGTGCTGGTAGACGTTGCGGCCTTCCGCGCGCCAGCGCGCGTCGGGTTTGAAGCTGACGGCCAGCAGCAGGTCGCCAGCCGGCCCACCGTGGGCGCCCGGGCTGCCGCTGCCGGCCAGGCGTATTTGTTGGCCGGCGCGCATGCCGCGGGGGATGCGAACCTGCAGCGTGCGCGAGGTGATGTGCGGCGGCACACCCGGCTGCCCACCCGCCTGCCCGTCAACGCCTGCCGCACTGCTGCTGAACGTGAAACTGCGCTCAATGCCCTGGTAAGCGTCCAGCAGATCCAGCTCGATGGACGCGGTCTGGTCAGCGCCCCGTGCAGCCACCGGCGGGCCCCGTCGGCCGGCCCGGCTGCGGCCGAAGATCTGCTCGAAGAAGTCGCTGCGCGAGCCATCACCATCGCCCGCTGTGCCTTCGTCGCCAGCTTGGTAAAACTCGAAACCGGCCCCGCTGTTGCCGCGCGCGCCGGCACGAAATCGCGCGCCGGACCGCGGCGCAGGGCGGTTCAGTTGTTCGTCGTAGGCAGCGCGGCTTGCCGCATTCGACAAGGCTTCGTGCGCTTCGTTCACCGCCGCCATGCGCACGTGCGCGTCGGCCGCCTTGCTGAGGTCCGGGTGGTGCTTGCGGGCCAGCTTGCGGTAAGCCTTCTTGATCTCGTCGGCGGCTGCACCGCGCGCCACGCCGAGTGTCTGGTAGTGGTCTTTCACCTGCCGATTGTCAGGTGGCGGCGGCTGCAGGTCTATGCGCACGGATACCAGCCTGACACGCACCCCCGCAGCACTGCATCCCAGCGGCTCGGTGTACGCCTGCGCACAGACCCGCTGATGCGATCTGCATACCTTGCACACCAAGGGCAGTGAGCCGCCTGCAGCCCGCCTGCAAACCGCCTGCAAACCGCAGCAGGCACGCTGCTCAACGGATGCTCCGACCCTCTAATAAAAAGGAATTTGCGATGAAAATGAAAGCCCATGCCGGCGCCGCGCTGGCCGCCCTGACCCTGGGTGTGATGCTGGCTGCCACCCTGGCGCTGCCCGCCAACGCCCAGATGGGCGCACCCGCGGCCACCGCCACCAGGGCCTCAGCCGTCAACAGCGAAACCGGTGCCCCAACCCAGTCGCAGTTGAAGATGGACACCAAGCAATTCCTGCGGACGCACAAGTGGAACGAAATCGATGGCACGTGGCCGATGAAATCAGGCACGACGCCGGCCAGTACGTGGCCATCAAGCCCGGGCCAGGCGTGACGAGTTCACTGACCCGCGGGTAGGTCAGGGCGGAAACCGCGCAGTTGATGCGCGCGTACGAGCGGACGAAGAAAATTCAGCGTGGAAAGATCTCGCCGCCTTGCGCAAAAGCAAGCAGCAAGCAGTAAACAGTAGACAGATGCACAGCGGCCAGTCGGCGGGCGGCGCTGGCAGTCCGACTTGGCAACCAGAGCGCTAGAGCGCCCTGGTTGCTCGAAGTGGAACCTTCGACGCGCGGCGTCAGACCCAGTAGCCGGGGCGCTGCACGTTGTCGTGCAGGCGCATTTCGTATTCGCGGTGGATGGAACTGACGTCTTCGAAAATGGGGCTGGATTTGACCTGATCGCGCGTCATGCGCACATGCACCTTCTTCGTCGCCCAGTCGATGCGGTCCACCCAGTTCATGCCGATCAATACTTTGTCGCCGCCCGGCCACCACTTGCGGGTGTCGACGACCAGGTAGCGGATGGCCCAGTTCTGGTCGTCGAAGATGTAGTCCTGCACCGTACCGATGCTGTCGTCGCTGGCTTGGATGTCGTAGCCACTGACACTGTCGCTGCTACGCAAGTGGGTGTCACCTGCGCGGAAGTCGCGTTCGTGCATGGCACGGTTGGCTTCGATGTCGGCCGCGGTTGCCATTGGCATCAGCGGGTAGGGCATCGCGCCCATGCCCCACAGACCGCCGCCGTCCCAGTACTCGGGGTAACCGTAATAGCGCAGGTAGTCGCGTTCGTGCTGGCGCGTCACTGGCTGGTGGGTGTCCACGTCGGGGCTGTTGCGCACCTGCTCTTGCGTCAGGCTGACGTGGACATGCTTGTCGCTGCCCAGCGGTTGCTTCACCGAATACGGCGAGATCAAAACCTCGCGGCCGGTCATCCAACTGCCCGCGTCCACGACTAGATAGCGCACGGTCCAGGTGCGGTCGTCGAAGAAGATTTCCTTGACGTGGCCGATGTCGCCGTCGGTTGCCGTTACCTTCGCGCCACTGATGTGGTTGATGCTGTTCAGCATGGTGTGCTCCTTGGGTTACAAGTTCAGTCGCTTCAGACCACGTCGCTGTTGCGTCCGACGCTGCCGTTGGCGCGCGTGGCTTCGAAGAGAAACCAGGTACGGCGTTCGGTTTGGTCGATCCAGACTTCCAGCATCGAAGCGCTGGCGATGTCGCGGTGTTCGGCACACAGGTCGTGCACGCTGCGCAACTGCGCGGCCAAGCCGCGGTTGTCGTCACGCAGTTCGGCCATCATGTCGCCGGGTTCCACGTACTCGGCGTCGTTGTCCAGCACCCGTTGCGTGCGCGCAATGTGGCCGATGGAGCGCAGCGTTGGCCCGCCCAGCTTGCGACAGCGTTCGGCCAACGGGTCGGTCATCGCGAACAATTCGCCGGCTTGCTCGTCCAGCATCAGGTGGTAATCGCGAAAGTGCGGGCCACTCATGTGCCAGTGGAAGTTCTTGGTCTTCAGGTACAGCGCGAACACATCCGCCAGCACCGCATTCAACGACGCGGAAACGTCCCTGGTGGCGGTGTCCGTCAGGTCGGTGGGCGTGGCCAGCGGTGCGCTTCGCCGGTGGGTCAGTTCGCGGCTGGAAGCCAGGGTGGAAGCAGCGGTCGATGCAGCAATGGTCATGGGGTGTCTTCCGGGTTGGATGAAGCACAGGCGTGCTGATGCTGGGGCGGGTCCGGCGCGCCGTCCGTTCGCTGGCGAACGCCTGAGTCTGCTGCGCGCTTTCTTTGCGCGCCACGTTCGCCGACGCACAGACCCAAGCGGCCATTGCCGTGAAGCTTGTGTGCGATTCGCCTGTCGCGCCGCACAAAAGGACCACCATGAACGCCTGCAACAAGACCCTGCTTGCCGTGGCTGCCAGCTTGCTGAGTTGCAGCGCCTGGGCCCAGATCACCTTCTACGAAAATGACGGTTTCCGCGGCCGCGCCTTCACCACCAGCAAGGCCGTGGGCAATTTCAACAGCGTCGGTTTCAACGACCGTGCGTCATCGGTGGTGGTAGACAGCGGACGCTGGGAAGTCTGCGAAAACTCGAACTTCGGTGGTGCCTGCGTGCTGCTGCGCAAGGGCAGTTATGCATCGCTGGGTGACATGGGCTTGAATGACCAGTTGTCGTCGACCCGCCCGTCTGACCGGCGCCGAGCCAGCGCACCCGACGCCCCGGAGCCGATGCGCGAGCCCGACTACGCGTGGCGCCGCCGTGCCAACGAGGCCGTCTTCAGCGTGCCCGTAACGTCGGTGCGAGCCGTGATGGGTGCAGCCAGCGAACGTTGCTGGGTCGAGCGCGAGCAGGTGCGCGGCGACAACGAGCCGAACAAGGGCCGCGCCTTGCTGGGCGCGGTGCTGGGCGGCGTAATCGGCCACCAGATCGGCGGCGGCACCGGCAAGGACCTGGCCACCGTCGGCGGTGCCGTGGCTGGTGGCGTGATCGGTGCGAAGAGCGGTAACAACGACGACAGCACGCGCGACGTTCGGCGCTGCGCTGCCACGCCCAATACCACCCCCGCCTACTGGGACGTGTCCTACACCTTCCGCGGCGTGCAGCACCACGTGCAAATGGCCAGTGCGCCAGGCGCCAGCATCAACGTCAACCGCGACGGCGAACCGCGTCAGTGAACCGCGTCAGTGAACCGCGCCAGTGAACCGCGCCAGTGAATCGCAGCAGTGAACCGCGCCAGTGACTTGGGCCCAGTAAGCCGGCGCACGGCCGACCGGCCGCTACAGATTCAGCGCCGTGCGCCCAGTGCTGTCTGGTACACCTTCAGATCGGCAGCGTAGCAACTGCACGCTGCCGCCATCAACCCGGGGCGATCTACCACGTGCATGTCACCGCGGTGGTAGCGGATCAGACCCCGCCGTTGCAGGTCGCCCGCAGCAGCCGTGACCCCGACTCGCCGCACGCCCAGCATGTTGGCCAAAAATTCCTGCGTCATGGGGAATTGGTCGGCATCCGCGCGGTCCTGACTCATGAGCAGCCAGCGCGCCAAGCGCGGGCCGATTTCATGGAAACGCAAGCAGGCCGATGCCGTGGCCCTTTGTGCCATCAGCGCACTGACATAACGCAGCATGCGCTCTTGCAAACGCGCACTGAGCAATAGCTCTTCGCGCAGCGCCGCCGCATTCATCCGCCATGCCGCGCCGGCACCTTGCACAAGGGCCCGCAGAGGTTCACGCACAACGCCTAGCGCCAGTTGCACACCCAGCATGCCTTCCCTGCCGGCCATGCCCACTTCCAGACTGTGGTGGGCATCCATCCGAGCGATCAGCGACACAAAACCTTCGGTCGGGAAATACACATGGCGACTGACCTGCCCTTGTTCACACAACACCTGCCCCTGCACCAGATGCACCGAATCACAACGTGCCAGCAAGCGGCTGCGGTCGGCCGCCGGCAAGGCTGCGATGAGTTGGTTTTCTGGGCTGTGCAAAAGGCCTCCGGGGGTTCGTCTCAAAGGTGCAAGCCAGCCTTGGCTGAGCGGCCTGCGATGAAGTGTGGTGGAGCCCGCCAACGCGCACCGTCTGCTGCCGCACGCAGGTCGGCGGTATCAGCCACTACGCTGAATGAGTTTCCTAGCGCACAGACCGCCGTTATTTGCATCGGTACAAACGCGAAAACCGAAAACAAGCTCGGCTTTTCCCCCATAACGACACCCTACGAAAGACAGCCATGACCTCCAAGAACCACACCCTGAAATTGCTGGCACTGACCAGCCTGGGCAGCCTGCTCGCCACCGGCGCGCTGGCGCAGGACACCGGCTACAGCTACGGCGGCGTGTCTGTCGGCCAGTCGCACGGCAAGTCCGATGCAGGCGGCATGTCGGCCTTCCAGATCAGGGGCGCCACGCCCGCCTTGACGATCAACAGCTTGAACCGCGACGACACCGACAACGCCTACCGCGTGTTCCTGGGCTACCAGTTCAACCGCAGTGTCGGCCTGGAGGCCAGCTTCTTCAACCTGGGCCGTTTCAACTACCACGCCACCACCACCAACGGCGGCACGCTGGACGGCCAGACCAAGATTCAGGGCGGCGGTGTAGACGTTGTCGGCGCGCTGCCGCTCAGCGACAACTGGTCGTTGCTGGGCCGCATCGGAGGCCAGTACGCCAAGACGCGCAATGTGTTCAACGGCACAGGCGCCACCTTCACCTCCGACCCTTCGCCCAGCGCGCGTCAGTTCAACTACAAAGTGGGGGCCGGCCTGCAATACACCGTCAGCCCGCACTTCCTGCTGCGCGGTGAGGCCGAGCAGTACCGCACGCGCGACGGCATCGGCGGCAACGACCGTGTGCAGGTCTTTTCGCTGAGCATGGTGTTTCCCTTCGGCGCCGGCGCCCAGCAGCG
>JAYSYH010000036.1:0-22717 GCA_043716645.1 Betaproteobacteria bacterium | reverse complement strand
CCTCTTGCACCTGAAACCGATCTTCAGGCGCATTGAAGAATGGACCATGACCCTGACCAAGTTCGAGGCCATGGAGATCCTTAACAAGTACGACATTCCCTGCGGACCCATCCTGTCGATGAAAGAGATCGCCGAAGAGCCCGCGCTGCGCGCGACCGGCACCATCGTCGAGGTGGACCATCCCACGCGCGGCAAATACCTCACCGTGGGCAACCCGATCAAGATGTCGGACAGTCCCACCGATGTGACCCGTTCGCCGCTGCTGGGCGAACACACCATCGAGGTGCTGGAGCAACTCGGCTACACAGCCGCGCAGATCGACGCCTTGCGCGCCGAATGCGTGATCTGAGGGCCCCGCCATGCACACCGAAAAGCACCTCTGGGTGCGTTTTGTCGTAGGCGGCAGCGCCGCCTTCGGCAGGTTGAACGGCGAGCGCATCACCGAATACACAGGCGACCTCTACGCCCACCCCACGCCCACCGGCCGCACCCTTGCGCTGGCCGAGGTGCAACTGCTGCACCCCAGTCAGCCGACCAAGGTGGTGGCGCTGTGGAATAACTTCCGCGCCCTGCGGACCAAGCTGGGCCTGGGCACGCCGGCCGAGCCGCTGTACTTCATCAAGGCACCGAACAGCTACGCCAACCCGGGCGACACCGTACTGCAGCCCTGGGCGCAGGGCAAGGTGGTCTACGAAGGCGAACTGGGCGTCGTCATCGGCAAGACCGCCAGCAACGTGACCGAGGCCGACGCGATGGGACACGTGTTCGGCTACACCTGCGCCAACGACATCACCGAGGCCGAGATCCTGAACCGCGACGCCAGTTTCACGCAGTGGGTGCGGGCCAAAGGCATGGACGGCTTCTGCCCGATGGGCCCGGCCATTGCCACCGGCCTGGACCCGGCCACGCTGGTCGTGCGCACCGTGCTGAACGGCGGCGTGCGGCAGGACTACCCGGTCAGCGACATGCACTTCAGCGTGGCGCAACTGGTCAGCTTCATCTCGCGCGACATGACGCTTTTTCCGGGTGACGTGATCCTGTGCGGCACATCCGTCGGCGTCGGTTCGATGAAACCCGGCAGCGACGTCAGCGTGCACATCGAAGGCATCGGCACGCTCAGCAACCGTTTTGTCGCACGCGACGCGGCACGCTGAAGCGGCGCCCGAACCCGACTTTCAGATCAGGAGTAACGACCATGAAAATTGCGATCATCGGCGCCGGTGCCATCGGCGGTTTTGTCGGCGTGAAGCTGGCACTGGCTGGCGAAGACGTCACCTTCATCGTGCGCGGCGAGAACCTCAAGGCCATCCGCGCGCGGGGGATGAAGCTCGTGATGCAAGACGGCAGCGAACAGGTGGCCAGCAATGTGCGCGCCACCAACGACTACAACGACGCCGGGCCGCAGGACCTGGTGATCCTGGCGCTGAAGGCCCACCAGGTGGAAGCGGTCGCGGCTGAAGTGCCCAAGCTCTTCGAGCCCGACACCGTCGTCGTGACGATGCAGAACGGCATCCCGTTTTGGTACTTCCACCAGCACGGCGGCGCGCTGGCCGGCACGTCGGTGCACAGCGTGGACCCTACCGGCGCCATCAGCCGCCACATCCCGGCCGAACGGGTGCTGGGCTGCGTGGTCTATCCGGCTTCGGAGCTGACCGAGCCCGGCGTGGTCCACCACGTCGAAGGCGACCGCTTCCCGCTGGGCGAACTGGACGGCAGCACCAGCGAACGGGTGCAGCGCATCGCCGACAGCTTCGCGCGGGCCGGCTTCAAGGCGCCGGTGCTGGACAACATCCGTGCCGAGATCTGGCTGAAGCTGTGGGGCAACCTGACCTTCAACCCGATCAGCGCCTTGAGCCACGCCACGCTGGTGGACATCTGCCAATTCCCGCTGACCCGCGAACTGGCGACGAACATGATGCTGGAAGCGCAGGCCGTGGCCGGCAAGCTGGGCATCACCTTCCGCGTGCCGCTGGACAAGCGCATCGCGGGCGCCGAGAAGGTGGGCAAGCACAAGACCTCGATGCTGCAGGACGTGGAGGCCGGGCGCGAACCCGAGATCGACGCGCTGGTCGGGTCGGTGGTGGAATTGGGCCGGCTGACCGACACACCCACGCCGCACATCGCCACCACCTACGCGCTGGTGAAGCTATTGGCGCGCAGCATGGCCGAGCAGCAAGGGCGGGTGCGGCTGACGGCTTGAGCCCGCGGGCGAGCCGGGCACAATCGCGGCCCCATGCCCGACACCCCTGACACCCCTGACACCCCTGCCGCCATCGACGACCCCGTCGACGACCCCAACGCCGCCTTGCGCGGCCGCCCGCTGCGCAGCTTCGTGCTGCGCGCCGGGCGGCTGGGCAGCGGCCAGCAACGCGCGCTGCAAGCGTTGGGGCCGCAGTACGTGCTGCCTTACGCGCCGCAGCCGCTGGATCTGAATGCCGTCTTCGGCCGGTCCGCACCGCGCGTGTTGGAAATCGGTTTCGGCATGGGCGACGCGACCGCGCAGGTGGCGGCAGCCCAACCCGACACCGACTTCATCGCCATCGAGGTGCACACGCCTGGCGTCGGCGCGATGCTCAGGCACATCGGCGAAACGCCGCTGGCCAACGTACGGCTGTTGCAGCACGACGCGGTGGAAGTGCTGGCAAACATGATTCCGGCCGCCGCGTTGGCCGGCGTGCACATCTGGTTCCCCGACCCCTGGCACAAGAAGCGCCACAACAAGCGGCGGCTGATCCAGCCGGCCTTCGTTGCTGCATTGGTCACCCGATTGGCACCCGGCGGTTACCTGCACTGCGCCACGGACTGGCAGCCCTACGCCGAGCAGATGCTGGAGGTGCTGGGCGCCGAGGCGGAGCTGGTCAACACAGGCGATTCAGGCTACGCGCCGAAACCCGATTGGCGCCCGCCGACGAAATTCGAATCCCGCGGCCTGAAACTCGGCCATGGCGTGTGGGACTTGCTGTTCCACCGCATTTGACCGAGCTCGGGGGCTCAATCACTCCAAGTCACCCAGCCGAAATAAGCGGTCAGCAAGATGACCCCGCCGAAGGCGATGCGGTACCAGGCGAAGGGGATGAAGTTGTGGGTCGACACATACTTCAGCAGCCAACGCACGCAAAGCCAGGCCGAGATGAAGCTGAACAGGAAGCCCACGCCGAACAGCGGCAGGTCGGCTGCGCTCAGGCTGTGGCGCACCTTCAGCAGGCTGTAGGCGCCAGCGCCGAACAGCGTGGGTATCGCCAGGAAGAAGGTGAATTCGGTGGCCGCCTTGCGGCTCAGACCGAACAGCATGCCGCCGATGATGGTGCTGCCCGAACGGCTGGTGCCGGGGATGAAGGCCAGGCATTGCACCAGGCCGATCTTCAGTGCGTCCATCACGCTCATGTCCTCGACCTCGGCCACGCGCACCACGGTGCCCTTGCGCTTTTCGGCCCACAGAATGATCAAACCGCCCAGGATGAAGGTGCTGGCGACCACCATCGGGTTGAACAGCGCGGCCTGCACCTTTTTGCCGAAGGTCAGGCCCAGCACCACCGCCGGCAGAAAGCCCACGAGCACGTTGACGAGAAACCTTCGTGCGTTGCGGTCGCGGCCCATGTTGGCCACCGCGCCCGACAACCGCTGCCAGTACAGCAGCACGATGGCCAGGATGGCGCCGGTCTGGATGGAAATCTCGAAGGCCTTGACCTTCTCGGGTGTCAACGGGCCGCCGCTGAAGTCGATCAGCGAGCCGGCCAGGATCAGGTGGCCGGTGGACGAGACCGGCAGGAACTCCGTCAGCCCTTCGACGATGCCCATGATGGCGGCTTTGATGAGCAGGATCAGGTCCAAGGCGCGAAGCTCCAGTGCAGGCGCGCGGCCGACGCCGCGCAAGGCGGCGGATGATAACGAGGCGTTGGCGCGCCATGGCCGGCAGACTTGACCCGATGCTGCTCGGCGCTTAGCATTACTGACTATTTAGTCATTAAAAAATGCCCAATTCGAAACCAGCTGCCTCACCGGCTCTGCATGCCGCACCGGCAGCACTCGCCGGCCGGGCCGAAGCCGCGCCCCGGCAACGCCGCAAGGAAGCCCGCCCGCAAGAGCTGTTGGCGGCGGCGCTGGAACTTTTCGTCGAAAAGGGGTTTGCTGCTACGCGCACCGAAGAAGTGGCGCAGCACGCGGGCGTTTCCAAAGGCACGCTTTACCTGTACTACCCCAGCAAGGAAGAGCTTTTCAAGGCCGTCGTCAGGCAGAACCTGTCCACCTTGATCGCCGAGGGCCAGCAGATGGTCGAGCAGTTCGTGGGCAGCAGCGCCGACCTGCTGGTGCGCCTGATGAACATCTGGTGGGAACGGCTGGGCAGCACGCCGGCGGCGGGCATCCACAAGATCGTCTTTGCCGAAGTGCGCAATTTTCCTGAGCTGGCGCAGTTCTATGCCGACGAAGTGATCATCCCGGCCGACCGCTTGTTTTCAAGCTGCGTGCAGCGCGGCATCCGCAGCGGTGAATTCCGCCCCCTACCGCTGCACGAGGTGGCGCACGCCCTGATGGCCCCGATGATCTTTCTGGCCCTGTCGCGCCACTCCTTCGGCTGCTGCCCCATTCAGGGCGCGGTGGCAGTCGACCCCGCGCAGATGCTGCGCACCAACTTCGACCTCATCCTGCGTGGGCTGGCCGTGCGCGAGCCGCCACCTGCGGCACCGCGCGCAAACCGTGTCACCCGCCCTGGCCAACGGAGCGCACGTTGAAGGCCCGAACGCGCTGGATGGCTCTGGGCGTGGTGCTGCTGCTGGCCGCCGGCCTGGGGGCGCGTGCGCTGATAGGCCAGGGTGCGGTCAAGGCGGGCGCTGCGGCAGCGGCCTCGGCCGCGTCAGCTGCAGCCGCGCAAGGCATAGAGTTGGCGCCCGGCGACGTGGCCCGGGCTGCGCGGGCTGAACTGACGAGCACGCTGGCCGTGACAGGCGGCCTGAAGGCCGTGCAGAGTGCCGTCGTCAAGGCCCGCGTCAGTGCCGAGGTGAAAACGTTGACGGTGCGCGAAGGCGACCGCGTGCAAGCCGGTCAGTTGCTGGGGCAATTGGACGCGGCGGAATTCAACCTGCGGCTGCGCCAAGCCGAAGACCAGGCCGCTGCGGCGAAGGCGCAACTGGACATCGCGCAGAAAACGCTGGACAACAACAAGGCGCTGGTCGACCAGGGCTTCATCTCGCGCACTGCGCTGGACACCTCGGTCAGCAGCCGCGCCGGTGCGCAAGCCTCACTGCAGGCCGCCCGCGCGGCGGCCGACCTGGCACGCAAAGCGGTGGCCGACAGCGAAATTCGCGCGCCCATCGCCGGGTTGGTGGCGGCGCGCCTGGTGCAGCCCGGCGAACGGGTGGCGCTGGACACCCGGCTCGTTGAGATCGTCGACCTGAGCCGCATCGAACTGGAAGCCGCCGTGGCGCCCGAGGACGTGCTGCAACTGCGCGTCGGGCAGGTCGCGCAGGTGCAGATTGATGGCCTGGAACGCCCGGTGATGGCCAGGGTCAGCCGCATCGCACCCAGTACCCAGTCGGGCACCCGTTCGGTAATGGCTTACCTGGAACTGGCCGGCACGAACGAGCAGAAGGCCAGCCTGCGCCAGGGCCTGTTCGGCCGCGCCAGCATCGCGCTGCAGAGCAAGACAGCGCTGGTGGTGCCGATGTCGGCGCTGCGCTTCGACCAGTCCCAGCCCTATGTGCTGGCCGTGGAAAACGGCCGCGCCGTGGCCCACACCATCACCACTGGCGCGCGGGGCGATGTGCTGATCGACGGCCGTTCGGAAAGCGCCGTCGAAATCACCCAGGGCCTGGTCGAAGGCGCCGTGGTGCTGCGCGGCACCGTGGGTGCACTGCGCGAAGGCACGCGGCTGAGCCTGGTCCGGGCCGGCGCTGCCCCATCCGCTGCGCCGGCCTCGCCGGCCATGCCTACCGCCAGCGCGCCGCGCTGAAGGACACGCCGCCATGTGGTTCACCCGCGTTTCGATCGGCAACCCGGTGATGGCCGTGATGGTCATGCTGGCCTTTGTCGTGCTGGGCCTGTTCAGCTACCAGCGGCTGAGCCTGGACCAGTTTCCCAACATCGACTTTCCTACCGTCGTGGTTTCGATGGACTACCCCGGCGCCAGCCCCGAGATCGTCGAGGCCGAGGTCACGCGCAAGGTCGAGGAAGCCGTCAACACGGTGGCCGGCATCAGCGCGCTGTCGTCGCGGTCTTACGAAGGCACCTCGGTGGTCATCGTCGAGTTCAACCTCGACGTGGATGGCCGCAAGGCCGCCGACGACGTGCGCGAGAAAGTCGCGCTGATGCGCCCGCTGCTGCGCGACGAAGTGAAGGACCCGCGCATCTCGCGCTTCGACCCGTCGGCCCAGCCCATCTTCAACATCGCCGTGTTGGCGGCAGATGGCAAGACCGCCAGCCCGCAAGAGCTGACCACCTGGGCCAACCAGGTGCTGCTGAAGAAGCTGGAAAACGTGCGCGGCGTCGGCGCTGTCACCGTGGTGGGCGGTGTCGACCGGCAGATCAACGTCTACCTGAAGCCGCAGGCGATGGAGGCCTTCGGCATCAGCACCGACCAGGTCACGGCGGCCATCCGCAGCGAAAACCAGGAACTGCCGCTGGGCAATATCCGTTCACGCGAGCAAGACCGCGTGGTGCAGATCAACGCCAGACTGAAAACGCCGCGTGACTTCCGCGACATCGTGGTCGCGCGCAAGGGCGTGGCGCCCACCGCCACCGGCACGGCCGGCAGCGCCGGCGGCAGCGTGGTCAAGCTGTGGCAGGTGGCCGAGATCGTCGATGGCCCGCAGGAAATGGAAAGCCTGGCGCTCTACAACGGCCAGCGCACGGTGCTGCTCAGCGTGCAGAAAAGCCAGGGCGAAAACACCATTGCCGTGGTCGATGGCTTGACTGCAGCGCTGGCCGCGTCCAAGGCCATCACGCCGGCCAACATGCGCACTGAGATCAACCGCGACAACTCGCGCAGCATCCGGGTCAGCGTGGCGAATGTGAAGCGCACGCTGATCGAAGGCGCAGCACTCACCGTGCTGATCGTGTTCCTGTTCCTGAACAGCTGGCGCAGCACCGTCATCACCGGCCTCACGCTGCCGATCTCGCTGATCGGCACCTTCCTGTTCATGTATCTCTTCGGCTTCACCATCAACACCATCACGCTGATGGCGCTGAGCCTGTGCGTGGGCTTGTTGATCGACGACGCCATCGTGGTGCGCGAGAACATCGTGCGCCACGTGCAGATGGGCAAGAGCGCGCACGACGCGGCGCTGGACGGCACCAACGAGATCGGCCTGGCGGTGCTGGCCACCACGCTGTCCATCGTGGCCGTGTTTCTGCCGATCGGCTTCATGGGCGGCATCGTCGGCAAGTTCTTCCACGAGTTCGGCATCACCATCTGCGCGGCCGTGCTGATCAGCATGTTCGTCAGCTTCACCCTCGACCCGATGCTGTCGAGCATCTGGCACGACCCAGCCGCGCAGCGGAGTGGGTCTCATCCTGATTCCCCTCAGGCGCACGGCCGTCGTGAAGGGCCACCGGTCACGCTGTATGACAAGACGCTGGGGCGCGTGACCGGTTTGTTCGACCGACTCACCGAAACGCTGTCGAACGGCTACCAGAAGCTGCTGGGCTGGGCGCTGAAGCACCAGATCAAGACCGTGCTGGTGGCGCTCGGCACCTTCGTGCTGGCGATGTTCTTGCTGGGCGGTGTGGGCAAGGAATTCACACCCAAGGCCGACTTCAGCGAAACGCAGATCAACTTCTACACGCCGGTCGGCTCATCGCTGGAAGTGACGGAAATGCGGGCCCGCCAGATCGACACCGCGCTGCATGAATTTCCGGAAGTGCGCCACACCGTGGCCACCATCAACAGCGGCTTCGCGGCCGGCAAGATCTACGGCAGCCTGTACGTGCGGCTGGTCGACCGCAAGGACCGCCAGCGCAGCGTGGCCGACCTGGTCACGCCGATGCGCGAGAGGCTGGCACGCATCCCGGGCATCACCGTCACCAACATCGGCGCTACCGACCTGGGCGGCAGCAAGAGCATCGTCTTCAGCGTGCAGGGGCCCGACCTGGGCGAATTGAACCGGCTGTCCAAACAGATCTTCACGAAACTGAACGGGATAGCCGGCCTGGTCGATCTGGACAGTTCACTGAAGGCCGACAAGCCGACCATCGCCATCGATGTGAAGCGCGACGCCACCGCCGACCTGGGCTTGAACGTCAACACGCTGGCGACCACGCTGCGCACACTGGTGGCCGGCGTGTCGGTGGGCAACTGGCGCGCCAGCGACGGCGAGAACTACGACGTGCGGGTACGCCTGTCGCCCGACAGCCGCGACGCAATGGCCGACCTGAGCAGCCTGCCACTGGTCATCGGCAGCAACGCCGACGGCACGGCCAAGGTGGTGCGCCTGTCGCAGGTGGCCGACGTGTCGCCGTCCACCGGCCCGAACCAGATCAACCGCCGCGACATGAACCGCGAGATCAACATCGACGCCAACCCGCTGCGCCGCAGTACCGGCGAGGTGACGACCGACATCAGGGCCGCGCTGGACAGCATCGCCTGGCCGCCCGGCTACCGCTATGTGTTCGGCGGCTCCACGAAGAACATGAATGAGTCCTTCAGCTATGCCATCGGTGCGCTGGCGCTGGCCGTGGTCTTCATCTACATGATCCTGGCCAGCCAGTTCAAGAGCTTCCTGCAGCCGCTGGCGCTGATGAGCAGCCTGCCGCTGACGCTGATCGGCGTGGTTGGCGCGCTGATGCTTTTCCGCAGCACGCTGAACATGTTCTCGGTCATCGGCGTGGTGATGCTGATGGGGCTGGTGACGAAGAACGCCATCTTGCTGGTGGACTTCGCGATCCGCATGCGCGAAGACCGGGTCTTGCCCGACGGCACCGTCGTGCGGGGCATGGAACGTTCAGCCGCTTTGCTGGAAGCCGCCCGCGTGCGCCTGCGGCCCATCCTGATGACGACGCTGGCGATGGTCTTCGGCATGGTGCCGCTGGCTTTCGCGCTGAGCGAGGGTTCCGAGCAGCGCGCGCCGATGGGGCAAGCCGTCATCGGTGGCGTCATCACCTCGTCGCTGCTGACGCTGGTGGTGGTGCCGGTGGTCTATTGCTGGCTCGACAACCTGGCCGTCTGGGCGCGCCGGCGTTTCTCGAAGACGACAGCGCCCGTGACTGCCTTGCCGCCTGCCACCGCCACCGCCACCGCCACCGCCACCCCTGCCGTGGCAGCCGATTGACTCGGGTGGCAACCTAGAATTCCGGGTTCATTCCGAGTTGCGAACCGCGCCATGAACATCGAAACCGCCCGCTTCAACATGATCGAGCAGCAGATCCGTCCCTGGGACGTGCTCGACCAGGCTGTGCTGTCGCTGCTGTCCACCGTGCGGCGGGAAGACTTCCTGCCGCCGGCCCTGCGCGCGCTGGCCTTTGTGGACACCCAGGTGCCGCTGGAAAAGTCGCCGGGCAAGACCACCGGCATGGCGGACGGTGCCTGCATGCTGGAGCCCAAGGTCGAAGCCCGCCTGCTGCAGGAACTGCAGGTGCAGCGGCACGAGAAGGTGCTGGAAATCGGCACCGGTTCGGGCTTCATGGCGGCACTGCTGGCGCACCGCGGGCAGTGGGTGTTCAGCCTGGAATGCCGCCCGGCGCTGGCCGCGATGGCGCGGGCCAGCCTGGCGCGCAACGGCGTGGCCAACGTCACTGTGCTGGACGTCGACGCGCAGACCGGCACCCAGGGGCTGCCGGCGGAAGGACCGTTCGACGTGATTCTGCTGTCGGGCTCGGTGTTCGAGGTGCCGCAGGGTCTGCTGGCGCAGTTGAAAGTCGGCGGCCGGCTGGCGGCCGTGGTGGGCAGTGAGCCGGTGATGCAGGCCAGGCTCTACACCCGCGCGAGCGAAACCGCCTGGAGCCAGGCTGACTTGTTCGACACCGTCGCGCCGCGCCTGCAAGGCTTCGGCGAACCCAGCAAATTCCACTTCTGAATCGGCGGCCGATCCGGCACCCGCGCAGCCTGTCGCGCCGGACGGCCACCGTGCACCCGCCAACGGCAGGCCGTCGCAACGCAGCAGCGCCACCGCGGCCGCTGCCGCTATAACCCCGCCGGCAGCCGGCTTTCGTCGCCGACCCGCCGACTGCACCACCGCACCACTGAACACCTTCAAGGAAACTGCATGCGTTCGATGTCCACCCGCTCTGGCCTGCCCGCTGGCCGCACCGTGTCTGCGCTGAGCGCCCTGGCGGCCGCCATGCTGCTCGGCCTGTCCATGCCCGGCCCGGCGGCGGCGCAAAGCCTGCAAGTGCTGTACGAAGCTGCGCACGCCTACGACGCCGCTTACCTGTCGGCCCGCGCCCTGGCCGATTCCGCGCAGTACCGGGCCGAGCAAGCCGAAGGCATCGCGCGGCCGACGCTGGCCGCCGTGGCGACCGCCGGCACCGCGCAGACCGACCCGCTGAGCACCGGCCTGAAAGGCAGCAACACCGTGGTGGCCACGTTGAACGGCCGGTTCCCGCTGTTCAACCGCAGCAACGACGCCACCATCGCCCAGGCCCGCAAGGCGCTGGTGGTGGCCCGGGCCGACCTGGAAGTGGCCGAGCAGGACCTGCTGGTGCGCGTGGCCCAGGGCTACTTCGACGTGCTGGCGTCGCAGGATGCGTTGGCCACCACGCGGGCCAACAAGGCGGCCATCACCGAGCAACTGGCATCGGCCAAGCGCAACTTCGAGGTCGGCACCGCCACCATCACCGACACGCGTGAAGCGCAGGCCAAGTTCGACCTGGCCACGGCGCAGGAAATTGCCGCCGAGAACGACCTGCTGACCAAGCGCATCGCGCTGGACGTGCTGGTCGGCCAGACCAACGTCAAACCCAACCCGCTGCGCGTGCCGGTGATGCTGCCGCAGACCTCGCCTGCCAACCCGGAAATCTGGGTCGGCGGTGCCGACACCAACCACCCCAGCGTGCGCAAGGCGCGGCTGGCGCTGGATGTGGCTCTGCTGGAAGGCGACAAGGCCCGCGCCGGTCGCTTGCCCACGGTCGACGCCGTGGCCACGCTGGGCGGCAATGACACCCGCGGCGGGCTGCCCACCGCCAACCGCAGTGTGGGCACCACCAAGACCGGCAGCGTCGGCGTGCAGATGAACTGGACGCTGTTCTCCGGCGGCGCCGTCGAAAATCGCATCAAGGAAACCGCCTCGCTCGAGGACAAGGCCCGCGCCGACCTGGAAGCCGCCCGCCGCGGCGTGGCCCAGGGCACGCGCGTGGCCTATTTCGGCGTGCAGTCGGGTCTGGCCCAGGTCAGGGCGCTGGAAGCCGCCGAGAGCTCGTCCAAGCTGGCGCTGGAAGCCACCCAGCTGGGCTACAAGGTGGGCGTGCGGGTCAACCTGGATGTGCTGAACGCACAGACCCAACTCTTCACCACCCAGCGCGACCTGGCCCGCGCCCGCTACGACGTGCTGCTCGGCAGCTTGAAGTTGCGCCAGGCCGCCGGCCAGCTGGCGCCCGCCGACCTGGCCACGGTGAACGGTCTGCTGGCCCCGCAAAGTACGCCGGCCACAGCGGCACCCGCCCCGAAGTAGCACCGCCTTGCGGCGGGCAGACCCGGGGAAGCGAGGGCGTTCGGGCCTTGTCGTCGCGGCACAATGGTGCGGTGTTGATCCGGTACAGCTTCGCGCCGCAGCGCCCGTGCACAGACCCGCGTTCAGGGTCGGCCAGCGACCGACTGCGCCGCCCGCGGTTGTGCCCATGAACATCGCATGGCAACGGCTGCTGTGGCGCCTGGGCTGGTCGGGGCAAGGCACCCAGGCCACCGCAGTCACCTACCCCGGGCTGGTCGTGTGCGAGGCCTGCGACGCGGTGTACCGGCGCCAGCCCTTGGCCGCCCGTGAAGCAGCGAATTGCGCGCGCTGCGGCGCCCCGGTGGGCCGTGGGCAGCGCCTCGATGCGCAAAGCCAACTGGCCTTGGCGGTGGCCTCGCTGGTCTGCCTGGTCATCGGCAACACCGCTGACATCGTCACCCTCGAACTGCGCGGCGTGCGTTCAGCGGCCACGCTGTTCGAGGCCATCGCCGCCACCTGGACCGAGGGCCAGCAGGCGGTGGCGCTGCTCGCCGGTGCCACCGCCATCGGCTTCCCGCTGGCCGTTGTCCTGCTGCGGCTGTGGGTGCTGGGCCCGTTGACGGCGGGCCGACGCGCGCCCAGCTTCGTGGTGGCGATGCGGGCGCTGCGCTGGGTGACGCGCTGGAGCATGGTGGAAGTGTTCTTGCTAGGCACGCTGGTGGCCATCGTGCGCAGCGCGGGCCTGGCCAGCGTGCTGCCCGGCGCAGGAATCTTTGCCTACCTGGCACTCACGGTGCTGCTCGCCACCCAGCAGGCCGCCGGCTTGCACGGCCTGTGGCAGCGGGCCGACGGGCTGCCGGCATGACGGCTGCCGCCGCCAGCCCGCGGCCCACCGCCCAGGCGCGTGGTCTGTTCGGCTGTGCGTGTTGCGGGCTGGTGTCGCTGGCGGGCGCACGCCCCGACAAGGCCACCTGCCCGCGCTGTTCGTACCCGCTGTATGCGCGCAAGCCCGACAGCCTGCAGCGCACCCTGGCATTCCTGGTGGCGGCGCTGATGTTCTATGTCCCGGCCAACGTGTTGCCGGTAATGGGCACCGCGAGCGTGCTGCTGGGCCAGTCGCAGCACACGCTGCTCGGCGGCATCGCCGAGCTCTGGGCTTCGGGCTCTTGGGAGCTGGCGCTGATCGTCTTCGTGGCCAGCATCGCGGTGCCGATCGCGAAGATCGGCGCGCTGGCGCTGCTGACCGCCACAGCCTGGCAGCGCTCCACCTGGCGCCAGCGCGAACGCGCGGTGCTGTTCCGACTGATCGAAACCGTGGGCCATTGGTCGATGCTCGACGTCTTCGTCGTCGTGCTGCTGGTGGGCATGGTGCAGTTCGGTGCCTTTGCCAGCGTACAGCCCGAGTCGGGCCTGCTGGCCTTCGGCGCTGTGGTGATCGCCACGATGCTGGCCACGGCCAGTTTCGACCCCCGCCTGATTTGGCCGGATGACCCCGTTGACCACCAAAGCAGCGATGAGCCCGCCCGATAAAGCACTTGATACGGCGCCCGAGAAAGCGCCCGAGGACCTGCCCGCCCCGGTCATCGTGCGCCGGCGCCGGGTGCGCTTGTCTTTGGTGTGGATCGTGCCGGCCGTGGCGCTGATCGCCGGGGCCTTGCTGATCGTGCGCACGCTGACGCAGGCCGGCCCGGAGATCACCATCACCTTCAACAATGCCGAGGGGATACAGCCCGGCCACACGGAGCTGCGTTTCAAGGAAGTGGTGGTCGGCCGTGTCAGCCGCGTGGTGCTCGGCGCCGACCGCCAAGGCGTGGTCGTCACGGCCAAGCTCGACAAGAGCGCCGAGAACCTGACCGTCGACGACACCAAGTTCTGGGTCGTGCGGCCGCGCATCGGCACGGCAGGCGTCAGCGGCCTCAGCACGCTGTTCTCGGGCGCCTACATCGGCGTCGACGCCGGTGTATCGACGCAACCGCAGCAGCGCTTTTCGGGGCTGGAAGTACCGCCGTTCGTGCTCCGCGGCGAACCGGGGCGCAGCTTCGTGCTGGCCGCCAACGACCTGGGTTCGCTCGAGGTCGGCTCGCCGGTTTTCTACAAGCGCACGCGGGTCGGCCGTGTGGTCGGCTACACGCTGGACTCGACGCAGGATGCGCTGGCCGTGCGCGTGTTCATCGAAGCGCCCAACGACCGTCTGGTGAAGGTGCAGTCGCACTTCTGGAACGCCGGCGGTGTCGATGTTTCGTTGAACGCCAATGGGCTGACGGTCAACACCGAGTCCATTGCGTCGCTGGTGTCGGGCGGCCTGGCGTTCGCCACGCCGCCCGATGCCGCCAACAGTACGCCGGCGCCTGCGGGGCAGCGCTACACGCTGTTTCGTGACCGGCAGGCTGCGCTAGCACCACCCGATGGCCCGGCGATGCAGGTTCGCATGGTGTTCGAACAATCGCTGCGCGGGCTGAACATCGGCGCGCCGGTGGAACTGCTGGGTGTGGAACTGGGCACGGTGCGCAGCGTGTCGCTGCAGCCGGGTCGCGGGGGCGAGGGCGGGGGCGGCCACCATCCGGCCGAGGTGATAGCCGAGATTTTTCCGAGCCGACTGGGTGCCATGCGCACGGCCTACACCAAGCCCTTGCGGCAGGCCGCAAGCCCTGACCACGGCTTTATCAAACAGCTGGTCGAGGACGGTCTGCGCGCCCAGGTGCGAACTGGCAATTTGTTGACCGGCCAGAACTACGTTGCGCTGGATTTCGTGCCCAAGGCCAGCAAGGCCACGCTCGACGAACGCAGCCCCACACCGCTGATCCCCAGCGTGCCCGGCGCGTTCAGTGACCTGCAGCCGCAGCTGGCCGAGATCGTGAGCCGCGTGTCGAAGATCCGCTTCGACGAAATCGGCAGCAACCTGAACCAGACGCTGAAGTCCGCCAACACCGCCAGCGGCGACCTGCAGGGCACGCTCAAGAGCGTCGACGCGGCCAGCCGCAGCCTGCAAGAAGCGCTCACCAGCGCCAACGAAGCCATCCGCCAGCTCGCCCCCGAAGCCCAGCGCACGCTGGGCGATGCGCGCCTGACGCTGGGCGCGGTGCAGGGCACCTTGAGCAGCCTGGAGCGCAATGTGGGGCAGCCCGACGCGCCGCTGCTGCGCAACGCCAACGACGCCGTCGTCGAAATGCAGCGTGCCGCGCGCGCACTGCGCCAACTGAGCGACTACCTGCAGCAACACCCCGAATCGCTGCTGCGCGGCAAGCCGGCCGATCCCGATCTGAGCAAAGTACCCGAGGTGCGACCTTGAGTAGAGCCACCCACCGCTGGCGGTCCAGTCCAGCAACAGCCGGGCTCTGTTGGTTCGCCGGATTGGCGCTGGCCGCCTGCGGTTCGGCCCCGACTGCGCGGTACCACACGCTGATGCCGGCAGCCGGGTTGTCCGCGCCTGTGCCTACCAACCCGACGCTCAGCTGGACGCTCGCCGCAGTGAGCGTGCCGGCGCAGGTGGACCAGCCGCAATGGTTGGTGCGCCTGAGCGATGACTCGATGCGCTTGCTCGAACAAGAACGCTGGGTCGCGCCGCTGGCCGACGAGCTGCAAGGTGCATTTGGCGAGGCGCTGGCGCGTCGGCTGGGCCCACCCGGGCTCACGCCAACGGCATCCGGCAAGCGCTGGCGCGTGCGCATCGAGGTGCAGCGTTTCGATTCCGCACCGGCACAGCATGCGGCCATCGTGGTCGACTGGACGCTGACCGCCAGCACTTCAGGCGGGCCGCTCGAATGGCGCTGCCGCGATGCCGTGCGCCAGGCCGTGGCGGGCGGCGTTCCTGCGTTGGCCGAAGCCCATCGGCAGGCCACCTTGCAGATCGCCGAGCGCATCGCGACCGCGTTGCAGGCGGTGGACGGCGGCCAGCCGGCGCGTTGCCCGGGGGCCTGACGCGCAAAGCCTGAGGCGCTCCCGTCAGGGCGTCGTCGCCAGCACGGGCCCCAGCGCATCCAACCGCGCCTGCACCACGGCGGCCATCCGCTGCAGACCCGCCGCCATGCTGACCCGCAGGGCCCGTTCGAAGCGTTCACGCGCTTCGGTGGATCGGCCGCCCTGCGCGGCGTTGTCGCCTGCGTAGAGCAGGTCCAGCGCGATGCGATCGGGCAGACCCAGCGAGCGATCCAGGTCGAGCGCCCGCTGCAACGCCGCTGCGGCAGCGCTGTGCTCGCCCAGACGGGAGTGGGCACGCCCGAGCAGACGCTGGGCGTTGGCCTGTTCGGCCTGCTGCGCGGGCGCCACAGCCAGCGCAGCCGCGCGCGTGGCCTGAGCGAGGGCTGCGGCCGCTTCGCCACGTTCCAGTGCCACATGGGCGCGGACATTGGCCCACACCGCGGCCAAGGCGCAGGGTTGGGGGCAGGTCTGCTGCGCACGGTCGACCCAGGTCAGCGCAGCCTGCAGTTCGGGCGCGTCCAGATATAGCAGCGCCTTGCGCGTCGCGGCCTGCGACTGCAATCCTGCCGCGTACCGCCCCGGGGCCTGCAGGATGCGGTCGACCTGCTGATGCGCCGGTCGCAACTGGCCCAGACGGGCGTGCACCAGCGACAGGTTGAGCAGCGTCGCCCCGCTGGTGTCGAAGTCCTCCACCGAATCGGCCGCCGACAAGGCCTGTTCGTAGAGCGCCAACGCCGCGGTCGGGTCGCCGCGCTGCAGCGCGCTGGCCGCACGTTGGCTGAAAGCCAGCGCCGCACCCTGCGCGGCGCTCGTGGCGCGGGCGGGCGGGTTTGCGCTGCAGCCGCAGACCATCAGCAGCGTCGCGCACAGCACCGCCAGCCAGGCGCGGCTGAGGGGACTGGCACGGACGACGGGGCTGACGGAGTTCACGGGGCTGACGGAGTTCACGGGGCTGACGGGGCTGACGAGACTAACGAGACTAACGGGGCGCTGGGCCAGGGCCCTCTGGCTCACGCAGGCTCGCGGCGTCGTGGCTGTCGATCGGCAGCACGGCCGACGCCGTCGCCGGCAACAGCTGCTTCACCGGCCACGACTGCTTGACGCCTGCGACGATGTCGCGCGTGTCGTCGACCACGGGCGCCACGCTACGCAGCAGCCCCGGCACGCTGGTGGCGGTGGTGCTCGACACGGCGCGCGCATCGCGAGCCACAGCATTCAGTTGCTCGAGCAGATCGCCGGACCGCTGCAACAGAACGGGCAGGCTGGCGTTGACGGCGGCCAGACTTTTTTCAGCCTGGCCGATCGCCTGGCCGGCGCGTGACAAGACCGGGTTGGTCTCTGCCAGCACCGACTGCGCCTGCGCGCCCAGCTTGTTGACGCGCGTGCCCGCGTCGCCAACCAGCGCGCGCATCGACTGCGCCGTGCCGGCCAGATCGCGCGACGCCGCAGCCGCGTTGCCGAGCAGCACGGCGATGTCACCTTTTTGCTGCCTGAGGGTGCCGGTGAGCTGCTTCACGTCGTCCAGGATAGGCGCCAGCCGGTCGCGCAGGTCATCGGCAATCTCGGTCAGCGAGCCGCCATGCTGGTAGGTGATGGCGGGGTCGCCACCCGCCAGCGGCCCGGCAAGCTTGCCGGGTCGCAACTCCAGCGCTGGCGCGCGCAGCTGTTCGCGCACCAGCAGCGCGCTGGCGTCGCCGCGCAGGCTGTCGAAATGCTCGGCCGCGATCAACAGCGTGACCCGCACCTTGAGGTCGGGCTGCAGCGCCATCGCCGACACCGAACCCACGCGGTAGCCGCTCAGCCGCACGCTGGTGCCGGGCGCCAGCCCATTGGCGTTTTCGGTGACAAAGTGCAGCTGCGCCCGCTTGGAGAACAGGTCGTGCTGTATCGCGATGCCGGCCACCATCGCCAGCACCAGCAGGACGGCCACCACCAGCAGCCCGACGATCTGGCGGTGCATCGATGCCACCTGGACGGGTGCGGTGATCAATGGGCTGCCCTTCATGCCAGCAGCAGTAACACTGCGAAGAGGTCTACCGCGATCACGAAGCTGAGGCTGCCGATGCCGGCCGCCACCACCGCCTTGGGCACGGCAGCAATATCGTTGGGAATGTGCATCGCGTGGTAGCAGGAAATCGCGCCGATGCCGGCACCGAAGAACAACGCCTTGGCAATCGAAAACGGCACCTGCCACCAGGCCGCACCGGTCAGGAAGTGCGACAACTCGGCTTCGATGGTGCTGCCCAGGGTGGCGGCGGCGGTGAGCATGGCAGCCACCACGGCCACGAATTGGAAAAACGCAACCAGCATGGCCGACGCCACGGCAACGCCCACCACGCGGGGCAAGACCACTTCTTCCTCGTGTGCGGCGTCACACCACAAGGCGTCGCTGATGCCGCTGCGCAGGCGCATCAGGGCCACCTCGGCGGCGATCGAGACGCTGCTGCGCACGATGATGATCAGCGCGGTGACCAGCGGCCCGAGTTCGCAGATGCCGCCCCACACCACCGCCTTGAGCACCACCTCGTTGTCGGGGCCCAGCAGCGACAGCGCCTGGGTGACGACGACCGCGCCGAACAGCAGGGCCACGACGCAGACATAGGGCAAGGCCTGCACACCCGTGAAGTGGATCTGGCGCACCAGCCCCGCCACCACGTCTGCCCGGCGCAGCAGACCCCGGCGCGTGAAGGCATGCACCAGCATGGCCGAGTAGCCCAGCGCCAAGCGCGTTGTCACCGCAATCATCGCCACAGTGTCTGCCAGCGCCCGCAGGCCCGCAATGCAGGGCGACCCGGGTGCAGCGGGGTTTTCAACAGGCAGGCTCGGCAGCATGCCGCCGCCGGCCACGTCAACGTAACTTCACAGAACAGCCATGCCGCGCCACACCTGGTGCAGGCCGATGTGCGCGCCCGCCTGGGTACGGCCGCCGTCAGCACCCGGCCCTTCAACGAAAGACTGGCGCTGTTCTGGGCCAACCACTTCACGGTGTCGTTGGCCAAGGCCAGTGCCCGCGGCATCGTCGGCGCCTGCGAGCGCGAGGCCGCACCTTCACCCGCCGGCTGGCCCGACCGCGCCGAAGAATGGATAGGCCCCGACGCGGTATGCAAGCGCGTCGAATGGGCCACCCGCGTGGCCCTGCGCGCGGCGCTGGACCGCAACGTGCTGCCGGGCAGTCCCGGCCTGGCCAGACTGGACCTTTTGAAGGCCTGAACGCGAGACCAGCGCCCGATCAGCGCCCGATCAGCGCCCGATCAGCGCAGCCACTCTGTTACGCCGCGGCCCAGCGACAGCAGATTGGCGTTCAGCTGCTGGCCGTCGCACAGCGCGTTGATATAGCTGATGCGCAGGTTGTAGTGTTCGGCCTCGGCGCCCATCACGTCGAACAGGCTGCGCTTGCCCAGTTGCTGCCACTGCTGCAGCGTGAAGTTGCGCACCTGTTCGCTGTCGCGCAGCACCTGCGCCGTGCGGCGCATGCGGTCGAAGCTGGACAGCGTTTGCTCGTGCACCTCGGCCAGCCTGAAGCGACGCGATTCCAGCGCGTCGTCGCGCTGCAGATCGGCGGCCTGGGCGCGCTTGCGGGCGGCGTCGGTGGCGCTGGCCACGCCAGGGTTCATCAACGGCACGTTCAGCGCCAGGCCCACAGCGAACTGGCCGGCGTGGGTGGCGCTGCTGCCACTGCTGCTGCCGCTGATCTGGCTGCGCCCGACCGACTGGCTGCTGCTGAGGTTCCAGCTCAGCTGCGGCTTGGTGCCGGCTTCGATGGCGCGGGCGTATTGGGCGGCGGCCTGGGCCTGGGCCGTCATGCCGGCGATTTCGCTGCTGCGTTCCACCTCGGGCAGCAGCGCTTCCAGCGTCGGCACCTGCAACAGCAGGCCCGACAAACCACGCACCGGCGGCAGGCCGTCGCCCACCATGCGGCGCAGCCTGACTTCCACCTGACGCGCCTGCGACGCGGCCTGGGTCTGCGACAGTTCGGCCTGCTGCAACGTCTTGCGCGCCTGCACCAGTTCGCTGGCGCGGCCGCGGTCGGCCTTGATGATGGTTTCCAGCGCCTCGACCAGGCAGCCCATCTTGCGCACGTACTGGCCGTAGACCAGCACGTGCTGGCGGTAGCGGTTGCGTTCCAGCGCCAGCGAAACGGCATTCAGTGCCAGTTGCTCGCGCGCCGTCAGGTGCCCCTGGCGCGCCGATTCGGCGAGTTGCGTGCGCCAGTCGACCAGCCGGTCGGTGCGCCCGCCGTCGTACAGCAGCTGGCCCACGGTGACCGAGCCGCGCAACTGCAAAGGTGAGATCTCGGTGCCCGCCAAAGTCTGCGTGCCGCCGGGCCCGAAGCCCACGCTGGCGCCGGCCTGCAGTTTTTTGGCCGACGCGGTTTCCTGGATGTCGTCCAGCGCGGCCTGCGCTTGCAGTTCGGCCGCGCCGACACCCAGGCTGCGCGCCAGCGCGTCGCGCACCAGGTTTTGCATCACCACGCGCGGGTCGGGTTGGCGTTGCACGGCGGCCGCCTCAATGGCGGTGCTGGTGTCGGGCGGCGGGTCGGGGCTTTCTTCGTCCACGCAGCGGCCGGCCCAGGCCGGGGTGGCCGCCAGCAACGCGGCGCACAACAGTGCAGTGATGGGGTGTGACGGGGCGGCCATGCGCAAGGGACTCCAGCAACGCGTCCGCCCCGGAAGGAAGGGGGACGCGGTACCGAGTCTGGGCGCCGACCGCCGATGGCGATGGCCGGAAAACTCGCGGCTTCGCGGCGTACTTCCCTTCGTCGATTCAGCCCGGCCGCACGCCCAAAGCCCAGGCCAGCAGTGAAAAGCTGCCGAAGGCCAGCACCGTGCTGCTGATGATGATGCGCGCCACGCGGCCGTTGTCGGCGCCATAACGCTCGGCCAGCAGCGACACGTTGCTGGCGCTGGGCAGCGCGGCGGCCAGCGTCAGCACCGTCAGCTGGAAAGCCGACAGCGGCGCGCCCAGTGCGTGCGCAGCAGCGCCCAGCGCCAGCACCAGCAGCGGGTGCAGCGCGAGCTTGATCAGCGCCACCGGCAGGTAGTCGGCCAGCGGCGTGCGGTGGGCCGCGTGCTGGCCTGAGCGCCACAGCACTGCGCCGATAGTGAACAGCGCCACCGGCGAGGCGGCGTCGGCCAGCATGCCTACCAGCGTGGCCAACGGGCCGGGCAGCGCGACCCCCGAAAACGACGAAAAAGCGCCCAGCGCGATCGACCAGGGCAGCGGGTTGGACAGCGCCCCGCGCAGGGCGCGCAACAAGGCGGCCCGGGTGCCCTGACCGCTGGCACCGTGGGCTTGCGCCAGCGCGATGCACAGTGAGCTGGTGACGAACAGATCGGCCAGCACCGTGCAGATCAGCGGCCCGGCTGCCGCCTTGCCCAGCAGCGCCACCAGCAGCGGCACGCCCATGAAACCGGTGTTCGGGAAGGCCGCCACCAGCGCGCCGAAGGCAGCGTCCTGCAGTTGGATGCGCTCGCTCAGCGTGACGGCGACGGTGAAGAACACGATCAGCAGTGCACTGGCCAGGTAGACCGCCAGCACCACCGGATTCAACAGCTCCAGCACCGGCGTGCCAGCGCCGAACCGGAACAGCAGGCAAGGCAGCGCGAAGTACAGCACGAAGCCGTTCAGGCCCGGGATGGCTGACTCCGGCAACAGCTGCCGCCGCGCGGCCAGATAGCCGCACAGCACCAGCGCAAAAAAGGGAACGGTGACGGCGAGGATGGCCTGCATGCGCGGCGGATTGTCCTTGAGCCACGCAGGCTTGCAGCGTGCCCATCGCGCCAGCCCGTTCAGGTGCGTAAGCTCCGCGATTTCGCCATCGCTCCCCACTCCCCACTCCCCACTCCCCACACGCCCCATGTTCAAGTCGATCTTCACTTTCCTGGGCCGCGGCCTGCGCGGCGCCTGGTGGCTGCTGGACGGCACCCGCCGCGCGCTGCTGAACCTGCTGCTGCTGGCCGTGCTGGTGGCCGTGGTCGTCGGCCTGTGGCGTGGCGGTCCGCCGCCACTGCAGCCCAGGACCACCTTGGTGCTGAAGTTGAATGGCAGCATCACCGAACAGCGCGTCGGCGCGTCGCGCGAAGGGGTGCTGCGCCAGTTGCAGGGCGAGGACGACCCACAGAACCGCCTGCGCGACGTGCTGGCCGTGCTGGACGCGGCGGCGAAAGATCCCGCCATCACGCAAGCGCTGCTGCTGCTGGACGACTTCTCGGGCGCCGGCGGCGCCACGCTGCACGAGGTGGGCTCCGCGCTGACGCGCTTCAGGGCTGCGGGCAAGCCGATCGTCGCGTGGGGTTCGAACTTCGACCAGCGCCAGTACGTTCTGGCCGCCCAGGCCAGCGAAGTCTGGCTGCACCCGATGGGCGGCGTGTTGGTGCAGGGCTACGGCCGACCGCGCAGCTACTACAAGGACCTGCTGGACAAGGTCGGCCTGACGGCGCATGTCATCCGTGCCGGAAAGTTCAAGAACTACAACGAGGGCTACACCGCCAACGGCCCGTCACCCGAGACCGTCGAAGCCGACAGCCTGTTGTACGGCACGCTGTGGGCCACCTGGACCGGCACGGTCGAAGCCGCCCGCAAGCAGCCTGCGGGCAGCGTGATGGCGGCCATCAATAGCCTGCCCGACAGCCTGGTGGCCGTCGGGGGCGACGCCGCGCGCTGGGCCCAGGACCGCGGCTGGATCGACGCGCTGAAGACGCGCGACGAGATGCGCGCCCTGATGGTCGAACGCGGCGCCGCCAGCGACGACAAGAAGACCTTCCGCCAGATCAGCCAAGGCGACTACCTGGCCCGCATCAAGCCGTCCACCGGCAAGGCGGCAGTGGGCGTGATCGTGGCCGAAGGCGGCATCGGCGACGGCCGCTCGGGCCCCGGCGCCATTGGCGGCCTGAGCACCGGCGAGCTGATCCGCCGGGCGCGTGAAGACGAGCAGATCAAGGCCGTGGTGCTGCGCGTGAATTCACCCGGCGGCAGCGCTTTCGGCAGCGAGCTGATACGTCGCGAGCTGGAATTGACGCGCAAGGCGGGCAAGCCGGTGGTGGTGTCGATGGGCGACTATGCCGCCTCCGGCGGTTACTGGATCAGTTCGGAAGCGAACTGGATCGTGGCCCAGCCCTCGACCCTGACCGGCTCGATCGGCGTCTATGGCGGCAAATTCGTGCTGGCCGACGCCCTGGGCCGGTTCGGCGTCGATATGCGCAATCTGACCGTCGGCGGCCCTT
>JAYSYH010000350.1:0-2964 GCA_043716645.1 Betaproteobacteria bacterium | reverse complement strand
ACAAATAGTAGTATCACACTTGTTATCTGTCAACGAAGCGTGTAGCTGTACAGTTGTGTTTGTTCAAGGGCTGTTTACGGTAAACACACAGGGGTTTTCATGACTGATGTCGTCGATCGTTCGGCTGGGCCGCACCACATGGTGTTTGCACTGGCGATTCGGACGCTGGCGCTCGTCGACGCGCTCGCGCTGCCGGCGGTGCTTGGCTACTGGGTGTGGTGGTGGCACACGCCAGCGCCCGGGATGCGACTGCTGGTGGGCTTCCTGGTGGCCTACTGGGCGGCGAAACGGGCCTATGCGGCTACGGTCGGGTTCGGGACGTTCAAGTGGCGTTTGACACGTCTGGCGGTTTCCGTGCTGGTGGTCTGGCTGTTGACGCGGATTTAGGCCTGACACGGAGCCGACGTGCGGTCAACCACGGAACCTGCGCACTCGTCCGCGACAAGCGCGCCTCATGAAACCATCCCATCATGCTTCCAACGCGACCCTCGCGGCGGCCATCGCAGTGCGCCAAAGCCCAATCCACGGACAAGGTGTGTTCGCCCTGCGCGCCATGCATACCCGTGAGGAGATCGGCTGCTACGACGGCCGCCGTTACGCGCCTGACGAGACCGATCCTGCATGGGACGACAACCTCACCTACCTGTTCGGTCTTTCCGACGGCAGCGTGATCGACGGAGCACAGGGCGGCAATGCCTTGAGGCACATCAATCACGCCTGCGTGCCCAACGTCGAAGCCGTTGAGCGTCGAGCCGCCGACGGCACCTTGCACCTCGTCGTGCGCACGCTGCGTCGCATTCGAGCCGACGAAGAACTCCTCCTCGACTACGCGCTCGTCATTGACGATGGCGACGAGCCGGCCTCCTACCCGTGCGCGTGCGGCACCGTTCGATGCCGGGGCACCATGGCCGCGCTGGTCGCAGTCGAAGCAATCGCGCGTTGAGCAGAATGTCGCCTCGCAGTTTGAACGAGCATCATCATGCGGCGGGGCGATCGAGTCGAGCTCGAACACCAGGTCGAGCACGGCCTCCTCGCTGCGGCGTCATCCCTTACTCGTCTGGAGACCTCGCGCTCGGCTGGCGCCTTTAGGGGTCGTCTCCGAAACGTCTCGCAGAGTACGCTCGCAGCATAGGGCACTCATGAGTCGCCGGACTTGACTGGCGGCTATCGACCCATTGCAGCCGGCGGCGATTTTTCCAGCGAACGACCGGTCCACCTTGGAACTTGACTTTCGCCCACGCCGCGGAAAAAGCCAGCTATGGCGACAGCAGTCATTCGCGAATGCCGACCGACGATCGGCACACGTTGGGGGCCGAACGACTGCATCCGACGACCACGAACTGGCGCTGCCGACCCAAACCCGCCGGTGGAAGGAGCGTGAAGCAGTCGTTCGACTGCACCAGATGTGCATTAAAAAATCCCGATCGATGGGAGCACAAACGCAGAGACTCGACGCAGCTGACTGGCACCGTTGCTTGTTTTGAACCGGCGTTTGGGTTTGCCGGCTCAACCCGTGTGCCGCAACGGATCGCGGGCACTGGGGCTGCACGACATGTCAACGGTCGACGGTCAGAGCACGCTCCTACGGAGGCTGCATTCGCAATGCTTCGACTCCGGCGCCGTCCGATGCCCAACCAATCAAGGCCGAAAGGCGCATTCATCGCAACACGGTGTTGACCCAGCGGGCAATGGCACGCTCACTGCGGAACTCGTCCACCGAGCGAGCTGGAATGTCGGGATACCGCTCACGCCACAAGTTCGTCAAGGCGTTTCCAGCGCCCACTTCCAGCACGCAGCGAACGCGTCGCTCGGCGATGGCGTCCATGCAGCTGTCCCAGAGAACCGTGGTCGCGATCTGGCGGGCCAGCAGGTGCTTCAAGCGGCCCAGCTCACGTTCCGGTGCGCCGCTGTGATTGCAGACCAGTATCGAATGCGGTGAGGACATGGCCACAGCGCCCAGACGTGCCTCGAACTCGACGGCAGCCGCCGACATCCATGGCGTGTGCGAGGCGACGCGCACCTGGAGCCGCGTACAGCGCGCTCCGGCCGCCGACATCTCCCTTTCGGCCATCATCAGGGCCGCAGACAAGCCGCCCAGCACAGCCCGGTCAGCCGCCAGCCGCAGGGCCAGCGACAAGCCGTGGCGCTCGCAGGCGGCAAGCAGCGACTTGGCATCCAGACCCTGGACGGACAGCAGTCCGGTATCGAGTTCGGCCGCACTGCGGTCCATGGCGGCAGCGCGGTCGCCGGCCAGCGCCAGCGCCTGTGCTGCATCGAACACGCCAGCCGCGCAGAACGCCGCCAACTCACCCACGCTGTAACCCGCCACCACCGTCGGTATCGGCAGTCTCAGCGCCAAGCTTTGCCAGGCCGCCAGCCCCAACCCGGTCAACAAGGGCTGCGCCACGGCGTTGCGCTGGCTCCACTCGGGGTCGGCCAGACGGGTGCGCCAATCGGCGCCAAGTTGTGCGGAAATCAGTGCCAGTGTCGGAGCAGCCTCGGGGCAAGCCTCCAACCACGGCATCATCGTCGCGTGCTGTGTCCCCTGCCCTGCAAACAGGAGCCCCAGGCTCATCAGGCAACCTTCATGCAGTGCATTGAGGCAGAGCCCTGCGGGCCGAGGAGCAGGCTCATGCTCGACCGCAGACGCGCTGCGCCCAGCAGGCCGCCGCCAGCATGTCGGCCGTGCCGCCAGGCGACAGATGGCGAGCGACGAAGTCCGCGTGCACGGCTTCGGCATGCGCCAGCGCGTCGGGCCGCAGCGCGCCGCCCTCGGCTAAGAATGCGCGGGCAGTGCGCTGCGCATGACGCAGTCCCGCCAGGCCACCGCGGTGGACCAGGTTTGTATCTTCGAGTACAGCCATTGTCGCGAACAGCGCCTGCAGGCGCGCTTGGCGTGTTGTCGCGCCGCGTTGATGCGCGTCCAGCAAGGCGGGCAGCGTCGTCTCGAAGAGCACCGGGAAG
>JAYSYH010000349.1:0-9202 GCA_043716645.1 Betaproteobacteria bacterium | reverse complement strand
CTGACGCTGAAGGCCCAGGTCAACAACCTGGCCAGCGCTGCGCTGGGCAAGACAGCGGGCGCGGGCAGCTTCAGTGCGGCGGGGCTGAACTACACGCTGAACTTCGGCACGTTGTTGCAGGGCACAGGGGCGGCCACGGCGTCGCTGAGCCTGGCCAACATCGCGGCGGGTCCGGCCGACGCGCTGGGCGGCAGCTGGGACCTGTCCGCGCTGGGCAGTGGCTGCGCGCTCAGCGGCTTCGGCAGCTTCGCGAGCCTGGCGGCCGGTGCGGCGCTAAGCGGCCTGAGCGGCCTGAGCGGCCTGAGCGTGAGCTTCAACGACAGCGCAATCGGCACCTTCAACCGGGTGGTGACGCTGCGCGGCATCAGCACGCATGGCAGCGGCCCCAACCTGGCATTGGCCGACGTGACCCTGAACCTGCAAGGCACGGTCGCAGCGGTGCCGGAACCCGGCAGCTACCTGCTGTTTGCTGGCGGTCTGGCCGTGCTGGGCTGGGCGCGGCGCCGGCAGTTCGCGCGCGCTGCGCGGGCGCGAGTGTGACGAGGGCGCACCGGCCGGGCTGCACAGCCCGGCCGGTGCGCCGGTTCAGACGACGGGTGGCGCCACGCGCGCGGCCAGCTCGGCCCGCAGCTTCTTCAGCCGTTCACGCGGGTCGCCCTTGTCCACGGCTTGTTCCAGCTTCATCTCAGCGATGAAGCGGCTGGGAATGCCCTGCACCGTATTGCGACCTTTCTTGCGCCGGCGCAGCGTACTCACGGCCAGCGTGGTGCGGGCGCGGGTGATGCCTACGTACATCAGGCGGCGCTCTTCCTCAAGGCGCTCGGCGGTCATCTCTTCGTCGCCGCTGCGAAAGGGCAGCAGCCCTTCGTTGATGCCCACCAGCTGCACATGCGGCCATTCCAGGCCTTTCGCCGCGTGCAGCGTGGACAACGTCACCACGTCCTGCTCGTCGCCGCGCTCGGCCAGGCTGATGATCACACTGATGGTCTGCGCCACCTGCAGCACGGTTTGCTTTTCGGCCTCGAAGGTGACGCCGCCGTCCTGCGTGACCTGCCCGCCGCAGCGTTTGGCGATCCAGTCGATGAAGTCCAGCACATTGCTCCAGCGTGCGGCCGCCACCTTCGGGCTGTCTTCGCCGTCCAGCAGGTGCTGTTCGTAGTGGATGGCTTTGAGCCATCCGAGCAGCAGCGCCCTGGCATCTTCGCCACCGCTGGTGGCAGTGGCGCTGTGCTGCAGTTCGTTCACCTCACGACCGAACTCGTGCAGGCCATCGACGGCCTTGCCCTTCAATGCGGCGCCCAGCGACGGCGAGAACAGCGCGTCGAACAGGCTCAGCTTCCACTTGCTGGCGAACTCGCCCAGGCTGGCCAGCGTCTGGTGGCCGATGCCGCGCTTGGGCGTGGACACGGCGCGCAGGAAAGCCGGGTCGTCGTCCTGGTTGACCAGCAGGCGCAGCCAGGCGCACAGGTCCTTGATCTCGGCGCGATCGAAGTAGCTCTGCCCGCCTGAGACCTTGTACGGGATCTGCGCCGCGCGCAACTTCTGTTCGAAGACACGGGCCTGGTGGTTGGCGCGGTACAGGACGGCGAAGTCGCTGTACTTCACCTCGCCGCTCTGACCATGCAAACCTGCCCGCAGCGACTGGATGCGCGACACCGCGCGCTCGGCTTCGTGCTCTTCGCTGTCGCAGTCGACGAGCCGCACCGCCTCGCCGTCGCCCAGGTCGCTCCACAGCTTCTTCTCGAAGATCTTCGGGTTGCCGGCGATGACGGCGTTCGCGGCGCGCAATATCTGCCCGGTGCTGCGGTAGTTCTGCTCCAGCGCGATGACTTTCATCAGCGGATAGTCCTGCGGCAAGCGACGCAGGTTTTCGATGGTCGCACCGCGCCAGCCGTAGATGCTTTGGTCGTCGTCGCCGACGGCCGTGAAGATGCCGGTTTCGCCGACCAGCGCCTTGAGCAGTTCGTACTGCACGGCATTGGTGTCCTGCACCTCGTCGACCAGGATATGGCGGAACATGCCCGACCATTTGGCGTGCGCCTCGGCGTGGTGCTGCAGCAATTTCAGCGGCAGCTGGATCAGGTCGTCGAAGTCCACTGCCTGGAAAGCCAGCAGGCGTTCGCCGTACAGGCGCATCACGCGGGCGGCCACCAGTTCATCCGCATCGGCCGCCACATCGGCGGCGGCGTTGGCGTCCAGCCCCTGGTTCTTCCACAGGCTGATCGTCCACTGCCAACGGCGCGCCAGCGCCACGTCGGTGGTGCCGCCGGCGTCTTTCATCACGCCCAGCACGTCGTCGCTGTCCAGGATGCTGAAATTCTCTTTCAGCCCGATGCGCGGCCCGTCGGCACGCAGCATGCGCACGCCCAAGGAATGGAAGGTGCTGACCGCCAGCTCTTTCGCCGCGCGTGGCCCGACCAGCGCCTTGGCCCGCTCACGCATTTCCTGCGCGGCCTTGTTGGTGAAGGTGATGGCCGCGATCTGCTTGGGCAGCAGCCCCGCCTGCAGCAATCGCGCGATCTTGTGCACGATGACGCGGGTCTTGCCCGAGCCGGCGCCGGCCAGTACCAGGCAGGGCGCGTCGAGCTGGTGAACGGCGGCCATCTGGGCCGAATTCAGGGAAGTGGGCGGTTTCATCGGGGCGACGGATCATATCGGCCGCCCGGCCGCTATCAGCAACGGGGCCCCGGGGCCCCGGGGTCAGGCCATGAAGCCCAGGTTGCGCACACTGAGGTTGAAGTTCGCCAGGTTGGGGAAAATGTCGGCGATCTGCGCGTCCGTCAGACCGAACCAGCGGCCCAGCGTGGCACCGAGCTGGTCCACCGACGTACCCGGCAGCATGGCGCCATTGCCCAGCTGATCGGGGCTGCTGTCGAAATTGCTGTTGTTGGCGTTCTTCAAGCCCAGCACCGGGAAAGTGCCGTACAGGTCGCCGCCTTTCACCGCCCCGCCCATCACGAAGTGGTGCGAACCCCAGCCGTGGTCGGTGCCGTCGCCGTTGCTGGTAAAGGTACGGCCGAAGTCGCTGCCGGTGAAGGTGGTGACGTTGTTGCGCGCACCCATGGCGCCCAGCGTGGTGTCGAAATACTTCATCGCGTGGGCGATGCGGGCGTACAGGTCGGCGTGCGTCCGGTTCTGTCCGTCGTGTGAATCGAAGCCACCCATGCTGACGAAAAAGACCTGCCGCTGTGCGCCAGTCAGGCCCGTCAAGCCGGCGTCGATCATCCGGGCCACCACCTGGAACTGCTGCGCCAGCGTGTTGGGCGCCGTGGTGCCGGTCAGCGGGTTCAGGTAGCGCAGTTTGTCGTCGTTGCTCTGGCTGTAGGTGACGCCGGTGGCAACCGGCGTGCCAAAAGCCGGGTCACTGGCCGGCCGCAGATTGCGCAGCGTCTGCTCGGCGTCGATGGCGCGGCCGGCGACTGCGGCCACGTCGGCGTCAAAGGGGTGGTCGGTGCGCGTGGTGCTGGCCAGTTGCTGCAGCAGCGTGCCGACATCGGCCGAACCGTAGACCTGGCCCGCGGCGTTCACCCCCAACGGAATCGCCCCGTTGGTGCTGACCTGGTATTGCCGCACCGTGTTGCCCGAGACGAATACCGAATTGCCGGCGGCCGAAACCGCAGTGAACACAGGCTTGCTGTTCTGCGTCACCAACATGTCACCCATGCGCCCGCCCCACCCCAGCGAAACGCCTTCAGGCCCCAGCGCTTGCCAGGTGTTCTGCTGGTCGTTGTGCGAAAACAGGCGCGGCGGCTTGGGGAAACTGCCCTGCGCGTACTGCGCCTTGGTGGTGGGCATCAGCAACGGCCCGATGTTGGGCAGGATGGCCAGCCGCTTGTCGGTGTCGAACATCGCCTGCAGGCTGGCCATCACCGGGTGCAGCGCGAAGCTGCGGCTCTGCGCGCGCAGTGGCGAAATCGGCAGCACACCCCCCAGCCGCGCCGGTGAGCCGGCTGCAGCGCCCGGGTTGGGCGCCACGCCCGCAGCCAGCAGCGCAATGGGGTCGGGCGCCTGGGTGCGCGTGGCGGTGTAGGCCGACCATGAAGCCGCATCAGTCGGGAGCACCATGTTGTAGGAATCATTGCCGCCGTAGAAGAACAGGCAGACGATGGCCTTGTAGTCGGCCGCGCCGGCGGCGGCAGCCGAGCCCAGTGCCGACAGGTTCAGGGCCAGCGGCGCCGCGCCGCCGACCAGAGCCGACATCGCGCCGGCCTGGCGCAGGAAGACACGGCGCGAAGCGTTTTTCAAAATGTGCATGGGGTGTGGTCTCGCGCTTATTTCTGAACCATGAATTCGGGCGCCGCCAGGGTCAGCAGCACCGATGCATACACACGATTGCGCTTGGCGGTATCGATGGCAGCCTGGTTGGTCCCGCCGGCATTCAGCACGGGGATGGTCATCTTGTTGATCGCGGTCACCATGGCCGTGGTCAGCGCGGGGCTGGCCTGGCCGTACAGCAGGCGGTCGGTGACCGAGGCCACCAGTTCGGTGGCGCGTGGCGCCAGTGCCATTTCAGCCGACCAGTCGCGCCGCAGGTCGCGCCGATTCAGCACCACCCCATTCACCGTGCCGTTGGACTGACCCACGCCCGACGACAGGTTATCGCGCATGAAGTTGATCCAGCCCGAGGCACTGCTTTCATTTTGCAGTTGCAATTCCGGCGCTACCATTCCGGCAGCCGCCGACTGCGTGCCCGGCGCGACGTAGCCCGGTCGGTAGAAGTTAAAAACCGACGGCGCCCGCAACGGCGTCTGCCCCAACGAGGTTCCGGCGCTGTCGGTGTTGCCGACTTTGAAGTTGCCGGTGTCGGACGTGTGCGGGAACGCGCGCAGGTAGGCCGACAAACGCAGCACCGGTTCGCGCACCTTGCCAGTGCTGTTCGTCAGCAGCCGGGCTTCGGGGTGGGTCAGGATGGACTTGACGACGGCCTTCAGATCACCGCGCACGCCGCTGCCGTTGTTGGCAAAAACGGCTGCCACGCTCTGTACATAAGCCGGGCTGGGGTTGCTGCTGACCAGGCGCTGGATCAGCTGTTTGCTGATGAAAGGCGCGGTGTTGGGGTGGTTGGCCAGCGTATCCAGCGCGACTTTCAAACTGGCTGCCGGGTTGGCCGTGGTCTGCGCCGGAATGGTCACGCCCAGGAAGCTCTTCACCTCGGTGCTGTGGTACTGCGGGTAAGCCATCATCGGCTTGATGGCGCGGTCAGGGTCGGCCACGCCGCCCGTGTTGCCGTTGTTGAAACAGCTACTGTTGAGCGCGCCGCAGGCCCAGCTCCAGCCGGTAAAGACGCGGGCCATCCCCGAAATGTCAGCCGGGGTGTAGGTCTCGACTGGCAGGTTGTTCACCAGTGCCGGTGTGCCGTCGGGGTTCAACTTGGTCAGGCCGACCGAGAACAGCTGCATGACTTCGCGCGCGTAATTTTCGTCTGGCACACGGCCGCTGGCGGCGTCGGCTTTCTGGTTGTGCAGGCTGGTCAGGTACAGGCCCATCAGCGGGTGCAAGGAAACCGCCTCCAGCAGGTCACGGTAAGTGCCCTGGCCCTTGTCCTCCAGCATGTCCAACCAGGCAGCCAGCGCCCGCGGCTCGTTGCCCACGTTTCCGTCCACGGCCGAGATCACAAACATCTGCGACAGCGCGTAGGCCGTGCGCAGGCGCAACTGGTCTTTGCTGGTGGTGGCCTGTTTCCAGAATGATTCCCAGACCTGGTCCTGCCCCGCCGCCAAGGTGGGATTGACCAGCTTTATGGCCGCGTCCGCCGCTTCCCAGTAGTTGCGATTCGATGTGGCCGGCAGGCCGAACTGGTAATTGATCCAGCCGGCGTAGCCCAGCTTCATCAGCAGTTCATTGCTATCGGGCGTGGGCCCGAAGCTGGCCTGCGTCAGGAAGCGCGCGGCTTCCTGCAGGCTGGCCGGGCGGTCGGCCGGCACGCGGGCGGCGGCAGCCATCAGCGCGTCGGCGGCGTAGCGGTCACCGATGGCCAGCGCCACATTGGCGGCTTCGGTCGCGGCGGCCGAGGCCGAGGCCGCTTCGGCCACCGACAGCGCGGCAGCCGGCGAACGGCTGGTGGTGACGTCGGCGGTGCTGGTGCTTGCGGTGGTGCTGGTGTTGCCACCTCCGCCGCCGCAAGCGGCGAGTAGCGCGGCCGTCAGGCTGGCCAGCAGCCAGCGGTGGGTGCCAGTCGGAATCAAAACCATGAACACTCCCTGCCGTGGTGAAGCGCGCAGCCGAGGGCTGTCAGTCCCGGAAGGGACGCGCCGCCTGAGGATAGACAATTTCGCGGCGCAAGCCAACATAGCTTTACCGTTGCTCACGTGCATTTCACCGCGCATCGCCGTAAGGCCGTAACGCCCGGCCGAGCGCAATGCCCGGCTGGCCCTTCAGCCCAGAGCTGGCGCCAGCAAGCGCCTTGCGACATCGGCGGCGAAGGCCTGCCGGTCGGCCCAGTCCTGCAGTTGGTCTTCGCCAATGCGGCCGACGTTGAAGTAGGTCGCATCCGGGTGGGCCAGGTAGAAGCCGCAGACGCTGGCGGCCGGCGTCATGGCCATGCTGTCGGTCAGGCCCATGCCGATGTCGGTTGCGGCCAGCACCTCGAACATCGCACGCTTCACGCTGTGGTCGGGGCAGGCCGGGTAGCCCGGCGCCGGACGGATGCCGCGGTACTGTTCGGCAATCAGCGCCTCGGTGCTGAGCGCTTCCTCGGGCGCGTAGCCCCAGAGGTCGGTGCGCACGCGCTGGTGCATCCGCTCGGCGAAGGCTTCGGCCAGCCGGTCGGCCAGCGCCTTCAACATGATCGCGCTGTAGTCGTCGTGGTCGTCGGTGAACTGCTTCTCCTTCTTCTCGATGCCCAGGCCGGCCGTCACCGCAAACAGGCCGATGTAGTCGGCCTTGCCGCCGTGCTCGAGGCGCGGCGCGATGAAGTCAGCCAGGCTGCGATTGGGCCGCTTCACACCTTCCACGACGGGGCGTTCGGTCTGCAGCCGCAGCGGGCTCCAGCGCAGCGCGACTGTGCTGCGCGTCTCGTCGGTGTAGACCTCGATGGTGTCGTCGCCCACGGTGTTGGCGGGCAACAGCGCGATGACGCCGCTGGCTTGCAGCCAGCGGCCTTCGATGGCCCGCTGCAGCAGCCGCTTGCCGTCGCTGAACACGCGCACGGCTTCGGAACCCACCACCTCGTCGCGCAAGATGTCCGGGAACTTGCCGGCCAAATCCCAGGTCTGGAAAAACGGCGCCCAGTCGATGCACGCTGCCAGCTCAGCCAGGTCGTAATTCCTGAACACGCGGCGGCCGATGAACTTCGGCGCCGGCGGCGTGTAGGCGGCCCAGTCCACCGCCGCCTTGTTCAGGCGTGCAACGGCCAGCGTCACCAGCGGCGTGGCCTTCTTCGCCGCGTGCAGCACGCGCAACTGTTCGTAGTCGGCGCGCAATTCGCCGATGTATTTCACCGCGCGTTCGTCGCTGAGCAAGTCGCTGCACACGCCCACGCTGCGCGAGGCGTCTGGCACGTAGACCACCGGCCCTTCGTAGTGCGGCGCGATCTTCACCGCCGTGTGCACGCGGCTGCAGGTGGCGCCGCCAATCAGCAGCGGCGTGCCGCGGCTGCGGAAGTAGTCGTCACGCTGCATCTCGGCGGCCACGTGCTGCATTTCTTCCAGGCTGGGCGTGATCAGGCCGCTCAAGCCGATGATGTCGGCGCCTTCTTCCTTGGCCCGCTTCAGGATGTCCTGGCAGGCCACCATCACGCCCATGTTGACGACTTCGAAGTTGTTGCACTGCAAGACCACAGTGACGATGTTCTTGCCGATGTCGTGGACGTCGCCCTTCACGGTGGCGATGACGATCTTGCCCTTGGGCTTGGACTCGTAGCCGCCGGCGATCAGTGTCTTCTTCTCTTCTTCGATGTAGGGCAGCAGGTGCGCCACCGCCTGCTTCATCACGCGGGCGCTCTTGACCACCTGCGGCAGGAACATCTTGCCCTGCCCGAACAGGTCGCCAACGACGTTCATGCCGGCCATCAACGGCCCTTCGATCACGTCGATCGGCCGCACCGAAACCAGCCGCGCCTCCTCGGCATCGTCGACGACGAACGCGTCGAGACCCTTGACCAGCGCGTGTTCCAGCCGCTTGGCCACCGGCCAGCCGCGCCATTCATCGGTGGCCTTTTCGGCGACGACGCCGCCGCCCTTGAACTTGTCGGCGATGGCCAGCAGCCGGTCTGTCGAATCCGCCCGGCGGTTGAGCACGACGTCCTCGCACGCCTCGCTCAATTCCGGGTCGATGGCGTCATAAACGTCCAATTGCCCGGCGTTGACGATGCCCATGTCCATCCCGGCCTTGATGGCGTGGAACAGGAACACCGAATTCATCGCCCGTCGCACAGGTTCATTGCCGCGGAACGAAAAGCTCAGGTTGGAAACCCCGCCCGAAATATGGGCGTGCGGGCAGCGCCGCTTGATCTCGGCGGTCGCATTGATGAAATCGAGACCATAATTGTTATGCTCCTCGATCCCCGTCGCCACCGCGAAGATATTGGGATCAAAGATGATATCGGCCGCTTCGAACCCGATGCCGACGAGCAGCTTGTAGGCCCGTTCGCAGATTTCGATCTTGCGCTGCGCCGTATCGGCCTGGCCCTTTTCATCGAACGCCATCACCACCGCCGCGGCGCCATAGCGCATGACCTTGCGGGCCTGGCTGAGGAACGCGTCCTCGCCTTCCTTCAGGCTGATCGAATTGACGATGCCCTTGCCCGCCAGGCACTTCAGCCCGGCCTCGATGACCGTCCATTTCGACGAATCGACCATCACCGGCACCCGCGCGATATCGGGTTCGGCGGCGATCAGCTTGAGGAACGTCACCATGGCGAATTCGCTGTCGAGCAGCCCTTCGTCCATGTTGATGTCGATGATCTGCGCGCCGTTTTCGACCTGCTGGCGCGCCACGGCCAGAGCGGCTTCAAAGTCGCCGTTCAGGATCATGCGGGCGAAAGCCTTTGAGCCGGTGACGTTGGTGCGCTCGCCAATGTTGACGAACAGGCTGCCAGCGCCAATATGAACCGGCTCCAGGCCGGATAACTTCATCGGCGGGACTTCGTGGCCGGCATGGGCGAGATCGAAGGATTGAATTTCGGACATGGACTCACCTTGAGACAAAGGTGAGCGTCGTTGCCAAAGGGTTGAAACCGGACCCCGTTCACCCAAGCCTGACG
>JAYSYH010000348.1:0-27333 GCA_043716645.1 Betaproteobacteria bacterium | reverse complement strand
ATCGACAACGCCGCGCCGCTGGCCTTCTTGGCGCCGCAAGGTGCGCCGGGGGTCGTGATCCACCCATGGCCAGGGCCGCAGGGCGCGCCTGGCGATGTGGTCATCGAAGCCTTCGGTTGCGATCTGCCCGCCGAACGCATGGCTGCCATGGCCGCCCATTCGCAGCCGCCGGTCTGGATCAACCTGGAATACCTTAGCGCGCAAAGCTATGTCGAACGCTCGCACGGCCTGCCATCACCCCAGGCGGGCGGGCTGACGAAATGGTTTTTCTACCCCGGCTTCAACGAGCGCACCGGCGGCCTGCTGCGCGAACCTGCGCTGATGGCGCAACGCGACGCTTTCAACCGCCACGCCTGGCTGGCGCAGCAGGGCCTGCAGCTGCGCCCGGGCGAACGCGTGGTCAGCCTGTTCTGCTACGACAACCCGCGTTTGCCGGCGCTGCTGGACACGCTGGCAGCAGAACCGACGCTGCTGCTGCTGACGCCTGGTTTCGCGCAACGCCAGGTGCATGCGCTGATGCCTGCGGCCCGTGAACGCGGCACCCTGCGCATCCACGCCTTGCCCTGGCTGAGCCAACCTGGCTACGACCGTCTGCTGTGGGCCAGCGACCTCAATTTCGTGCGCGGCGAAGACTCACTGGTGCGGGCGCTGTGGGCCGGTGCGCCCTGCGTGTGGCAGATCTACCCGCAGGTCGATGGCGCCCACGCCATCAAGCTGCAGGCGATGCTGGAAGCGATGCAGGCCAGCCCGGCGGTGGCGGCGCTGTGGTGGGCCTGGAACGGCTTGTCGGGTTCGCTCTGGCCGGGACTGCCGGCGTCGCTGGATAGGGCGCCGTGGGCGCAGGCGGGGCGTGAATTTCGCCATCGCTTGCTTGGCCAAAGCGACCTCACCACGCAGTTGTGCGCCTTCGTGGCCGGCAAACAGTCGGCGCGTTGATAGAATCAGCGGCTTTGCGCTGCTCGCACGCACCTTAACGGGTCTACGCCAGATCTACGGAAACACGCCATGAAAATCGCCCAGGAAATCCGCGCCGGCAACGTCATCATGCACGCCAGCAACCCGATGGTCGTGCTCAAGACCGAATACAGCCGTGGTGGCCGCAATGCCGCCACCGTGCGCCTGAAGATGAAGAACCTGCTGAACGGCGGCGGTGCTGAAATCGTCTTCAAGGCCGACGACAAGATGGACCAGATCATCCTGGACAAGAAGGAGTGCATCTACTCCTACTTCGCCGATCCGATGTACGCCTTCATGGACGCCGAATACAACCAGTTCGATGTCGAATCCGAGAACATGGGCGACGCCATCAACTACCTGGAAGACGGCATGGCTGTTGAAGTGGTGTTCTACGACGGCAAGGCCATTTCGGTCGAACTGCCCACCACCGTGGTGCGCGAGATCGAAACCGATCCGGCCGTCAAGGGCGACACCTCGGGCAAGGTGCTGAAGCCGGCCAAGCTGGTCGGCACGGGCTTCGTCATCAGCGTTCCTATCTTTGTGGAAAACGGCGACAAGATCGAAATCGACACCCGCACGCACGAGTACAAGAAGCGCGTCTGATGGCCCCCGGCGCTGCGAGAAAGGCACCCTCCAGGGTGCTTTTTTATTGGCACCTGACCCTGGGCATGATCGCTGCATGAGCTTCGACTTCGACGCCGCCGTCACCGCCCCTTTCCGCATGCAACCCGGCCTGCGGCGGCTCGCACCCGGTGCTGCGCAGCTGACCCCATTGCAGCCCGGATCGCGCCACCAGCGCGAGAAGCTGGCCGTGCTGTCGGCCTACCACCCGCAAGCGCTGTGCGCCTTGCCCGGCTTTGACCCCGCGCCAGCATTGCACGCGCTGTATGCCCATGCCGCCAGCGAGCAGCCGCAGGTGTGGTCGTGGGACGGCATGACCGCATTCGCCCCTGCGCTGGGCGTCGCAGTCGACACAGCGGGCCGCATCGAGCAACGGGCCGGCGGTACTTTCAGCCTGGGTGATGAAAAGGTGGTTGATGAAATCGCCCGTTGCCTGCGTGGCCTGCCTGCGCCATGGCGGCTGCCTGGCCTGCTGACCCTGAGCTTCGCTGAGGACTTCGCTTTGGTGGACGGGCGCAGCGGCTGCATTCCCTGGCTGGCCGTCACGCTGCCCAGCCACTGGGCGCCCGAGAAAAAACTGGGTCGCCATTTCACCGCCGTCCACGCGCCCGTGGCCGACAACGCCTTGCTGTTGAACGCCACCGAAGGCTTGCTCCGCGTGATCACCAGCAACGACCGCTGGGAGCGCTTCGTCTGGAACGTCACCGACCAGCCGCGCCTGCACGCCCATCCAGCACGCGTGGATGGTGCGCGCTGGCAGCACACCGCCGTCGAGCAAGCCTGGTGGCGCACCGAGCGGCAGACCTTCATCCCGGTGCCTGGCCAGCAGCAGGCCATCTTCACCATTGCCGTGGACGTACAACGGCTGGCCAGCGCATTGCCCACGCCACAGCATGCCGTGCGCCTGCATGCGGCCATCGCGACGATGAGCCCAGCGGTGCTGGCTTACCGCAACCTCGCCGGCGTGCGCGAGGCGCTGCTGGCCTGGCTGGCAGCACGCACTTGAAGACCGAGCCGATACGACCGGCGCGCATTGCTTTCGGTGTCGCGCCTGATGCCGCGCCGCGCTCGCTGGATTTCGGCGCCGACTACCCAACGGCCGAGGCCGGGTTGGCGCGAGCGCGGCAGATCAATCTGCACGGCACCGCCCTGCCCATGCGCTGGGCCGGCCGCGCGCACTTCGTTGTGCTGGAAACCGACTTCGGCCTGGGCCACAACTTCCTGGCGACCTGGCAAGCCTGGCGCGACGACCCGGCCCGCTGCGCGCGGCTGTGCGTCGTGGCCATCGCAAGCCGCCCGCCCAGCGCCGCGGATCTGGCGCGCGCACACGCGGTGTCGCCGGTGGCGGCTTGGGCGCACCAAGTGGCATTGCTCGTCGCAGCCTGGCCGGCGCTGACGCCCAATGTGCACGCCCTGGATTTCGAGGGTGGCGCCGTGCAGTTGCTGCTGGCTCTGGGCGACGTGGCGCTGCTGCTGCCGGCGCTGCATTTGCAAGCCGACGCCATCTTTCTCGACGGCTTTGCGCCGGCATACAACCCAGCGGCGTGGCAGCCGCGGGTGCTGAAAGCGCTGGGCCGCAAGGCCGCCGTCGGCGCGCAGCTCGCATCGTGGTGCGCAACGGCCGAACTGCAACACGACCTGAGCAGTGCGGGCTTTGCGGTGCGGCCTGCATCTGCGGCAGACGGTCCGGGTGGCTTCACCCTGGCATATTGGGCGCCGCGCGACGGGTCGCGCGGCCGTGCGCTAACCGGGCCTGTGCCTGTGCCTGTGCCTGGACACCCACCCGCGTACCGCGCCTCGGTCCCAAGCCCGTACCCAACCTCGTTCCCAACCGCATATCGGCCGCAAACCGCCGTCGTGGTGGGCGCTGGCGTGGCGGGCGCAGCGGCGGCGCAAGCCCTGGCCCGAATGGGCGTGTCGGTGACGGTGCTGGACCGCCGCAGCGCGCCCGCGCAGGAAGCCTCAGGCAACCCGGCAGGCCTGTTCCACGGCACCGTCAATGGCGACGACGGCACCTACGCGCGCCTGTTCCGCGCCGCCGCGCTTCAAGCTGCACGCAGCTACGGTGAGGCCATCGGCCACGACCCGCAGATGGGCGCACTGAATGGCCTGTTGCGGCTAAGCCTGGGTGACGGCGGTGCGACCCCGCTACAGGCCACGCTTGACCGGCTTGGCCTGCCGACGGACTGGGTGCAGGCGCTGGATGCCGCCGCAGCCAGCGCGCGGGCTGCGGCGCCGCTACCCGCGCCGGCCTGGCTCTATCCGGGCGGTGGCTGGCTGGCCCCCGCACGCTGGGTGCGCCACGTGTTGGCGCAGGCCAACGTGCGCTTTCAAGGCAACGCGGATGCAGCAGACATCAGCTTCGAGGACGGCCGGTGGACCGTATGGGACGCCGCACAGCGCCCTCTGTCAACCGCACGCGTGCTGGTGTTGGCCAGCGCCGCATCGACCCCGCGGCTGCTGCAAGCCTGGTCCGCCGACCCGTGGCCGTTGGCCGCCACGCGAGGCCAGGTCACGCACAGTGCGAACGTTGCCGCCGGGCGGGAAGCCGCAACACCGTTGCGTTGTGCCGTGGCCGGCGACGGCTATGCCATTCCGCTGCACGACGGCAGCCTGCTGTTCGGCGCCACGCGCGAGACCGCCACCGTGGCCGAGATGCTGGCCGCACCCGACATCAGCGACGACACCACGGCGGCGGCGCACCAACACAACCTTGAAAGGCTGCAGCGCCTGACCGGTCTGCAAGCGCCTGCCGATCTGGCGGCTTTGCAGGGGCGCAGCGGTTGGCGCCTGCACACCGACGACCGCCTGCCCGTTGCCGGGGCGATGCCACTGCGCGACTTGCCAACCGGCCAACGCCGCGACCAAGCTCGGCTGCTGCCGCGTGTCGAGGGCTTGTTCGTGTTGACTGCGCTGGGTGCGCGGGGTTTGACGCTGGCACCATTGCTGGGGCGCCTGGTGGCGGCGCAGGCCACTGGCACGCCGTGGCCGCTGGAGCAGGACCTGGCCGACGCCGTCGACCCTGCGCGCTGGCGCGTGCGCGCCGCGCGCCGCGCGACGTGATCAGGCCGGGGCTTGACCCGGCACGGTGCCGCTGGTGTTGGTGGTGGGGCTGTCGGCTTCGCCTTCTTCAGGCTCTTCGGCCCCGTCTTCAAGCGGCGGCAAGCCAGCGGCTTTGCGGGCGGCCCTTTCCTTGTCCTTCTCTTCTTTTTTCTTCTTCTTGGCCAACTCGCGTTGGCGCTTTTCGAACGAATAGTTGGGCTTGGCCAAAGTGGATCCTCGGGTGTCCTTGCGGGTGCGTGATTAGAACACCAAGGTCTGCACGCCCTGCGCCGTGCCCAGCAGGCACAGGCTGGCGCGGTGGCGGGCAAATAAACCCACGCTGACGACGCCCGGCCACTGATTGATCTCGGCCTCCACCGCCAGCGGGTCGGTAATCTGCAGGTTGCGCACGTCCAGGATGGGGTGACCGTTGTCGGTGATCACGCCGGGCCGCAGAGTGGCCACGCCGCCCCACTTTTCAAAGTGTCGGGTGATCTGCGCAGCGGCCATCGCGATGACCTCGACGGGCAGCGGGAACGCACCCAGCACCGCCACGCGCTTGCTCTCGTCGGCGATGCAGACAAAGCGCTCGGCCAAGTCGGCGATGATCTTTTCCCGGGTCAGCGCAGCACCGCCGCCCTTAATCATGCAGCCGTGATGGTCGATCTCGTCGGCGCCATCGACGTACACGGCCAGGCGCGTCACGTCGCTGGCTTCGAAGACCGGAATGCCGTGGGCCAGCAGCCTTTCGGTGCTCTTGACCGAGCTGGACACCGCGCCACGGACCGTTTTCTTGATGGTCGCGAGCGCGTCGATGAAGTGGTTCACGGTCGAGCCCGTGCCCACGCCGACCAGTTCGCCGGGCACCACGCAATGCAATGCGGCTTGCCCCACCAGGGCCTTCAATTCGTCTTGATTCATCGTGCCGATTATCGGCACGCGGCAGGCCCTGCCGAACGCTGCACCGCAGGGCGCCTGAGACAATCCGCCGCATGTTGCCTGTGCCCTACGCCCTGACCCGCCCCTTCCTTTTCGGCCTCGACCCGGAGGCCGCCCACGACCTGACGCTGGGTAGCATCGCGCGACTGCAGAACACACCCGCGCAGTGCTTGTGGCAGCAAGCGCGCATCAGCGACCCCGTCGCCGTCGCCGGCCTGAACTTCCCCAACCGCGTGGGCCTGGCCGCCGGCCTGGACAAGAACGGCCGCTGCATCGACGGCCTGGGCGCGATGGGATTCGGCTTCATCGAAGTCGGCACCGTCACGCCGCTGGCCCAGCCAGGCAACCCCAAGCCGCGGATGTTCCGCCTGCCGGCGCGGGAAGCGCTGATCAACCGCCTGGGCTTCAACAACGAAGGCCTGGCGGCCTTCCTGGCCAACGTGCAGCGGGCGCGCAGCTTCCGCCAGGCGGGTGGCATCGTCGGCCTGAACATCGGCAAGAACGCGGCCACGCCCATCGAGCGCGCGGTCGACGATTACCTGCTCGGGCTGGCCGGTGTCTACCCGCACGCCGACTACATCACGGTCAACATCAGCAGCCCGAATACCAAGAACCTGCGCGCGCTGCAAAGCGACGAAACGCTGGGTGCCTTGCTCCGGGCGTTGCAGGCCCGCAAGAGCGAACTGGCACAGCAACACGGCAGGTCGGTGCCGATGTTCGTGAAGATCGCACCCGACCTGGACGAAGCGCAAGTCGGCGTGATCGCTGCCACGCTGCGCCAGAACGCCATCGACGGCGTCGTCGCCACCAACACCACCATCGAACGCGGCGCCGTGCAGGGCCTGCCGCATGCCAATGAGGCCGGTGGCCTGAGCGGCCAGCCGGTCTCCGAGGCCAGTAACCGCGTCATTCGCCTGCTGCGCGCGGCGCTGGGCGCGGGCTACCCGATCATTGGCGTGGGCGGCGTGATGAGCGGTGCCGACGCCCAGGCCAAAGTGGCCGCTGGCGCCGACCTGGTACAGATCTACACCGGGCTGATCTACAAAGGCCCGGCGCTGGTTACAGAAGCCGCGCGGGCGCTGGCCCGGCGCTGAGTTCAGTCGCCGCGCACGATGCCTTCGCGGCGTGGGTCGGCGCCGCCGTACCAGCCGGTGGGCGTGCGCTGGATGGCCTGCAGGCCGCTGGTCAGATCGAATTCGACGACGTTGTGGCCGCGCTCGCGCAGGGCCTGCAACAGGGACAACGGAAACTGCCCGCGCTCCGCGAAGACCACACCGCCCAGCGTGCCGAAATTGGGCAGGTCGATAGCGCGCTGCACGTCCAACCCCCACTGCAGGCTGCCCAGCAGCGTCTTGGCCGTGAAGTGGATGATCACCGGCCCACCCGGCGAGCCCAGCGTCATCAGCAGCCGGTTGTCGCGGCGGTCGAAGACCAGCGTCGGGCTCATGCTGCTGCGCGGGCGTTTGCCGGGCTGCACGCGGTTGGCGATGGGCCGGCCTTGCGCGTCGGCAGGGGCCAGCGAGAAGTCGGTCATCTGGTTGTTCAGCAGATAGCCACCCGGCAGGCCGGTGCCGCCGTCGACCAACAGGCGCGCACCGAACGCCGCTTCGATGGTGGTGGTCATGGCCACTGCCCGGCCCTGGGCGTCGATCACGCTGATGTGGCTGGTGCCGTGTTCGGTCTGCTCAGGCATGGGCGCGTAGGCCGTGCGCCCCGCGTCAGGCCGGCCGGGCTGGCCGGCCTGCGCTGTGCCCATGCTGCGCGGGCCGATCAGCGCCGCGCGTTGCGCCAGGTAGGCCGGGTCGAGCAGCGTGCGCCAGTCGCCGCCGGGCGGGCTGACGAAGTCGGGGTCGGCCACGAACTGTGCCCGGTCGGCGTAGGCCAGCCGGCTGGCCTCGAAATAGCGGTGCAGCCAGTCGCCGCTGAATACGCCGCTCTGCAGCGCGGGCCGCGCCGGCTGCTCCGGCCGCCCCGGCTGCTCAGGAACTGGCGCTGCGGTGGGCGGGTCGGTGGCCGCCAACAAGCCCAGGATCTGCATGATCGCCAGATGCCCTGAGGCCGGTGGCGGAAAACCGCAAACGCGGTAAACGGCCTGCCAGTCGGTGCAGATGGGTACACGCATCTGGGGCGCGTAGGCCGCCAGATCAGTGGCAGTCAACCGTCCGGGCACCGCGTGGCTCCGCACGCGGGCCACCAGATCAGCCGCGATCGGCCCGGTGTGCAGCGCGGCACTGCCACGGCTGGCGATGGCCCGCAGCACCGCGCCCAGCGCCGGGTTGCGCAGACGATGACCGACGGGCAGGGCCTGGCCGTCCGGCCCGTAGAAGAAGGCGCGGGCAGCGGCGTCCTGACGCAGCAGGGCATCGCTTTGCAGCAACCCGTGAAGCCGAGGGCTTACAGCGAAGCCGCCTTCGGCCAGCGCAATCGCCGGTTCGAACAGCCGCGTCCAGGGCAGTTGGCCAAGTCGGGCGTGTGCCGCTTCGAGCATCTTCACTGCGCCTGGCGTGGCCACGGCACGGCCGCCGAAAATGGCCTGCTGGAAAGGCACCGTCTTGCCATCGGCACCCAGGAACATGCGTTCGTCAGCGCCAGCCGGCGCGGTCTCGCGGCCGTCCCAGGCCTGCACCGTGCGGCCGTCCCAGGTCATCAGCAGCGCACCGCCGCCAATGCCACTGGACTGCGGTTCCACCAGGTTCAGCACCATCTGCACCGCGATGGCGGCGTCCACCGCAGACCCGCCGGCGCGCAGCATCTGGTAGCCGGCTTCGGTGGCCAGCGGGTTGGCGGCCGCCACCATCTGCCGGGTGCCAGCCCAACCTGGCTTGGCCGTCCAGCCTGAACCGGCTTCGGGCGATTCCGGCTGCACCGGCTGCACCGTCGGCACCGTCGGCACCGTCGGCAGCACCACCGCCGGCAAAACCACTGCCGTGCTGCACGCCGCCAGGGTGGCGAGCACGGCCGAGGTGGCCAGCGCGGCCACCGCTCTGGCGCCCGAGGGCGGCTTCAATGCACCGTCACGCCGGTCTTGCTTTGCAGCTCTTCGCGAGTGACGCCGGGCGCCAGTTCCACCAGCTTCAGGCCTTCGGGGGTCACATCCAGCACCGCCAGGTCGGTGATGATGCGGTTGACCACGCCCACGCCCGTCAGCGGCAGTGTGCAGTTGGGCAGGATCTTCAAGTCGATGGTGCCGTCCTTCTTCTTCGCCACGTGCTCCATCAACACGAGCACGCGGGCCACGCCGGCCACCAGGTCCATCGCGCCGCCCATGCCCTTGACCATCTTGCCGGGGATCATCCAATTCGCGAGGTCGCCCTTTTCGCTGACCTGCATCGCGCCCAAAATGCTCAGGTCGATCTTGCCGGCGCGGATCATGCCGAAGCTGAGTTCGCTGCCGAAGATGCTGCTGCCGGGAATGGTGGTCACAGTCTGTTTACCGGCGTTGATTAGGTCGGCGTCGACCTCGTCCTCGGTCGGGAAAGGGCCGATGCCCAGCATGCCGTTTTCGCTTTGCAGCCAGACCTCGATGTCGGCGCGTACGAAGTTGGCCACCAGCGTGGGCAGACCGATGCCCAGGTTGACGTAATAGCCGTCGTGCAACTCCTGCGCCGCGCGGGCAGCCATTTGATCGTGGGTCCAGCTCATCTCAAACCCCTGCCTTTTCGGTGATGGTGCGCTTCTCGATGCGCTTTTCGGGCTTGGCATTGACCACGATGCGGTGCACGTAAATGCCGGGCAGGTGCACGTCGTCGGGGGCAATGGCGCCGGTGGGTACGAGCTCTTCCACCTCCACGATGGTCAGCTTGCCGGCCATGGCCACGGCAGGGTTGAAATTGCGCGCGGTCAGGCGGAAGACGAGATTGCCCGAGTGGTCGGCCTTCCAGGCCTTGACCAGCGAAAGGTCGGGCACCAGCGAATGCTCCATCACGTAACGGTGGCCGTCGAATTCGCGCACTTCCTTGCCTTCGGCGACCAGCGTGCCGACACCGGTGCGCGTGTAGAAGGCCGGTATGCCGCAGCCACCCGCGCGCAGCTTTTCAGCCAGCGTGCCCTGCGGCGTGAATTCCAGCTCCAGTTCACCGGCCAGGTACTGGCGTTCGAATTCCTTGTTCTCGCCGACGTAACTGCTGATCATTTTCTTGATCTGGCGCGTCTGCAGCAGCTTGCCCAGGCCGAAGTCGTCGACACCGGCATTGTTGGAGATGGCGGTCAGGTTCCTGGCACCGCTGTCGCGCAGTGCGTCGATCAAGGCCTCGGGAATGCCGCACAGGCCGAAGCCGCCGACACCCAGCAACAAACCGTCCTTGACCACATCGGCCAGCGCCGCGGTGGCGCTGGGATAAACCTTGTTCATGGGCAATTTCTCCGCACGGCAACGCTGCCATAGCCGCCGAGCGTACACCGCCGCAGTGGCCGCCCGATGACGCGGAACCGACCCTGGCGCAGGGCGCTGTTTGTCGGCGCTGGCGGCGCTGGCGGCACTCGCGGCACTCGCGGCGATTGCGGCGATTGCGGCGATTGCGGTGTCGCCTCTACCCGCGCATACCCGACTTATGGCGGTCACCGCATAAGGTGAAGCCGCAAGAGTGTTCGGTATCGCACAGATCGGGTAACTGGACGCCGGCCAAGTTCGCTCAGGGATGGCGCGTCATCGGATATGAACGTCGATGGGAAAGAGGCCGTCCAGAAACGGGCAATTCGCGTCTTCGTGGTGGACGACCACCCGATGGTCAGGCACGGCGTGGCTGACATGTTGCGGGCTGAACGCGATATGCATTGCGTGGGCGATGCCGGCGACGGCGACGAGACGGTTAAAGCGGCACCGGCCGCGCAGCCGCATGTGGTGGTGATGAACATGATGGTGATGAACATGATGGTGATGGACATGATGGTGATGGACGTGATGGTGATGGACATGCGCATGCCGCGCATGGACGGCATCGGCGCGCTGCAGGCGCTGCGGCCACTGCTGCCAAACACGCGCTTTGTGCTGCTGGCCCTACGCGTCGCGCACGAGGCAACACCATCGCGGTACCCGCGACCCTGCCCGTGCAGCCCGAAACGCCGGCTGCGTTGGGCGCAGACCTGACGCAGCTGGTGGCCCTGCGCCACAAGCTGGTCGAATTGCAGTGAAGCGCTATCACCAGCTGATTGAAGGCCACCAGGACGGCTTCATGTTCACCCTGCGCGCGTGCAACCACGAAACCATCCTGCAAAGCGGTGTGTATTGGTCGCGACAAGCTGCGTTGGACGCCGTGGCAGCCGTGCGCGTGTACTCGCAAGACCTCGGGCGCTACGCGCGACGCGAAAACATCGACGGCCGACACCATTTCAAATTGCTCGAACCCAGCGGCAAAACGCTGGCGCGCAGTGCCGGCTGCAGCACACGGGGCGGCCTGTCCGCAGGGTTGGCTTCGGTGCAGCGCAACGCGCCGTCCACCACCTTTCGCGGGCTGATCCGCCGTAACCTGACGATGGGTTCAGCCGTCGACTGAGGACCACCCGGTGCTGGCAACCCGCACCCGACCTTGCGGCATCATCGCGCCATGATCATCCTGCACCATCTGGAAAATTCCCGTTCGCAGCGCGTGCTGTGGCTGCTTGAGGAACTGGGCCTGCCCTACGAGGTGAAGCGTTATGCGCGCGACCCCAAAACCATGCTGGCCCCGCCCGAACTGCTGCGCGTGCACCCACTGGGCAAGAGCCCGGTCATCACCGACGGCGACATCACGGTGGCTGAATCGGGCGCGATCATGGAATACCTGCTGGACGCGCACGGCAACGGCGCCTTACGCCCCGCTGCGGGCACCGCTCAGCGGCGCCAGTTCACGTACTGGCTGCACTTCGCCGAAGGCAGCGCCATGCCCATCCTGCTGCTGATGCTGGTCTTCAACAAGGTGCGCACGGCGCCGATGCCCTTCTTCCTGAAGCCGGTGGTCAAGGGTATCGCCGACCAGGTGACCAAGGCCTTCATCGCGCCGAACCTGCAGCGCCAGCTCGCCTACATGGAAGCTGAGCTGAAACAGCGACCCTGGTTCGCGGGCGACGATTTCACCGCAGCCGATGTGCAGATGAGTTTTCCGCTGGAAGCCGCTGCAGCAGGCGGCGGGCTGGACGCCCGTTACCCCGCGATGACCGCCTGGCTGACCAAGGTCCACGCGCGGCCGGCCTACCAGCGCGCGCTGGAAGTGGGCGGGCCCTACAGGCTTTAGAACCGCTCTGGAACCGGCGGCGTCAGCCCAGGTGCTGGCGAAACCAGTCGGGCAACGGCGCCGACTGCTTGGCCGCGTAGTTAGTCCACACGGTGCGCGCGCCGCCTTCCGCGTAAACCACGCCCGGCTCGTCGGTGCGCTCGATCGTGTGGTAAGTCTCGAAACTGCTGCGGCCGGGGTTGGCCACGTACATCGTGACGCGGGCGTCGCCGGGAAAGGTCAGCTGGCGCAGGAAGCTGCAAAACGCGTTGATGATGATCGGCCCGCTACCACGCGGGTCGGTGCTGCCGCCAAGCTTGAAGATCCAGTCCAGGCGCACGACTTCCATGTAGCGGAAATAGACCGTGTTGTTGACGTGGCCCATCGCGTCCATGTCGCCCCAACGCACAGGGATGACGGTCTCGTGAACAAATCTCTTCTCGGCCGGCAGCTCAAATCGCATCGCCTGCCTCCGCGGTTTCGGTCATGCCCAGCTCGCGTGCCATGCGCTGCACCAAGGCCTTGAGCGTTTCGAGTTCGGTGGCCATGCGCGTCTGCTCGGCCTTCAGTGCCGCCAGCTCACCCGAGCTGACGGCGTCGTCCGACGCGTCACCGGGCGGTGCCGGCGTCAGGCCGGCATCACCGCACAACAGTTGAGCCCAGCGCGATTCGCGAGCACCCGGCGCGCGTACCAGCTTGACCGTCATCGGTTCGGCCTTGTTGGCCAGTTCGTCGAGGAAACCTTCTACCGACGAGATGTCGGTAAAGCGGTACAGCCGCTCGCAATTCAAGCGCAGTTCAGCCGCCGTCTGCGGGCCGCGCAGCATCAACACCGCCAGCAGCACCACGGCCTGCGACGGCACGTGCAGTGCGCGCGCGGTGTTGTGTTCGAACTTCACGACGCGGCTGCTGCTGCCTTCGAACACCAGGCTCAGTGCTTTCAAGCCATCGACCGCCGTCAGGACCTCGACCTCGGTGGCTTCGGTGACCGGCGACCGCGCGGTCTTCTGGTTACAGCCGGCCACGATCGCGTTCAGCGACAGCGGGTAGGTGTCAGGCACCGTCGACTGCTTCTCGATCAGCACGCCCAACACGCGGGCTTCCAGCGGCCTCAGGTGGCGCATGCCGGTGGCAGACTCAGATCGCCTGGCCGTCGTCGGCCGAAATGACAGCGCCGTTGACGAAGCCGCTCTGATTCGCGCACAGCATCACCAGCGCGGCGTCCAGGTCCTGCGGCGTGCCGACCCGCTTGCGCGGCATGGACTGCACCATTTTCTGACCGGCCTCGGTCTGCCACACATGGTGGTTGATCTCGGTGTCGATGTAGCCCGGGCACAGCGCATTGACATTGATGCCGTAGCGGCCCCACTCCAGCGCCATGGCGCGCGTCATCTGCACCACCGCGGCCTTGCTCATGCAGTACACCCCGATCTGCGGGAAGACACGCAGCCCGGCCATCGAGGCCACGTTGACGATGCGCCCGCCTGTGAATGTGCCGGGCAGCTCGCCCTTGCTGCGCGCGATCATGCGTTTGGCCACTTCCTGGGCCACGAAGAAAGCGCCTTTGGTGTTGACGCCCATCACGTAGTCGAAGTCGTCTGGCGACACGTCGGTGAGCTTGCCGGTCAAGCCCACGCCCGAGTTGTTGACCAGGATATCGATCGCGCCCATCTCGGTTTCGGCATGGGCCACGGCGGCGCAGATGCTGCCGTGGTCGGTCACGTCCAGCGTGACCACATGGGCCACGCCGCCCAGGCTCTCGATTTCGGCGCGCAGGCTTTTCAAGCGCTCTTCGCGGCGGGCGGCCAGCACCACGCCGGCACCGGCTGCAGCCAGGGTCTTCGCGAACTGCGCACCCAAGCCGCTGGACGCGCCGGTGACGAAGGCCACGCGGCCTGACAGATCGATCTCGTAAGCCATGCTGTGCAACCTGTTCTGGGTGGATGTCGTGCCCTGCCTGAATGGACTTTCTGCAATTACGATAGCACGCACCCTGCTGGGCACGCGCGAGCAAAAGGCGGCTTCTGGCCCCATCATTCCGGCCCATGTTGACTCTCGAAGCCTTGAGCAAGAAGTACGACCAGACCAGCGTCTTCCACGATGTGACCCTGCAGGTCGCGGGCGGTGAATTCGTCGCCTTGCTGGGCGAATCGGGCGTCGGCAAATCGACGCTGCTGAACTGCATTGCGGGGCTGGACCGCGCCGACAGCGGCACGGTGGCCATCGCCGGCACCACGCTCACAGGCCTGAGCGACGACGGCTGTGCGCTGCTGCGCCGCGCGCAGCTCGGCTTTGTGTTCCAGGCCTTCCACGTCTTGCCCCATCTGACGGTGGCCGAGAACGTCAGCCTGCCGCTGCGCCTGCTGGACCGGCACGACGACACGCGGGTGCACGCACTGCTCGAAGCCGTTGGACTGGGCGGCCTGGGCGCGCGCTTTCCAGCGCAGTTGTCGGGCGGGCAATTGCAGCGCGTTGCGATTGCACGCGCGGTGGTCCACGCGCCGGCGCTGATCCTGGCCGACGAGCCAACTGGCAATCTGGATCCCGAAACCGCCGAACGCGTGCTGGCCGTGCTGCGCACGCAGGTGCGCGACGCCGGCGCGGCCTGCCTGCTGGTCACGCATTCGGCCGCCGCTGCGGCGCGTGCCGACCGGGTGCTGCGTCTGACCGTGCAAGGCGTGCTGCCGGTGAACCTGTGAGCGGCGCCTCACCGCAGGGCATGCAGGGCACGCAGGGCACGCAAGGCAGGCAGGGCCTGCTGCCGCTGCTGGTGCTGCGCGAATGGCGCCACCATCCGTGGCGCCACGCTGTTGCCTTACTGGCCGTCTCGCTCGGCGTGGCGTTGGCTTACTCCGTCCACCTGATCAACAGCTCGGCCCTGGCCGAGTTTTCGGCCGCCGTGCGCACCGCGAATGGCGAACCCGACCTGACGCTGCGCGGCCCGCGCGAAGGCTGGGCCGACGCCTGGTTCGACCGCGTGGCCCGCGACCCCGGCGTGGCTGTCGCCAGCGCGGTGCTGGAAGTCGATACCTACGGCCAGGCCGCCGACGGCCACCGCGTGCCGCTGCGCGTGTTGGGCGTCGATGCCTTGCAGATTGCCACGCTAGCGCCCGCGTTGCTGCCCCGCCCCGCGGCCGGCGAAGACCGCCTCGCCTTTCTTGACCCCGACGCCGCATTCCCCAACACCGCCGCACGCGAGCAGCTCGGCCTCGCCGACGGCGACACGCTGGCGCTGCAGTCCGGCCCTGGCTACCAGCGCCTGCGTGTGGCCGGCACGGTGGCCGCGCCGGGCACCGCGCTGGTGGTGATGGACATCGCCGGCGCGCAGCAGCATTTCGCGGCCATCGGCCGGGTCAGCCGCATCGACCTGCGCCTGGTGCCGGGTACCGACCGCGCCGCGCTGCTGGCCCGGTTGCAACTACCGGCCGACGTGCGCCCGGCTTCGGCCGACGAGGCTGAAGCGCGCGTCAGCAACCTGTCGCGCGCCTACCGCGTGAATCTGACGGTGCTGGCGCTGGTGGCGCTGTTCGTCGGCGCCTTTCTGGTGTTCTCGGTGGTGTCGCTGTCGGTGGCCCAGCGCACGCCCACGTTCGCGCTCCTCGGCGTGCTGGGGTTGACGGCCCGCCAGCGGCTGCTCTGGGTGTTGGCCGAATGCGCCGTGCTGGGTGCGGCGGGCAGCGCCCTGGGTCTGCTGCTGGGCGCCGGGCTGGCGGCGGCGGCGCTGCGTTTTTTGGCCGGCGACCTGGGCGGCGGCTACTTCCCGGGCATCGCACCGCCGCTGCAGGTCAGCCTCGTCAGCACGGCGGGTTTCGCGCTGCTGGGCACCGCCTCGGCCGTAGTCGGTGGGTGGTGGCCGGCGCTGCAGGCGGCGCGCATCGCACCGGCCCTGGCGCTGAAGGGACTGGGTTCGCCCGAGGGCACGGCGCCACCCGCCTGGCCCGGTCTGGTGCTGCTGACGGCGGGCACGGCGGCGGCCTTCGCGCCACCGCTGTACGGCCTGCCGCTGGCGGCTTACGCGGCAGTTGCGGCGCTGCTGTTCGGCGGCGTGGCGCTGGTGCCGGCCGTCGTGCATGCGCTGCTGGCGGCAGTGCCCGCCGTGCAGGGCGCCCTGCCTTTGCTGGCGTTGCAGCGGGCACGTTTCCAACGCCGCACGGCCACGGCGGCAGTGGCCGGCGTGGTGGCCAGTCTGGCTTTGTCGGTGGCCTTGACGGTGATGGTGGCCAGCTTTCGCACCGGGGTCAGCGACTGGCTGGGCAGCGTGTTGCCGGCCGACCTGTACGCCCGCACGGCCGGCAACGGCGCCATCGCCGAACAGGCTTGGTTGCCACCCGATTTCGCCACCCGAGCCGCTGCCCTGCCCGGCGTTAAGCGCGTGCAGGCGTCACGTTCACGGGCGCTGCAACTGGCGCCGAACCGTCCAGCGGTGGCGCTGATCGCCAGACCGCTGGACAGCCCGCGTGACGACCTGCCGATGCTGGAAACGCCGCTGCCGGCGAATTCGGTGCCAGCTGGCGAGGTCGCCGTCTACGTCAGCGAGGCGATGGTCTCGCTGTACGGCGCGGCCGTCGGCAAGAGCATCGGATTGCCGCTGCCGGTGCCCGGTGCGGCGGGCCCGGTGCAAGGCCGCGTGCTGGGCGTCTGGCGCGACTACGCGCGCCAGTTCGGCAGCGTCGTGATGCTGGACAGCGACTACCGACGCCTGACAGGCGACACCCGCATCAACGACCTGGCGCTGTGGCTGCAGCCTGGCGCCGACACCGCTGCCGTGCAGCAGGCCCTGCGCGGCCTGCTGCCTGACCCTTTGATGCTGGACTTCGCCAGCAGCACCGAACTGCGCACACTGTCGCTACAGATCTTCGACCGCAGTTTCGCCGTCACCTACTACTTGCAGGCGGTGGCCATCGCCATCGGACTGATCGGCATCGCGGCCAGCCTGTCGGCGCAGGTGCTGGCGCGGCGCAAGGAATTCGGCCTTCTGACCCACCTGGGTCTGACGCGGAGGCAGATCGTTGCCGTGGTGGCCGGCGAAGGCCTGGCCTGGGTGGCGGCCGGTGCACTCGTCGGCCTGGCGCTCGGGCTGGCGATCAGCATGGTGCTGGTGTTCGTGGTCAACCCGCAAAGTTTCCATTGGACGATGGAACTGGTGCTGCCCTGGAGCCGGCTGGCGCTACTGGCGCTGGCCGTGTTGCTGGCCGGCACCGCCACCGCGGCCTTCAGCGCACGGCGCGCGGCGGGCCGCTCGGCCGTGCTTTCGGTGAAGGAGGACTGGTAGTGAGCCCCGGCCGCCGACGCGCCCTGCAGCGCATTTCACAGCTGGCTCAGTCGGTTCCGATGGCCCGCTGGGCCGCCCTCGCGACGCTGTGGACGCCCTGTCTGCCCACGGCCGCGCGCGCCAACGGCGTGCAGCGCGGGCACGTGTTGACTTTCCCGCGCGACCACGGTGCTCATCCGGAGACCCGCACCGAATGGTGGTACGCCACCGGCTGGCTGGGCCAGACCGATCAACCGACGCACGGCTTCCAGGTCACCTTCTTCCGCATCCTCACCGGTCTGGCGCAAGGCAGCGCCAGCCGCTTTGCCGCGCGGCAGTTGTTGTTCGCGCACGCCGCCGTCACCGTGCTCGCGAACGGACAAGGTCAGGACGGAAAGCCCGGCCTGCACCTGCACGACCAACGCATCGCACGCTGGTCCGGCGACCCTGCTGCGGCCTTGGGGGCCACGCAGCTGGGCGGCGGTGCCGTGCACTTGCAGGGCTGGTCCCTGCGCGACACCGGCAGCGGCTGGCAGGCCACGCTGCAAGGCCGCGATTTCGCGCTCGACCTGCAGCTGGCGCGCACCCAGCCGCTGCTGCTGCAGGGCGAAGGCGGTTACTCACGCAAGGGACCTGATGAAGGCCAGGCCAGCCACTACATCAGCGAACCCCAACTGGCCACGCGCGGCAGCATCACGGTGCAAGGCCGCAAGCTGGCCGCCACCGCCGGCCAGGCCTGGATGGACCACGAGTGGAGCGACAACATCCTGCATCCGCTGGCCGTCGGCTGGGATTGGATCGGCATCAACCTGCTCGATGGCAGTGCGCTGACGGCTTTTGTGCTGCGCCGCGCCGACGGCAGCGCGCTATGGGCCGGCGGCAGCTGGCGCACAGCCGGCCAGGCGGCGCAGGCCTTCGCGCCGGATGGCGTCCGGTTCAGCCCGGGGCGGCGCTGGCGCAGCCCGTCCAGTGCCGCGAACTACCCAGTGGAGTGGACCATCGAGACGCCTGCCGGCCGCTACGCACTGCGCGCCCTGATGGACGCCCAGGAGCTGGACGGCCGCGGCAGCATCGGCACGGTCTACTGGGAGGGCCTGAGCGAGCTGCTGGACGCGCAGGGTCGCCGCGTCGGCCTGGGCTACCTGGAAATGACAGGCTACGCCGGGCGCCTGGTGCTGGGCTGAAACGCGCGCGACTTGGCAGGCGATTTGGCAGACGATTTGGCAGGCGATTTGGCAGGCGATTTGGCGGGGCGGCTGGCCGGCCCGCCAGACCGCTTCAAGCCCCGCCGTCCGGGTTGGGCTGGGCGCGACGCTCGGCGCGGCTTGAATCGGTGGCACGCGTGCGGCCGGGCTCGATGGGCGCCGACCGGACGCAATTGCCACCGGCCTGGCGGGCGGCGGTGACGGCATCTTCGGCGTCGTCGATCAGCGCCTGCAGGCTGAGATGGGCAGGACGCAGATGGGCCACGCCCGCGCTGACCGTGACGCGCAACTTCTGCGGCGGTGCGGCAGCGCTTTCCAGCTTGACTTCGATCTGCTCGGCGCGTTCACGGATTCGCTCGGCCACGTCCAGCGCGCCGGTGGCGTCGGACTGTGCCAGCAACACGGCAATCTGCGTTTCAGAGTAGCGGGTCAAGATGTCGGCCGGCCGCAGCGTGGGCGCGGTCAGCCGCAGCAATTCGTTCAGCACTACATCGCCGGCATGCGGACCACGGGCTTCACACAGGCGGGCGTAGCGGTCGACATCGATCAGCACCAGCGCGGCACCACTGCCGTAGCGGCGGGCCCGCGCCCATTCCCGCTGCGCCAGGTCCATGAACAGCGGGCGGGCCATGCCGGTGGAGGACGAGCCAGCGGCCTGCGCGGCCCCAGCCTGACCGGCGCGCATGCGATGCGCCAACAGCCGGTTCAGCGGCAACACACCCACCACACCCACCAGCACACCCACCGCCGCCGCAACGGGTGCTGCCCACGCCGTGCCCGGCCCGAAAACCACGTTGGCCGCGCAGGCGATTCCGAAGGCGCTGGCCGCGCCGGCCACTGCGGGCAACCAGCCCGCGCCGAACCCACTGATGCCCAGGTTTGCAGGCGGCATATCCGGCGTGGCAGCCGCTGCCGGTGGAGCAGGCTGGGTATTCGAAGGTTTCTGCACTGGATTCATGGCGCGTCGCAATTCAAGCCCTATTCGACCACAAACGCAGCCAACTGAAGCGTCATCCGAACACCGGGGGTGTGACCGAAGCGGCATGCCAGGCGCCGGCGGGGCAGCGCCTGGTTGACGGCTGATGGCTGACGGCTGACGGCTGGGCTGGGCTGGGCTGGGCTGGGCTGACGGTAGACCGCCGCATAGACTTGGGCGATGGCCAAAGAAGAATCGAACCGCCCGACCGGCAAGTCCCCCCGTTCGTTGTCGGGCTTGCTGCCCTTCATCCGCCCCTACCGCGGCACGGTTGCCCTGGCGGGCTTGTTCCTGGTGCTGGCGGCGCTGAGCACACTGGCCTTTCCGCTGGCCCTGAAAACGCTGATCGACCAGGGCCTGATCGCCGCCGAACCCGGCGCCCGGGTGATGCAGCTGCGCGAACACTTCACCTTGCTTTTCGGTGTGGCGGCGGCGCTGGGCGGCTTTTCGGCAGCGCGCTTCTACGTCGTCAGCTGGCTGGGCGAACGCATCACCGCCGACCTGCGCAACGCCGTCTACGCCCACGTGCTGCGGCAGAGCCCCGAGTTCTTCGAAAGCACCAAGACCGGCGAAGTGCTGAGCCGTCTGACCACCGACACGACACTGGTGCAGACCGTCGTCGGCAGCAGCCTCAGCATGGGCTTGCGCAACGCGGTGATGGGCATCGGCGCCTTGGCCGCGCTCATCATCACCAACCCTTGGGTGATGACGCAGGTGCTGGGCATCCTGGTCGTGGTGGTGTTGCCCAGCCTGTACTTCGGCCGCCGTGTGCGCAAGCTCAGCCGCGCCAGCCAGGACCGTGTTGCCGACAGCAGCGCCATCGCCGCCGAGGTGCTGGGCGAAATCCCCGTCGTGCAGAGCTATGTGCAGGAAGCCCGCGAGGCCGCGCGTTTCGACCGCAGCACCGAAGACGCCTTCGAAACCGCCCGCAAGCGCACCCGGGTACGCGCCTTCCTGGTGGCGTTCATGATCACGGCCACCTTCGGCGCGCTGCTGTGGGGTCTGTACCAGGGCACGCAGGCGGTGCTGGCCGGCAGCATCAGCGCCGGGCACCTGGGGCAGACGGTGGTCTTCGTGATCATCTTCGTTGGCGCGGTGGCGGTGCTGTCCGAGGTCTACGGCGACCTGCTGCGCGCTGCCGGCGCCACCGAACGCCTGATGGAACTGCTGGCCGCGCAGTCGCCCGTGGCCGACCCCGCCGCGCCGCACGCCTTGCCAGCCGTTCAGGGCGGTTCTGCCGTCAGCCTGCAGGGTGTGAGCTTCCACTACCCGTCGCGTCCGCTGCAGGCCGCGCTGCACGACTTCACGCTGAGCGTGAACCCCGGTGAAACCGTCGCCCTGGTCGGCCCCAGCGGTGCCGGCAAGAGCACGGTTTTCCAGCTTCTGCTGCGCTACTACGACGTGCAGCAGGGGCAGATCAGCCTGGACGGCGTGCCGCTGCCGCAACTGGCGCTGGCCGACCTGCGCGGCCGCGTCGGCATCGTGCCGCAAGACAGCACGGTGTTCAGCACCAGCGCGCTGGAAAACATCCGCTACGGCCGGCCGGATGCGACGGACGCCGAAGTCAAGGCCGCGGCCAAGGCCGCCTACGCCCACGACTTCATCACCGCGCTGCCCGAGGGCTATGCCACCTACCTGGGCGAACGCGGCGTGCGCCTGAGCGGCGGCCAACGCCAGCGCATCAGCATTGCGCGGGCCATGCTGAAGAACCCGCCGCTGCTGCTGCTGGACGAAGCCACCAGCGCGCTGGACGCCGAAAGCGAACGCATGGTGCAGGCCGCGCTGGAAGCTGCGATGACCGGCCGCACCACGCTGGTCATCGCCCACCGCCTGGCCACCGTGCTGAAAGCCGACCGCATCGTGGTGCTGGACGGCGGGCGCATCGTGGACGTCGGCACGCACGCCGAACTGGTGGCACGCGGCGGGCTCTACGCCCGGTTGGCGGCGATGCAGTTTGACGTGCAGCCGCTGGCCGCCTGAGCCCGTGCCGCGCGAGATCCCCACCCGATAACTGCCGGTATGAATCAGCCCAGCACGCCGGCCAGCGCAGCGCCCTTCGAAGACCTCATGCGCCACGTCGCGGCGCACGGCGTGGCCAAGGGCGACCGCACCGGCACCGGCACCACCAGCGTCTTCGGCCATCAGATGCGCTTCGACCTGCGCGCCGGCTTCCCGCTGATCACGACGAAAAAAATCTTCTGGAAAGCCGTCGTGCTGGAACTGCTGTGGTTCCTGCGCGGCGATGGCAACGCGCGCTGGCTGCAGGAACGCGGCGTGACGATCTGGGACGAATGGGCCGCCCCCGACGGCGACCTCGGCCCGGTCTACGGCGTGCAGTGGCGCAGTTGGCCCACACCCGGCGGTGGCCACATCGACCAGATCGCCGAAGTGGTCGGACAACTGAAGACCAACCCCGACAGCCGCCGCATCATCGTCAGCGCCTGGAACGTGGCCGAGTTGTCGAAGATGGCGCTGATGCCCTGCCACGCCCTCTTCCAGTTCTACGTCGCGCCGCCCACTGAAGTTGGCGGGCGCGGCATGCTGAGCTGCCAGCTCTACCAGCGCAGCGCCGACATCTTTCTGGGCGTGCCGTTCAACATCGCCAGCTATGCGCTGTTGACCCACATGCTGGCGCAGCAGAGCGACCTTGACGTGGGCGACTTCATCTGGACCGGCGGCGACTGCCACATCTACGACAACCACCGCGAACAGGTCGCGCTGCAGTTGTCGCGCGAGCCGCGGCCCAGCCCCACGCTGCAGATCAACCGCCGGCCCGATTCGATCTTCGACTACGCCTTCGAAGACTTCACGCTGCTGGGTTACGACCCGCATCCGCTGATCAAGGCGCCGGTGGCGGTGTGAGCACAGCAACAGTGCCGCAGGACCTGGTGCTGATAGCCGCCGTGGCGCGCAACGGCGCCATCGGCCTGGGCAACGGCCTGATCTTCAACGAGCCCGCCGATCAGCAGCACTTTCGCGCCGCCACGCTGGGTTGCCCGGTGGTGATGGGCCGCAAGACCTGGGATTCGCTGCCCGCGCGCTTTCGCCCGCTGCCGGGCCGGCGCAACGTGGTGGTCAGCCGCAACGCCGATTTCGATGCGCCCGGCGCCGAACTGGCGGGCAGCCTATCCACCGCGTTGGCCAGCGTGCAAGACGCGCCGCGCGTCTTCGTGATCGGCGGCGCGCAGCTCTACGCGCAGGCCCTGCCACTGGCCACCGAACTGCTGTTGACCGAGGTCGATGCTGAGCTGGCCGGCGACGCTTTCTTCCCCGAGTGGGACCGCAGCATCTTCCACGAGACCGCCAGGCGCAGCGCCGTCGCGGCCAGCGGGCCGGGCTACGCCATCGTCACCTACCGCCGGCGCTGAGGCGCTCGAGGAAACGCCCCATGAAATTTGCGACCTGGAATGTGAACTCGCTGGCCGTTCGCCTGCCTCAAGTGCTGGACTGGCTGGCCGCCCATCCGGTGGACGCGCTGGTGCTGCAGGAAACCAAGCTCGCCGACGACAAATTTCCGCGGGACGCCATCGCAGGCGCCGGCTACGCGGTGCAGTTTTTCGGTCAGAAGACCTACAACGGCGTGGCCCTGATCAGCCGCAGCACGGCGCTGGACGTGGTGAAGAACATTCCGGGCCTGGCCGACACCCAGGCGCGGGTCATTGCCGGCACGGTGGATGGCATCCGCACCATCGGCGCCTATTTCCCCAACGGCCAGGCGCCCGGCAGCGACAAGTTCGCATACAAGATGGGCTGGCTGGACGCGCTGAACGCGTGGCTGAAGACCGAGATTCAAGCCCATCCGCAACTGCTGCTGATGGGCGACTTCAACATCGCGCCCGACGACCGCGACGTCTACGACCCCATCGGCATGGAAGGCCAGATCCACTGCACGCCGCAAGAGCGCGCGCACTTCCAGGCACTCGCCGACATGGGCCTGGTGGACGCCTTCAGGCTGTTCGAGCAGCCGCTCAAATCGTGGTCGTGGTGGGACTACCGCAACCTGGCCTTCCGCAAGAACCAGGGCCTGCGCATCGACCACATCTTGGTCAGTGCAGCCCTGCAGGCGCGCGTGCAGGCCTGCGTCATCGACAAGCTGCCGCGCAAGCACGAGCGGCCCAGCGACCACGCACCGGTGGTGGTGACCCTGGGCTAGTCGTCCAGGCCCAGTTCCTGGATCTTGCGGGTGATGGTGTTGCGGCCGATGCCCAGACGCTGCGCCGCTTCGATGCGGCGGCCGCGCGTCAGGTCCAGCGCGGTGTGGATCAGGCAGCCTTCGAACTGCTTGGTCAGCGTGTCCCAGACCGCCTGCTCGCCGCTGTCCAGACGGCGCCGCGCTTCGCGTTCCAGGTCGGTCAGCCAGGCCGGTGCGCCCACCATCACGGGCGCGCTGCCGTCCGCCGGTGCCGGGCCCGCATCGGGCGCATCCGCCACCGGCTGAGACAGGCTGGAGCCGTGCCCCGTCTCGGCAGCCATCACAGCCGAGGGGCTGTGGCCCACGGGCGCGTTCATCAGTTCGGGCGGCAGGTCTTTCGGCTCGACAACCTGCGCCGGCGCCATCACGGTGAGCCAATGGCAGATGTTTTCCAGCTGCCGCACATTGCCCGGAAAGTCGAACTGGGCCAGCCGCTCCAGCGACGGGTCGGTGATGCGCTTGGCGTCCACCCCCAGCTCACGCGCGCTCTTGCCCAGGAAGAAGCGGGTCAACATTGGGATGTCTTCGCGCCGTTCGCGCAGCGCCGGCAAGCGCAGGCGGATGACGTTCAGCCGGTGGAACAAATCTTCGCGGAAATGCCCCTGCCGCACCCGTTCTTCCAGGTTCTGGTGGGTGGCCGCGATGACGCGCACATTGCTCTTCAGCGGCTGGTGGCCGCCGACGCGGTAGAACTGGCCGTCACTCAGCACACGCAGCAAACGCGTCTGCAGGTCGAAGGGCATGTCGCCGATTTCGTCCAGGAACAGCGTGCCGCCGTCGGCTTGTTCGAAACGGCCGCGCCGCGTGGTTTGCGCGCCGGTGAAGGCGCCGCGCTCATGGCCGAAGAGTTCGCTTTCCAGCAGGTCTTTCGGAATGGCCGCGGTGTTGATGGCGATAAATGGGCCGTTCTTTCCAAGCTCGCCGCGCGGGCTGTGCTTGTGCAAGGCCCGCGCCACCAGTTCTTTGCCGGTTCCGGATTCGCCCGTGATCATCACCGTGACCTGGCTCTGGCTGAGCCGGCCGATGGCGCGGAACACGTCCTGCATGGCGCTGGCCTGCCCCAGCATCTCGGGGGCCTGTACGGGCGCCGTTTCGGCCACCTCTTCGCGCAGGCTTTCCTCGACGGCGCGGCGGATCAGGTCGACGGCCGTGGTCAGGTCGAAGGGCTTGGGCAGGTATTCGAAAGCACCGCCCTGGAAGGCCGACACGGCGCTGTCGAGATCGGAGTAGGCCGTCATGATGATCACCGGCAGGCCCGGGTGGCGCGCCTTCACGGCAGCCAGCAGATCGATGCCACTGCCCCCGGGCATGCGGATGTCGCTGACCAGCACTTGCGGCGCGTCTTCTTCCAGCGCGCGCATCACCTCGCGCGGGTTGGCGAAGGTGCGCACCGTGAACTGCTCGCGCATCAGCGCCTTCTCGAGCACGAAACGGATGGATTGATCGTCGTCAACGACCCAGATGGGCTTCATGAAGGTTTGGGTGCGCCTGGCGGGCGCCGGTCAAGGCAATGGGATCAGGATCTTGAACACCGTGAGCCCCGGCACGCTGTCGCATTCGATCGTGCCCTGATGTTGTTGCACGAAGGTCTGCGCCAACGTCAGCCCGAGTCCCGAGCCGCCGTCGCGTCCCGACACCAGAGGGTGAAAGATGCGATCGCGGATGTCCTCGGGCACGCCGGGCCCGTTGTCCTCAATATGCAATTCCAGTGCCAGACGAAAGCGTCGTCGCCCGAAAGTGACCTGCCGCGCGATGCGGGTGCGCAGCAAGAGGCGGGCGTCGCCCGCCGCGATGCGCTCGCCGAGCGCCTGCGTGGCGTTGTGGGCGATGTTCAGCACCGCCTGGATCAGCTGTTCGCGGTCGCCGCGGAATTCCGGGATCGACGAGTCGTAGTCGCGCTCCACCTTCAAGCCGCGCGGGTATTCGGCTTGCACCAGCGCACGCACACGTTCGCAGACCTCGTGGATGTTGACGTCGGCCACCACGTGCGGGTGGCGGTGCGGCGCCAGCAGGCGGTCGACCAGGGCCTGCAGGCGGTCGGCTTCCTGAATGATGATTTGGGTGTACTCCGTCAGTTCACGTGAGGTGATTTCCATTGCCAGCAACTGCGCCGCGCCGCGGATGCCGCCCAGCGGGTTCTTGATCTCGTGCGCCAGGTTGCGCACCAGTTCCTTGTTCGCCTGCGCCAGCCCGTGGGTGCGCTCTTCGCGGTCCATCCGCGTTTGCTGCTGCACCTCGATCATCTCGACCAGCACGCGGTCGGGCCACTCGGTCTGGCTGACGATGACATGCACCGGCAGGTCGGCACTGCCCACCGGCATGCGCTTCATCAGCGCGTCGAAGCGACTGGTGGCGACCTGGTTGCGGGCCACCAGCCACAGCGTTTCGCGCAGCTGCGCGGGGTCGGCCAGCCAGTCCAGCACGTAGCTGCGCTGTAGGGCGCGGCGCGACATGCCGACCGCGTTTTCCAGCGCCGAATTGGCCTGCAGGCAGTGGCCGTCGGCGGTGGCCAGAGCCACCATCGTGGCCAGCTGGTCGAACGGCTCGAAACCGGGGCTGGCGGCGGCGGCAGGAGCGGGGACGATGAAGTCCGCGGCGATCACGACGGCAGCTTGCCCAGCTCGCGCTTGATGGCTGCGACATCGGCTTCCTTGCGGGCGATGGCGGCCTTCATCTCGGCCACGCGGTCGAGGTATTTCTGGTAATTGCGCTCGTCGCCGTTGCGCTCGGGTTCGCCGTTGTTGAAGTCGCGCCTCAGCTGGGCAAGCCGGTCTTCTTCACGGCGCAACTCCTCGCTCAGGATGCGCCGGGCGTCGCTGTCGCGGGCGCGTTGATCGCTGGGCTCAACCCGGTTGCTGTCACCCGAACGGACAACCGCGCCCGCCGCCGATGCCGACGTCGGGGTGCGCAGTTTGGTGGCAGGCACGATGGTGATGGGCGCACCTTCGATGGTGCGGCAGCCCTTTTCTCGGGCTTCTTGCGGCGTCAGCGCGTCGGTGTACAAAACCGGCGGCCCGGGGCAGCGGTAGACCGGCTTGTCCTGGGCCTGCGCGACTGCAGTCGACATCGGGGCCAAACCCAGCGTCAGCAGGAGGCCGACGCCGTGAAGTACTTGCTTGAAATGCATGCCGGGATTGTGGCGCAGCAAGAAAAACGAGCCCCGAAGGGCCCGTCAGACTGCTGGCACGCGGTGCTTACAGTGAGTAGTACATGTCGAACTCGACCGGATGGGTGGCCATGCGGAAGCGCGTCACTTCCTGCATCTTCAGGTCGATGTAGGCGTCGATGTAGCTGTCGGTGAACACGCCGCCCTTGGTCAGGAAGGCGCGGTCCTTGTCCAGGTAGTCCAGCGCCTGATCCAGGCTGTTGCAGACGGTCGGGATCTTCGCGTCTTCCTCCGGCGGCAGGTGGTACAGATCCTTGGTAGCGGCTTCGCCCGGGTGGATCTTGTTTTCCACACCGTCCAGACCGGCCATCAACAGTGCGCTGAAGCCCAGGTAGGGGTTCATCAAGGGGTCGGGGAAGCGGGCTTCGACGCGACGGCCCTTGGGGTTGGCAACGTACGGAATGCGGATCGAGGCCGAGCGGTTCTTGGCCGAATAAGCCAGCTTTACCGGCGCTTCGAAGCCCGGCACCAGACGCTTGTACGAATTAGTACCCGGGTTGGTGATGGCGTTCAGTGCGCGGGCGTGCTTGATGATGCCGCCGATGTAGTACAGCGCGAAGTCGCTCAGGCCTGCGTAGCCGTCACCGGCGAACAGGTTGACGCCGTCCTTCCAGACCGACTGGTGCACATGCATGCCGCTGCCGTTGTCGCCGACGATGGGCTTGGGCATGAAGGTGGCGGTCTTGCCGTAGGCATGTCAGGTTAGACTTGCAACATACAAAACATAGTCATCTGCAAAAAGATTGGTATCGACGTGGTTTCTGAGACGCATCGTTTTATTCGCGCAATACGCTGG
>JAYSYH010000347.1:0-27367 GCA_043716645.1 Betaproteobacteria bacterium | reverse complement strand
GTGCCGCCTGCGCGCAGCGGCTGGCGCAAGACGGTGCCGCCGTTGCGCTGTGGGACGTGGCCGATGCCGCCGGGCAGGCCCTGGCCAGCGAACTGCAGACGCAAGGCGCGCAGGCGATGTATTGCCACTGCAACGTCGCCGACAAGGCCCAGGTAGACGCCGCCCTGGCCGCCACGCTGACCCGCTTCGGGCATGTCGATGGGCTGGTCAACAACGCCGGCATCTTCAAAGCCGCGGCCTTTCTCGACATCACCGAAGCCGACTGGGATGCGGTACTCGACGTCAACCTCAAAGGCTCCTTCCTGGTCGGCCAGGCGGTGGCGCGCGAAATGGTCAAGGCGGCAGGTGTCGCGGAAGGTGCTGCGAAGAGCGCCATCGTCAACATGAGTTCGGTCAACGGTACGCTGACCATCCCCAGCATTGCCAGCTACAACGCCAGCAAAGGGGCCATCAACCAGCTGACGCGGGTGATGGCACTTTCGCTGGCTGACCAGGGCGTGCGGGTGAATGCGGTTGCGCCGGGCACCATCGCCACCGACCTGGCGCTGAAAGCGGTCCTGACCAGCGAAGAAGCCAAGGCCCGCATCCTTAGCCGCACGCCGATGAAGCGCCTGGGCGAGCCCGGCGAGATCGCCGACGTGGTGGCCTATTTGCTGAGTGATGCGGCCAGCTACGTGACGGGTGAGATCGTGGTGGTCGATGGCGGTCGCATGACTTTGAACTACACCGTTCCAGTTTGACGGCCGAAGCCTTTCTCGTTTCGACCGGCGTCGTGGCGCTGGGCGAGATGGGCGACAAGACGCAGCTGCTGGCGCTGCTGCTGGCGGCGCGCTACCGAAAGCCGGTGCCGATCATTGCGGGCATCTTCGTGGCCACCGTGCTGAACCACGCGGCGGCCAGTGCGTTGGGCGCTTGGCTGACGCACTGGGTCGACCCGACTTGGCTGCGTTACGGCCTGGGCGCTTCTTTCATCGCCGTGGCGCTGTGGATGCTGGTACCCGACAAGGCCGACGATTTGAAGGGGAGCACGCGCGGCCATCTGGGCGTCTTCGGCCTGACGGTGGTGGCCTTCTTCCTGGCCGAGATGGGCGACAAGACGCAGATCGCCACGATCATGCTGGCCGCCCGCTACAACGACCTGGTCACGGTCACTGCCGGCACCACGCTGGGCATGATGGCCGCCAACGTGCCCGCCGTGCTGCTCGGCGACAAGGTGGTGAAGTGGGTGCCTATCGCCTGGGTGCACCGCGTGGCCGCAGGAGTGTTCGCGGTGATCGGGGTGTTATTGCTGCTGGGGATGGGCAGCTGAGCACGCGCGCCGCCCATCTGTACCTGCGCACGCCACAATCCGGCCTATGAAATACCTGCACAGCATGGTCCGCGTGGCCGACATCGAAGCGTCGCTGAAGTTCTACCGCGACGCCCTGGGGCTTGAAGTGCTGTCACGGCGCGACAACGACGCCGGCCGCTTCACGCTGGTCTTCCTGGCTGCGCCTGGCGACAGCACGGCCCAGGTCGAACTGACCCACAACTGGGCCCAGCCCGACGGCAGCGTCGAGAACTACACCGGCGGGCGCAACTTCGGCCATCTGGCGTATGCGGTGGACGACATCTACGCCACCTGCCAGCGACTGATGGACCACGGTGTGACCATCAGCCGCCCACCGCGCGACGGCAGGATGGCGTTCGTGCGCTCACCCGAGAACATCTCGATCGAACTGCTGCAGGCCGGCCCCGCCCTGCCCTCGGCAGAACCTTGGGCAACGATGCCCAACGTCGGCACCTGGTAGCTTGCCAGCGGGCCACCCGCCACCCGCCACCCGCCACCCGCCGCGATGTACCTGCCCAGCCACTTCGAGCAGCATGACCCCGCAGCCCTGCAAACGTTGATGCGCGACCATCCGCTGGCCACGCTGGTGTCGCAGCAGGCAGGCGGCATCACCGCCGACGCCATCCCGTTGGCATTCGACGCCACCAGCCACACGCTGCGCGGCCACGTGGCGCGCGCCAATCCACTGTGGCGCGAAGCCAGCGGCCAGCCAGTGTTGGCCGTGTTCAATGGCCCGCAGGCCTACATCACGCCCAGCTGGTACCCCAGCAAGGCGGACACGCACAAGGTGGTGCCGACCTGGAACTACGCGCTGGTTCACGCACACGGCGTGCTGCGGGCTGTGGAAGACGCGCCCTGGCTGCATGCGCTGGTGACGGGTCTGACAGCGCACCACGAGGCGCCGCGCGCCACGCCCTGGGCGGTTGCCGACGCACCCGATGACTACGTGCAGCAGATGCTGCGCGCCATCGTCGGCATCGAGATCCCGGTGGACCGCCTGGTCGGCAAGTGGAAGTTCAGCCAGAACCGCAGTGATGCCGACCGGCTGGGTGTTGCTGCAGGTTTGGCCGCAGGTTTGGCCGAAGGCGCCTCGCCGGCGCAGGCGATGGCGGAACTGGTGGCCAACAAGGGCCTGCTCAAGACCGCTGACTGAGTCTGAATCGCCCTATCAAGCCAGCCGACAGATGGCCGAAGCCTCGCGTGCCAGTTGCGTGATGCGCGCCCAGTCGCCCTGGTCGACAGCGTCCTGCGGCGTCAACCACGAACCGCCACAGACCAACACATTCGGCAGCGCCAGGAACTGCGGCGCGCTCTGCAAGGTGATGCCGCCGGTGGGGCAGAACACCACGTCCGGGAAAGGCCCGGCCAATGCCTTCAGCATCGGGATACCGCCGGCTGCCGTGGCCGGAAAAAACTTCAGGAAATCGATGCCGTCGGCTTGCGCGGCCATCACCTCACCGGCAGTGGCCACCCCCGGCAGCAGCGGCAGACCGATTTCTCGGCAGGCCGCGCCGACTGCAGCCGTGTAGCCCGGGCTGACGCCGAACAGGCTGCCGGCCGCCTTTGCCGCCCGCGCATCGGCCGCACTGCGGATGGTGCCGGCACCGACGATGGCGCCCGGCACGTGGCGCGCGATGGCCTCGATGCAGGCCAGCCCGACGGGCGTGCGCAGGGTCACCTCCAGCACCCGCACTCCGCCATCGACCAGCGCCTGCGCCAGCGGCACGGCGTCGGCCACGCGGTGGATCACGATGACCGGAATGACCGGGCCGTGGGCGACGAGATCAAGCGTGTGGTTCACGGAGGGCTTTCGCAGTTCAGACCGAGATTGCCGCCGCGGAAGCGGCTTCGCCGGGCCGCTGGCGGACGGCGTCCTCGGGGGGTAGCAAGCGCTAGCGAGCTTGGGGGCTCCATCACATCCACGTGATCGCACCTTCTTCGGCGCTGCGGACGTTGCGGCGCAGGCCGGCGAAGAGCTCACGACCCAGGTCGTGGCCGTTGATCTCGGCTTGCTCGGGGGTGATCACGGCCTGCTCGCGCGCCGCCCATTCGGCCACCGCCACCAGTACTTGCAGCGTGCCGGCCTCGGCGTCCAGGCGGATGAGGTCGCCGTCGCGCACCTTGCCCAGCGGCCCGCCGGCCAGCGCTTCAGGGCTGACGTGGATGGCTGCCGGCACCTTGCCGCTGGCGCCGCTCATGCGGCCGTCGGTGACCAGCGCCACCCGGTAGCCTTTGCCCTGCAGCACGGCCAGCGGCGGTGTCAGCTTGTGCAGTTCTGGCATGCCGCAGGCTTGCGGGCCCTGGAAGCGCACGACGGCGACGAAGTCGCGTTCCAGTTCACCGGCCTTGAAGGCGGCGAGCAGTTCTTCTTGCGTGGTGAAGACCAGCGCCGGCGCTTCGATGACCAGGCGGTCGGCAGGCACCGAAGACGTCTTGATCACCGCGCGGCCCAGGTTGCCGGTCAGCAGCGTCAGGCCGCCGTGGTCGCTGAAGGGCGTGCCGGCGGTGCGCACGATGCTGTCATCGGGGCTGACGTCGGGCAGGCGGTGCCACACGATGCCGGTTGCGCTCTCTGCCGCGGCCGGCACCTGACCGTAACGCTGCAGGCCGCCATCAGCCACCGTGGCCACGTCGGCGTGCATGAGACCGGCATCCAGCAGTTCGCGGATCACCCAGCCCGGCCCGCCGGCGGCCTGGAACTGGTTCACGTCGGCGCTGCCGTTCGGGTACACGCGGCACAGCAGCGGCGTGGCGTGCGACAGGTCGGAGAAATCGCTCCAGTCGATCAATATGCCCGCCGATCGAGCCACCGCCACCCAGTGGATCAGGTGATTGGTGCTGCCGCCAGTGGCCAGCAACGCCAGCATGGCGTTGACGATGACACGCTCGTCGACCAGCTGGCCGATGGGCAGTTGGCTCTGCGGCTGCGCGATGCTGAGCACGGTGTCCACAGCGGCACGGGTCAGGGCGGCGCGCAGGCCATCGGCGGGGTGGATGAAGGCCGCGCCAGGCACGTGCAGCCCCATCGCTTCCAGCAGCATCTGGTTGCTGTTGGCGGTGCCGTAGAAGGTGCAGGTGCCGGCACTGTGGTAAGCCGCCTGCTCGGCCTGCAGCAGTTCGTCGCGGCCCACCAGACCCTGCGCGTGCTGTTCGCGCACCTTGGCCTTGGCATTGTTCGACAGCCCCGTAGCCATTGGCCCGGCGGGCACGAAGACGCAGGGCAGATGGCCGAAATGCAGTGCACCGATCAACAACCCCGGCACGATCTTGTCGCACACGCCCAGCAACAAGGCGGCGTCGAAGACGTCGTGGCTGAGCGCCACGGCCGTCGCCATGGCGATGGTGTCGCGCGAAAACAGGCTGAGTTCCATGCCCGGCAGGCCCTGCGTCACACCGTCACACATGGCCGGCACGCCACCGGCCACCTGCGCGGTGGCGCCGCGCGAGCGGGCGTGTTCGCGTATCAGCGCCGGATAGCCTTCATACGGCTGGTGGGCCGACAGCATGTCGTTGTAGGCCGTGACGATGGCCACGTTGGGCGCCTTCTGCGCCACCACGCGCAGCTTGTCGTTGGTTGGCAGCGCTGCGAAGGCGTGTGCCACGTTGGCGCAACCCATGCGGTCGGGGCCTCGTGGGCGCTGCAGCATCCGGGTGATGCGGCCCAGGTAAGCGGCGCGCGTCGCGGCGCTGCGTTCGGTAATGCGCTGGGTGACTTCGAGGACGGCGGATTTCATGGGCTGCCTCCTGGCTTGCCGTTCGATTGTGGGTCATCGAGTGACACCGTCGAACCGCTGGCCGTCTTCGAACCGCGGCCTGCAGAGCCGGGGCAGCGGAACCCGTCAGATATCTTGCACCTTCAGCCTGGCCACCTGTGCATGCGCGCTGCGCAGCGCGTCCAGGTCGGCCGGCGTGTCGATGTCGAGCAACACGCCCGGGTCTTCGACATCCTGTCCGTGCGCGGGGTAGCGCAGCATCACGCGGCGCGCGCCGTCGTCGCCGCTGAGCAGTATCAGTTCCGAATACAACTCGGCCGCAAAGGCCACCGGGTGGCCGCGGCGGCCGCGGTACTGTGCGTAGGCCACCGGGTGCTGCTCCAAAGCCCCGGCCACGGCCAGCATGGTGCCGGGCTGTACCAGCGGCATGTCGCCCGGCAGCACCAACCAACCCGGCGCACCCGATCGCTCGACGACGCCAGTGGCGATGGATGCGCCCATGCCGCGCGCGGCCTGGACTTCAGTCAGCACCACGATGTCGCGTTGTGCGAGCAAGCCGGCCAACGCAGCGGCACGGCCGGCAGTGGTCACCACCACCACCGGCAGCTGCGTCTGCACGGCATGACGCACCGTGCTCACCAGCACGGTCGCACCGTCGAAGGCCTGGTCCAGCTTGTGCAAGGCACCGCCGAAGCGGCTGCCAAGGCCGGCGGCAGTGACGATGATGGCGGGACGAGATCGCATGGGCATGGGGTCAGGGTTGCGGCTGCACCGTTCCGAAGCTCAACGGCGCCGTGCCAGCTTGCAGCGCTGCAGGGCTGCAGGGCAATCAAGAATGGGCGCCGAGAGCCCGCAACGAAAGTGGGGCGTTCACTTACGGCGTTCCACCTAAGGGATCGACCCAGCCCCACCTACACTGGCGGGTATGGACCCTATCGCCCACCTGCGCAAGAGTTACGAGCGCGACGAACTCGACGAGACCGCCTCTGCCACCAACCCGCTGCAGCAGTTCCAGCACTGGTTGGACCAGGCACTGGCCGCTGAATTGCCAGAGCCGAATGCGATGACGCTGGCCACCGTGGCTGCCAACGGCCGCCCCAGCACGCGCATCGTGCTGATCAAGGGCGTCGATGCGCGCGGCTTCGTCTGGTACACCAATTACGACAGCCGCAAAGGGCAGGAACTGGCGCTGCACCCGTGGGCCGCACTGCAGTTCCACTGGGTTGAACTGGAACGCGTTGTGCGCATTGAAGGCCAGGTCGAAAAAGTGACGGCCGAAGAGTCCGATGCGTACTACGCCACGCGCCCGCTCGATTCACGCCTGGGCGCCTGGGCCTCGCCGCAAAGCCAGGTGATATCCGGGCGCGGCATGCTGGTGGCCGCCGCTGCCAAGGCCGCCGCGCAGCACCTGCTGAACCCGCCGCGCCCGCCGCACTGGGGTGGCTACCGCCTGGTGCCTGACTGCTACGAATTCTGGCAAGGCCGCAAGAGCCGGCTGCATGACCGGCTGCGTTACCGGAAAGCCGACAACGGCTGGCTGCGCGAGCGGCTGGCGCCGTGAAAAACAGTGCTGCGGCCTGCTTTCCCCCCGGGGGCCACAGCACCTGGACGCGGCTAGAAACGGCTGCGCAAGCCCACCGTCAACGCCCGACCGGGCAGCGGTGACAGACCGCGCATCGTGGCAATCGTCGACGCATTCAGCGCCAGCTTGTCGGTGACGTTGTTCAGCCGGGCAAACCAGCCGCTGTCCTGGCCCAGTGCGATGCGACCGCTGGCCCACAGGTCCAGCAGCGTGTAGCCCGCCGTGGCAACGTCGCTGGCCGGCACGCGGTCCTGCCGCGCCAGTTCGCGCAGCGTGGCGCCCCCGCGCAGGCCGTTCCACGCTGCTTCCAGACCCAGGCGCAGGCGACGTGGTGCCAGGCGCGGCAGCGGTTCGTGGGCGTCCAGGTTGTCGCCGTGCACGGCGTCCAGGCCGCCGCTCAGGTCCAGCGTCAGCGGCCCTTGCAACAAGCGCGTGCGGCCTTCCAACTCGAAGCCGCGCAGTTGCGCGCGCGCGTTGCGGAAGGCGTAGATCGGCACGCCGCTGTCGGCAGCCCCGTTCTCGCCCGGCAGGTTCTGAACCGCACCGGTGGCGTCCAGCGAAATGAACCTTGAGAAGCGCGTGTCGAAAACATTGGCCTTGAAGGACTGTGCGCCCCGTGTCCAGGCCAGCCCCACTTCGACGTGGCGGCTGCGCTCGGTGCCGAGCTGCGTGTCACCGCGCTCGTAGGCCGCCGTGGCCACGTGCACACCGTCGGCGAAGAGTTCGTAGTAAGCAGGCGCTCGCTCGGTTCGGCCCAGCGACGCGCTGAGCTGCCAGCCCGGCGCCGGGCTGATGCGTCCGCCCAGCGACAGGCTGGTGGGCGTGTAGCGCCGTTCGCTGGCGCCGCCGAAGCGCCCGTCTGTGCTGCCGGATGCGTCGCCCGACGAGGCCACGCTGACGCGCTCCACGCGCGCTCCGGCATTCAGCGTGACTGCACCGAGCGCCAGCTCTTCCACCACGAACAAGGCACTGCTGCGGGTTTTCGTCGGCGGCACGAAGGCCTCGGCACCCAGCGCCTGGAAATCCATGCTTTCGGCCTGCGCGCCGAACACGCCCTGCAAGCCGAAGACGGGCGCATGGTGGGCCTGCACGCGCACCTCGTCGCCCTGGCTGATGAAGGTGGTGCCCACCGCACCGCTGCCCTGGACTTCCACGTGCCGGTACAGGCTGTGGCTGGCCTGCGCCGAAACCTGCGTCAGCGCGCCGGGCAGGGCTCGCCACTCACCAGCCAACGCATAGCGTTCGCGTTGCATGCGGATGGTCACGTCGGGGTCGACAGTGACGCCGTAACGGCTGCGCATGGTTTCGGCGGAAGCACCCAGATAAGCCCGTTCCGAGACCCACGACGCACCCACGGCGCCGCCTTCAGACCGCGCTGCCGAATTGCGCACGCGGTTGCTGGCGTCCAGTGTTTCGCCGTTGGCGTCCACCGGCGCGTAACGGGGTACGCGCTGGTCGCCGGCCTGGCGGCCGTAGCCGTCCACGTGCCAGGCCAGGCCGCCGGCAGGCTGGCCGCCACCGCCTTCGAGCACCAGCGCGGCGGAGCGTTCATGGGCTGCGCCGCCGAAGCGAACTTCGGTGCGGCCCGACAACGGAGCCGCAGCCGGTGCACGCGGGATGCGATTGTCGATGCTGTTGACCACGCCGCCGGTGGCGTTGCCGCCGTAAAGCAAGGCGGCGGGACCGCGCAGCACCTCGATGCGTTCAGTGACCAGCGGGTCGCTGGCGCTGGCGTGGTCGAAGCTGAGGCTGGAGGCATCGACGGACGCGCCGCCGTTGTCCATCAAGCGCACCCGGTCGCCATCCAGACCGCGGATGACGGGGCGGCTGCTGTTGGGGCCGAAAGCGCTGGCGCTGACGCCCGGCAGGCCGTCCAGTGTTTCGCCCAGCGTGCCGGCGCGGCGCTGCTGCAGGCCGTCACCCGACAGCACCGAGACCGGCTGTGTGGCAATGTCACGACCCAGCGGGTTGCCGGTGATCACGACGGTTTGCGCCGGGGTCGCGGGCGGGGGGGCCACAGCAGCGGGCACCGACGCTGGCGCAGCCTGGGCGTGGGCACCAAGCGGCGCAGCGATGGCGGCCAGGGCAGCCAGCCACACGGGACGAAACAGGCAGGGGTTCTTCACTGGAATCACTCGCAAGGCGTGCGCCGCACGGTGAGCGCAGCGCTGTGAGGGCTTGCGCAACACCCAGGCTTGAGCGTGCGCGCGTTCAGAATCGGCAGCGGCCGGACTGGGCAATCCGGCCGGCTGCGATCAGGCGCTGGGCGGCCCGCGTGCGAGGTGTTGCGGCGCTGGCCGTGCGCGCACCGCCTCGGGAGCCAGCGCCACGGCGGTGTCAGCAGACAGCAGCGGCGGGGCGGCGGCCAGCGCGCCGCTGCACAAGGCATCGGCGTGGGTGAGTTGGTCGACCAGCCGGCAGTCGGCGCTGCCAGCCTGGTGGTCGGCTTTCCAGACGGCCTGCGCCGTGGTGCCGCCGGCCGGTGTGGCGTGCGCGATGCGGTGGGCAAACCCGGTGGCCTGCGACACCAGCAGCAGCATGGCCAGTAGCCAGGCGCGCATCGGCGTCAACAGGGGAAAGGCGGAACGCGCGGCAGTCACGGTTCAGAGATTAGCAGGCCTGTCAACAGCCCGACCGGCTGCAGGACCGGCTGCAGGATCGGCTGCAGGATCGGCTGGGGAGGTGGGCGGCCCAGGCAGCGTGCGCACCACCCGCTGCGGAAACGGGATCTCGACGCCCGAGGCGTTCAGCGCGCCCAGGATGGCCAGGTTGACGGCCGACCGCACGTTGCCCTGGCCGTTTTCGGGGTCGGCAATCCAGAAGGTGATGGTCAGCTCCAGTCCGTCGGCGCCGAAGGCCGACAGCATCGCCGCCGGGGCACCGTGGGCCGACACGCGCGGCACCGCCGCCACCTTGGCCGCGAGGTGCGGCAACAGCGATGCCAGGTCGCTGCCGTAGGCTACCTGCACGCTGGTGGTCAGCAACACATGCGGATCGGCCAGCGACGAGTTCTCGACCCGCTGCGTGATCATCATTTCATTCGGCACGATCGATTCGCGGCCATTCAGCGCGCGGATCACCGTGTAGCGGGTGCTGATGTCGGTGATGCGGCCTTCGAAACCGTCGACTTTCACCAGGTCGCCGATGCGCATGCTGCGTTCGGCCAGGATGACGAAGCCGCTGACATAGTTGGCGGCCAGCTTCTGCAGACCCAGGCCGATACCCACGCCCAGAGCGCCGCCCAGTACGCCCAGTGCGGTGAGGTCGATGCCGGCGGCCTTCAGCGCGAAGATCAGGCCGACCATCAGCAGCACCGCGCGCAGCAGGTTGGCGGCGATCTTGCGGCTGCTGATGTTGCCGGTGGCGCCGCGCAGCAGGCGCTCTTCCAGCGCCGCCGACACCGACAGCGCGCCCATCAGCACCACCACCGCCGTCAGTGCGCCTTCGATGATGTTGCGCACGCTGACTTCGCTGCTGCCCATCTTCCAGCTGATGGCGTCCAGCTCCTGCAGGATCAGCGGCAGCACGCCGGTGATCCACAGCGCCACGGCCACCCACGCGAACCACGACAGGCTGCGTTCGAAGTTGCGCATCAGCGCCGATTCGGGGAATGCCCGGCGCAGCACCCGGCCGGCCAGCCGGATGGCGGCCAGCGACACCAGGATGGGGATGACCAGCTTGAACACAGCGATCGGCACCTGATCGTGCGCGAAGGTGGCCAGCCCCCAGCGCGCCAGCAGCGCGAACAGCAGGGCCAGCAGCGGAAACAGCACGCCGTCGACCACTCCGCGGCCGAACCAGATCGAGCCGCGCTGCGGTTCGGCGCCCCGCACCAGACGCAGCAGGCCCCAGGCCGCCAAGAGGCAGCCTGTGAACAACGCCACTTCGATCAGCGCGGTGGGTTTGAGCAGTGCCCGGCCGAGAGCGACCAGGTCTTCGGCGGTCATGCCCTGGGCCATCGCATCAACCCGCCACTGCCGGTGTGAGCAACACGCGGCGCGCTCAAGACAGCCCGGCCAGCACCTTCACGTGGGCCGCCACGCTGCGGGCCAGCGCGCCGAGGTTGTAGCCTCCTTCCAGGCAGGACACGATGCGGCCCTGGCTGTGCTGCGAGGCCACCGCCACCAGCTTGCGGGTGATCCATTCGTAGTCGGCTTCGACCATACCCAGCTGGCCCAGGTCGTCTTCGCGGTGGGCGTCGAAGCCAGCGCTGATGAAGACCATCTGCGGCTTGAAGGCGTCCAGCGCCGGCATCCACAGCGTGTCGATGGCGTCGCGGATGGCCGGGCCGCGCGTGTACGGCGCCAGCGGCACGTTGACCATGTTGGTGCCCTTGGGCACGCCGCCGCTGTAGGGGTACAGCGGGTGCTGGAAGAAGCTGCACATCAACACACGTTCATCGCCGGCAATGATGTCTTCGGTGCCGTTGCCGTGGTGCACGTCGAAGTCGATGATGGCCACGCGTTCCAGGCCGTGCACGTCCAGTGCGTGGCGCGCAGCGATGGCCACGTTGTTGAAGAAGCAAAACCCCATTGCCTCGTCACGCGTGGCGTGGTGGCCGGGCGGGCGCACGCAGCAGAAGGCCGCATCAGCCCGGCCGGCAATCACGTCATCGGTGGCCGCCACCGCTGCGCCGGCGGCGCGCAGCACCGCGGCCAGCGTGCCCGGGCAGGCGATGGTGTCGGGGTCGAGCGCGCGGGTTTCTCCCTCATCCCGCACGTGTTCCAGCAGGTCGCTGATTTCCGTGGCGTAGCCCGAGCTGTGGGCGCGGCTGATTTGCGCCAGCGTGGCCAGCGGCGCATCGCGGAAGTCCAGCGCAATGTCCAGCCCGGTGGCCAGCAAGTGGTCGGTGATGGCGTCCATGCGCTGCGGGCATTCCGGGTGGCCCGGGCCCATGTCGTGCAAACGGCAATCCGGGTGGCTGTAGAAGACGGTGCTCATCGGTGGATTGCGTTCCGGGGTGTTGGGTTATGGTGCCGCAGATGGAAGCCAACCTTGCGCGCCAGCTGTCTCTGCTGGTCAATCAGATTAGCACGATCGTGGTGGGCAAACGCCCGCAGATCGAGGACTGCATCGCCTGCCTGCTGGCCGGCGGCCACCTGCTGATCGAGGACGTTCCAGGCGTCGGCAAGACCACGCTGGCGCACACGCTGGCGGTAAGCCTGGGGCTGGATTTCCGACGTGTTCAGTTCACCGCCGACCTGATGCCGAGTGATCTCATCGGGGTCAGTGTGTTCGAACGCGCGAAGGACGCCTTTGTCTTTCACCCGGGCCCGGTGTTCACGCAGGTGCTGCTGGCCGACGAGATCAACCGCGCCGGGCCGAAAACGCAGAGCGCGCTGCTCGAGGCGATGGAAGAGCAGCAAGTGTCCGTGGAGAACGAAACCCGGCCGCTGCCCAAACCCTTCTTCGTCATCGGCACGCAGAACCCCAGCGATCAGCTGGGCACCTACCCGCTGCCGGAAAGCCAGCTCGACCGCTTCTTGCTGCGCATCACGCTGGGCTACCCCGACCGCGCCGCCGAACGCGAACTGCTGACCGGCGGTGACCGCCGCGCCGCCGCAACGCAGCTGAAGCCACTGCTGCCGCCGGCCGCACTGGCGGCCGCGCAACAGGCCGTGCTGGCGGTGCGCGCGTCGGAACCGCTGCTGGACTACCTGCAAGCGCTGATTGCGGCCACGCGTTCAGGCGCCTGGTTCAGCGAAGGCCTGTCGCCACGCGCAGGCATGGCCGTGCTGCGTGTGGCCCGAGCGCGCGCGCTGATGGCCGGGCGCGATTACGTAGCGCCTGACGATATCCAGGCCATCCTGCCGCAGGCCATCGCACACCGCCTGACGCCGGTGGTCGGTGCCGGCCGCGGGCCGGTCGAACAGGTGCGGGCGATGGTCGAGGCCACGCCCATTCCCTGACTGCGATGCTGTCGCCCAGAGCTTGGTTTCGGGCTTGGTGGCAGAGCCGCCTGCCGCTGACCGACACCTGGGTACTGGGTCAGCGCAACGTCTACATCCTGCCGACCAAGGCCGGTTTCACCTTCGCTGCCACGCTGGCGGTGATGATGTTGGCGTCGATCAACTACCAGCTGAACCTGGGCTTCGCGCTGACCTTCCTGCTGGTTGGCGCGGCGCTGGTGTCCATGCACATGACGCACGGCAACCTGCGCGGGCTGACGCTGCACCTGCGGCCCGCCGGAGACGGCTACGCGGGTGACGCGGCCGTGCTGGAAGTGGTCATCACCAACCCGGGCCGCGAACGCGTGGCGCTGGCGCTGCACTTCGAAGACCGCGGCACGCACGGCCGGGCTTTCGACTGGAGCGACGCGCCAGCGCAGGGCCAGACCACGGCCCACGTCAGCATCGCGCCGCCGCGCCGCGGCTGGCACGCCGTGCCGGCGATGGTGGTGGAAACCGTCTTCCCCTTCGGCCTGTTCCGCGCCTGGACCGTGTGGCGGCCTGCCGGCCGCGTGCTGGCCTGGCCGCGCCCCGAAATCACGCCACCGGCCTTGCCCAGCGGCGGCACGTCGGCGTCCGACGGGCGCGCCACGCGGCGCGGCAGCGGCAGTGAACTGGACGGCGTGCGGCCCTGGCGGCGCGGCGACAGCATGCGCCTGGTGGCCTGGAAAAAGGTGGCGCGCAGCGGCGAATTGGTCAGCCGCGAAACCGCCGGCACCGTGCAGCGCGAACTGTGGCTGGACTGGGCCGACACAAAGGGAACCCACGGCAATGACGCCGAACTGCGCCTGTCGCGCCTGGCCGCTTGGGTGCTGCAGGCCGAACGCGAAGGCCGTATCTGGGGCCTTCGCCTGCCCGGCGGTGAACTGCAACCCGGCCAGGGCGACGCCCACCAGCGTGCGGCGCTGGACAGGCTGGCGCTGTGGGCATGACCGCGATATCAACCTTGCGCGAACGCGCGCAGCACCTGCCGCGCGACACCCGCGACACCCTCTTCCACCTGGCCGTGCTGGCCTGGGCCAGTGCGCCCCATCTGCTGCATTTGCCGCTGTGGTGCGGTGCATTGACCGTGGCCTTGCTGATCTGGCGCGCGCGGCTGGCCTTCGCAGGTGCGGCGCTGCCCGGCCGCTGGCTGATCGCCGGTGTGCTGGCGCTGGCCGCCAGCCTGACGCTATGGGGCGAAAGCACGCTGCTGGGCAAGGAAGCCGGCATCACCATGCTGGTGGTGCTGATGGCGCTGAAGACGCTGGAACTGCGTGCCCGGCGCGACGCGCTGGTGGTCTTCTTCCTGGGATTCTTTTTGGTGCTGACCAACTTCCTGTATTCGCAGTCGCTGCTGACCGGCGTGTGGCTGCTGGTCGCGGTGTGGGGGCTGTTGACGGCGCTGTCGCTGGCCCACATGCCGGTCGGTCGGCCGCCGTTGTGGCGCGCCGGCGCCGTGGCCGCGCGCGCTGCGCTGTGGGGTCTGCCGCTGATGCTGCTGCTGTTCGTGCTGTTCCCGCGCATCGGCCCGCTATGGGGCTTGCCGCAAGACGCCGCAGGCCGCACCGGCTTGTCGGGCACCTTGCGGCTGGGCGGCGTGGCCAGCCTGGCCGAAGACGACGCCATCGCGATGCGCGTGCGGTTCTTCGGCCGCGTGCCGCAGCCCGAGCAGCTGTATTTTCGTGGCCCGGTGCTGAGCAGCTTCGACGGCCGCGAGTGGACCCGTCTGGTGCCCAACTTCCCTGCTGCGCAACGCCCCCGCCTGGAACTGGACGTGCGCGGCGAACCGCTGGCCTACGAGATGACAGTCGAGGCCAGCCGCCTGCCGCTGCTGCCGCTGCTGGAACTGACACCCGACACGCAAGCCGATGCACCGCAGACCGACGCCGCACAAGCCGAAGGCTGGTTGCTGACGTTGCGACCCGATGCGCAGTGGCAGCTGGACCGCCCGGTCATCGAACGCCTGCGCGTGACGGCCCGAGCCTGGCTGGACCACCGCCACGGCCCGCGCGCCGAGGTGCCCGGCCTGCGCGACCTGCTGGCGTTGCCGCCGCGTGCCAACCCGCGCACGCTGCTATGGGCCGCACAGCTGCGCGCGCAACCGGCGCTGCAGCAGGCCGACGCCCGCACGCTGGCCGACGCAGTGCTGCGCCACATCCGCACTGGCGCCTACACCTACACGCTGGAACCCGGCACTTATGGAGGCCCGGGCACCACCGGCAACGACGCCATCGACGAGTTCTGGCTCGACCGCAAGCTGGGGTTTTGCGAACACTACGCCAGCGCCTTCGTGGTCATCATGCGGGCGCTGGGCGTGCCGGCGCGCATCGTCACCGGCTATCAAGGCACCGACACCGAACCGCAAGACGGCTACTGGATCGTGCGCCAGCGCAACGCCCACGCCTGGGCCGAGATCTGGCAGGCCGGCACTGGCTGGATCCGCATCGACCCGACCGCCGCCGTCGCCCCCGACCGCGTGCAGCGCGGCCGCAGCCTGCGCCCGCCGCAGGGCCTGGTGGCCGGCGCGATGAGCAGCATGAACCCGGCGCTGGCCGACCAGCTGCGCAGGCAGTGGGAAGGCCTGAACAACCGCTGGAACCAATGGGTGTTGAGCTACGCGCGTGGCCAGCAGTTCGACCTGATGAAGGCGCTGGGCTTCGAAGCCCCGAGCTGGCAGGACCTGGCCGTGCTGCTGACCCTGCTGCTGTGTGGCGGGGCTCTGGGGGGCGCCGTCTGGGCCTGGTGGGACCGCCGCCGGCAAGACCCCTGGCAGCGCCTGCAGCAGCGCATACAGGCCCGCCTGCTGCTGCTGGGTGTGACGGTGCAGGCCCACCACGCGCCGCGCGCCCGGGCAGCGCTGGTTAGGGCCACGCTGGGCTTGCGGGGCGGCGCGCTGGCAGACACGCTGGACGCGCTGGACGCCTCGCGCTACGCCCGGCTCGGCCCCGCGCTGGCGCCGCAACGCGGCTGGTGGCAGCGTTTCCAGGCGGCAGCCCGCACGGCAGCCCGCACGGCGGCCTGACGGCGGCCCGGGGCGACCAGTGAACGTCTGATGCCGTCTTGCCGACTGCCCTGATCTGCCAGCACGGCGCAGCCTGATCGCCACCAGCGGTGGCAGCCTGCAACTGCCCGGCAACCTGCTCGCGGTGCCGCGGCTGGCGCTGGCTTGTCACTGCCGATAATCAGTGATGCATGCATCCCGACGACGGCCGGACTCGACCCTGAAGGTCGGCCTCTGCCTGGCCTTGTTGGCAGCCTGGATGGCGCCCGTCCAGGCCGCACAGCGCCAGCACCGCCCCGCCACCGTCAGAGCTTGGGCCCCGGCCGAAGCCGCCTACGGCAGCAGCGCCGAGGTGCTGGCCTTCGCCGCTGAAGTGGCCGAACGCCGCCAGCTGCCACGCGACTGGATCGCGCTGCAACTGGGCCAGGCACGGCGCGTCGAAGCGGTGCGCAAGCTGGTCATGCCGCCGCCAGCCGGCACAGCCAAGAACTGGGCGGCCTACCGCGCGCGCTTTGTCGAGCCACAACGCATCCAGGCTGGCCTGGCCTTCTGGCGTGGCAACGAGGCATGGCTGCAGCAGGCCGAGACGCGCTGGGGGGTGCCACCGGAAATCGTTGTCGCCATCGTCGGCGTGGAAACCTTCTACGGCCGCGTCACGGGCAACTTCCGCACGCTGGACGCGTTGGCCACACTGGCCTTCAGCTTCCCGCCCGGCCGCAAGGACCGCAGCGCTTTCTTCCGCAGTGAGCTCGAGGAATTCTTCGTTCTCTGCGCCCGCGAGGGTACTGACCCGCAGGCCGTGAAGGGCTCGTTCGCCGGCGCTCTGGGCTTGCCGCAATTCATGCCCGGCAGCCTGAATCGACATGCCGTGGACCTGGACGGCGACGGCCACATCGACCTGCTGAACAGCCCGGCCGACGTGGTGGGCAGCGTGGCCCACTACCTGGCGGTTTTCGGCTGGCAACGCGGTATGCCCACCCACTTCGTTGTCAGCGTACCGGTTGATGCGGTGGACCGCGCCGCGCTGTTGGCACCCGACATCCTGCCCAGCTTCACCGCCGCTCAATTCACCGAGCGCGGCGCCATGCTGGACGATGCCGGCCGTGCCCACCCCGGCCTGCTGGCGTTGGTGGAATTGCAGAACGGCGACCGGGCACCCAGCTACGTGGCGGGCACGCAGAATTTCTACACCGTGACCCGCTACAACTGGAGCAGTTACTACGCGCTGGCGGTCATCGAACTGGCACAGGCGCTGGCGCTGGCGCAGCAGCGGGCTGACGCAGCGCGTTGATCGCAGCGGTCGCTCAGCCGAACCCAGGCGGCACAACAAAACTTCGCCGCGCGCGTCAACCACCGTCACAAGGTTGGCGTTGGATGCACAAGCCCGGCGCCTGTCGGGATCGCTCGGCGGATTCGGAGCTTCTCGAATTCGGTTGAATGGTGAAACAAGATGACCAAGAACCTCCTGATCGCTGCCCTGCTGACCACCTCTGCCGCGTTCAGCTTCGCGCAAGCCCCGGCCAAGCCCGCGACCCCCGCCGGCGCGACCGCCATGACAGCCACGACGCCCAAGACGGCCAAGACGGCCGCTGCACCGGCCGCTGAAGCCGCCAAGCCGGCTGCGAAGAACGCCAAGAAGCACAGCAAGAAGAAGGCCGCCAAAGCCGCCGCTGCTGCCAAGTAAACAGCGGCTTGAAAAAAAAGGGGCCGGTGCAAACCGGCCCCTTTTTCATGCGGGTTCGATATCCGCCGCCATCAAGCTTTCATCGGCACCAGGAAGTCGCGGCTGATGCCGAAGCCCAGGTCGTTGACACGGTCGAGGAAGGCCGTCAGGTAGGCGTGCAAGCCGGTCGCCAGGATTTCGTCGATGCGGCCGTACTGCAGGTCTGAACGCAGGCGACCGGCGCGGCGCAGGGTTTCGCTGCTTTGCTCGTTGGCCACCATCTGCAGATTGGCCACCACGTCGTTCAGGCAGGCGGCCAGCGAGCGCGGCATGTCGGGGCGCAGGATCAACAACTCCGCCACCTTGGCCGGGTGGATCACGTTGCGGTACACCTTGCGGTAGATCTCGAAGCCCGAGACCGACCGCAGGATGGCGCTCCAGTGGTAGAAGTCCACTTCGATGGTGGCTGTCTCCGAGCCCGGCCCGAAGTCGTCGCCACCGGCCAGCGCCTGGAACTTCACGTCGAGCAGGCGTGCCGTGTTGTCGGCCCGTTCCAGGAAGGTGCCGATGCGCAGGAAGTGCAGCGCTTCGTCCTGCAGCATGGTGCCCACGGTGACGCCGCGGCTGAGGTGGCTGCGGAACTTCACCCACTCGAACAAGGTGCCCGGGTCGCGCTGGAATTCGCCGCTGTCGGCGTCGAGCATGCGGTTGAATTCCAGCCAGGTCTGGTTTTGCGTTTCCCACACCTCGGTGGTCAGCGCGCCGCGCACGGCACGGGCGTTTTCACGCGCCGCATGCAGGCAAGCCACGATGCTGCTGGGGTTGCTGGCGTCGCTGACCATGAAGTCCATGACTTTGCGTGGCGTGACCGCGCTGTATTTCTTCGAGTAGGGACCGGTCAATTCACTGATCGACAGCAAACCGCGCCAGCCGCTTTCGGCCATGTCGGCGCTTTGCGGCAGCAGCGAGGTCTGGTAATTGACGTCGAGCATCCGCGCCGTGTTCTCGGCGCGCTCCATGTAGCGGGCCATCCAGAAAAGGTGGTCGGCAGTTCTTGAAAGCATGGTCCGTCCTCCGCTTCAGTCTTCCATCAGTTCTCAAGCACCCAGGTGTCCTTGGTGCCGCCGCCTTGCGAGGAATTCACCACCAGGGAACCTTCCTTCAGCGCCACGCGGGTCAGGCCGCCGGGCACGGTCTGCACGGTCTTGCCCGAACTCAGCACATAGGGCCGCAGGTCGATGTGGCGAGGCGCGACGCCGCTGTCCACGAAGGTCGGGCACGTGCTCAGGCTCAGTGTGGGCTGCGCAATGTAGTTGTCGGGCCTGGCCTTGACCACACTTTTGAATTCTTCGATTTCGGCCTTGGTCGCCGCCGGGCCGACCAACATGCCGTAGCCGCCGGCACCGTGCACTTCCTTGACCACCAGCTCGTGCATGTGGTCCAGCACGTACTGCAGGTCGTGCCCCTCACGGCACAGGTAGGTCGGCACATTGTTCAGGATGGGCTTTTCGCCCAGATAGAACTCGATCATCTGGGGCACGTAGGGATAAATGCTCTTGTCGTCGGCGATGCCGGTACCGACCGCGTTGCTCAGGCTGATGTTGCCGGCTCGGTAGACCTCCAGCAGGCCCGGGCAGCCCAGCGTGCTGTCGGGACGGAAGGCTTTCGGGTCAAGGAAGTCGTCGTCGACGCGACGGTAGATCACGTCAACGCGCTTGGGGCCCTGGGTGGTGCGCATGTAGACGAAGCCGTCCTTGACCACGAGGTCCTGCCCTTCCACCAGCTCGACACCCATCTGCTGGGCCAGGAAAGCGTGTTCGAAGTAGGCGCTGTTGTACATGCCCGGGGTCAGCACCACGACGTTGGGTTCGTTGACGCCGGCCGGCGCCACGGCGCGCAGCGTTTCCAGCAGCAGGTCGGGGTAATGGGCCACCGGCGCCACGCGGTGCATCGCAAACAGGTCGGGGAACAGCCGCATCATCATCTTGCGGTTTTCCAGCATGTAGCTCACGCCGCTGGGCACGCGCAGGTTGTCCTCCAACACGTAGTAATCGCCACCGCCGTCGGCATTGCCGGCGCGCACGATGTCGATGCCGCTGATGTGTGAATACACATTGCCCGGCAGGTTCACGCCCATCATTTCGGGCCTGAATTGCGCGTTGTTCAGCACCTGCTCGCTGGGTACGATGCCGGCCCTCAGGATGTCCTGGTCGTGATAGACGTCGTGCAGAAAGCGGTTCAGCGCCGTCACACGCTGCGCCAGACCGGCTTCCATCCCGGCCCATTCCTGCTGCGGAATGACGCGCGGGATCAGGTCGAAAGGGATCAGCCTTTCGGTGCCCGAACCGTCTTCGTCCTTCGCGCCGTACACCGCAAAAGTAATGCCGACGCGGCGGAAGATCATCTCGGCTTCTTCGCGCCGGGCCTGCATGCTGGCGCTGGACTGCCTTTCCAGCCAGCGTTCGTACACGCGGTATTGCTCGCGGACGGCCTCGGCCCCGCTGTGCATTTCGTCGTAGGGCGACCTCATGGTGGTGCTGACTCCTCAGTTCTGATGGGCGACGCAAGCAACTCGCGTGCCGAGGCCGCGCCTGCGGCCGGGGCTGGCAGGGCCCGGGTGGTGACGCCCACGGTCATTCGGTGGTGGCCGCCGCCGCGAATGACGCCGCGCAGCGGGGTGACGTCCCCGAAGTCGCGGCCGACGGCCACGCGCACGTGGCCGCCGCCGGGAACCAGGTCGTTGGTCGGGTCCAGGTCCAGCCAGCCCGCGGCGGCACCGGGCGTGCCGGGGCACCACACCTGCACCCAGGCGTGCGAGGCGTCGGCTCCCTGCATCTCGCGGCCGGCGGCGGCCTCGCCCGCGAGCGCCCGCGTCAGCAGGTAACCGCTGACGTAGCGCGCCGGCAGCCCGCGCATGCGCAGCACGCCAGCCATCAGGTGGGCGAAGTCCTGGCACACGCCGCGCCGCTCGCGCAGCACGGTGTCCAGCGGGGTGTCGATGTCGGTGCTGTCGCTGTCGTAGCGGAAGTCGGCGTGGATGCGCTGCATCAGTTCGATGGCCACCGCGGCCACCGCACGGCCGGGCCGGAAGCTGGCGTCGCCGTAACGGCGCAGTGCCGCCAGGCGCGGCACGTAGGGCGACGGCAAGGCAAATTCCACGGCCGGTTCGAAGTCCGTCTGCGCCACGTAGCGCACGCGCCGCGCCAGTTCTTCCCAGGCCGGGGAGGCCTCGGGCTGCAGGTCGCTGAAACGCGGCGTCACGCGCAGGCGGCTGACCGCCCGCACGCACAGGCTGCGGTGCGGCACGGCCAGGCTGAAGTGGCGCGCGGCATTGCCCATCGCGTCGACGCTGTCGCGCGCCTGGGCCGGCGGTGGCTCGATGTCGAGATCGAAGGCCAGCAGCCGCTGGTGGTCGTCTTGCAAGGGCTGCAGATGCGCTAGGTGGTGCGCCAGCGACACCGGCGCCGTGTAGTCGTAGCGCGTTTCGTGGCTGACTTCGAGCAACCCGCTCATACGCGCCGGTCCAGACCCTGGGCCAGCGTGAAGTAGCGCTCGCCGACGCGGTCGGCCAATGCCAGGGCACGGCCGGCCAGCGAGGCCGACAACGCACGCAGCGCAGCGGCGATGGCCGCGTCGTCGGCGCCGCGCAGCGATTCCAGCGTCAGGCCGGTGCCCTCGGTGGGCAGCAGGGCCAGCAGGCGCTGCAGGCTGTCGGCGTCGCCGGGCAGCTTGCCCAGTTCGGTGCGCAGCCGGCGCAGCACACCGGCAAAGGCCCGGGGGTTGGCGCTGTCCAGCACCACCAGGTCGACCAGTGCCAGCAGATCTTCGTGGCGCTGGTAGCGGGCGCGGAAGGTGATCACACTGTCGAACAGGTCCAGCAGCAGCTCGATGCCGGCCACGCTGCCCAGCGCCTGCGCGTCGACAAAGGCCTGCAGGCGCGTCGCCAGGCCGAACAGCCGCTCGGCCAGGCGCCCCACCGTCAACAGCCGCCAGCCGTGGTCACGCGTCATGCGGTCACTCTGTGCACCGGTGACGGCGGCCAGCTGCGTCGCCAGCTGGTCCAGCGCCGGAAGCACCTGGGCCCAGGTCGGCAGTTCGTGCTGCGGGGTTTCCAACGCTTTGCCGAAGCCTTCACGCATGCTGCGGATCAGGCCCGCGTGTTCCGACGACAACCGCTCGCGCAACGCCATCGACGAACGTTCCAGCGCCGCCAGGTTGTAGGCGATGCTGCAGGCGCCCCGGGCGCCGTCCAGGTTGGTCAAGCCGGCCAGCAGCGCACGTTCGAACAGCGTGGCCGACTGCACCAGCGTGGGCACGCCCATCGGCGCCAGGCCGGTCTGCACAGCCAACGCCGACAGCGCCTGCAGCACCGGCGGTGGCGCGTCCTTGTCCAGCTCCGCCAGCATCAGCGTGGCGCGCGCCAGGCGCACCAGCTGTTCCAGCCTTTCGGTGTAGCGGCCCAGCCAGAACAGGTTCTCGCCGGTGCGGCTGCTGACCGGCCGGTGGCGCTGCGCCAGGTCGTCCACCTGCAGGCGCCGCGGCAGCATCGAGAAGGCGTCCACCGTGCCGTTGGTCAGCACCCAGGTGTCCAGGCTGCTGCCGCCACGCTGCATGCTGACGCTGGCGTCTTCGCGCCGCGCCACCCGCGTCATGCCACCCGGCAGCACGTGCCAGCGCCCGCTGCCATCGGCGATGGCGTAGACCCGCACCATCGCCGGGCGCATGGCGACTGCGCCTGATCCCCAGATCGGGGCACGCGAGAAGCGCAGGCGGCCTTGCAGCGTCCAGGCGTCGGGGTCGTCGTCGATGGCGTTGTCGGCCGCCTCGCGCACTTGCGACGTCCGACCGCCACCAGGGTAGGTGCTGCGCACGATCTTGTCGGTCAGGTCTCCCTGGGTGCTCTGCCAGGCCGTACTTTCGCCGCACCACCAGGTGGGCAGCGCCGGCAGCAACAGGTCCTGCCCCAACAGGCGGCGGGCGATGGCCGGCATGAAGCCCTGGATGGCCGGCGATTCCAGAAACGCGGCGCCCAGCGCATTGGCCATCACCACCGTGCCGGCCCGCGCGGCCTGCAGCAGGCCGGGCACGCCCAGGGTGCTGTCGGACCGCAATTCCAGCGGGTCGCACCAGTCGTCGTCCAGCCGGCGCAGCACACCGTGCACCGGCTCCAGGCCTTCGACGGTCTTCAGGTACAGGCGCTCACCGCGCACCGTCAGGTCGCCGCCTTCGACCAGCGGCACGCCCAGGTAGCGTGCCAGGTAGGCGTGTTCGAAATAGGTTTCGCTGTAGGGCCCGGGCGTCAGCAGCACCACGCGCGGCGTGCCGTGGCCCATGCCCAGCGCGACTTCGCGGGCGCTGGCTTCCAGCGTGTCGAGCAGACAGCGGTAGCTGCTGGCGATGCGCTGCACGCGCAGGTCGCGGAAGGCCTCGGGAAACTGCCGCGCGATGACCAGGCGGTTGTGCAGCACATAGCCCAGGCCCGACGGGCCCTGCGTGCGCTGCGCCACCTGCCACCAGCGGCCGTCGGGGCCGCGCGCCAGGTCGAAGGCCACGATGAACAGGCGCAGGCCGTCGCGGCCGCCCGGGCCCGGCGGCGGCCGCACGCCCACCATCGGCCGCAGCCAGCCCGGATGGCGCAGCAGCAGCGCCGGTGGCAGCAGGCCTTCGTGCAGCAGGTGCTGACTGTTCGGACCGATGCCGTAAAGGTCGGCCAGCATCAGCTGCAGCAGCTCGGCGCGCTGCACCACGCCGGCCTCGATGGCCGTCCAGTCGGCAGCCTCGATCAGCAGCGGCAGCAGCTCCAGCGACCACGCGCGGGTGGCCGAACCGGCATGCGACTTGGCGCTGAAGACGTTGTGCGTGACGCCGTCCAGACGGATGCGTTGCGCCACTTCGGCAACGCGGCGGTCCAGGTCCTGGGCGTTGTCGCCGTCACTCGAGGGCGGCGGCAGGCTGCGCGCGAAGTCCCGCCAGGCCGGGCGCAACCCACCGCTGTCGCCGCGCAGTTCGTCCCACACACCGGGCTCGGGCGGCATCGCCCGGCTCGCCAGCGTGTGCTCGGCCGCTGTCGATGCGGCCAGCCCGGCCTCGAACGGCAGCTGGCTCTGAGATTGGGACTGCGACTGAGACAGGGTCTGGGAGGCGGGCATGCCAGCGGATGATCACACGCGAAGGTCGACGGTGAACGGGTGCTCCAGGCTGGGCACGGCGGGCTTTACGTCCATCACGCCCGGCGTGTGACCGAAGCGGAAAAAACGCGACAGGCGGCGGCTTTCGGCCTCGTAGGAATTGATCGGGAAGGTGTCGTTGCCGCGCCCGCCCGGGTGGGCCACGTGGTAGCGACAACCGCCGATGCTGCGGCGGTTCCAGGTGTCGACGATGTCGAAGGTCAGCGGCACGTGGACCTTGATCGTCGGGTGCAGCGCCGACGGCGGCTGCCACGCGCGGTAGCGCACACCGCAGACGAATTCACCGACGCGGCCGGTGGGCTGCAGCGGCAAAGAACGGCCGTTGACGGTGATGACGTGGCGGTTGCTGTTCAGCCCGGTGACCTTGACCTCCAGCCGTTCCAGCGAAGAATCGACATAGCGCGCGGTGCCGCCCGGCGAGCCCTCCTCGCCCAGCACGTGCCAGGGTTCCAGCGCACTGTGCAGCGCGAGTTCGATGCCCTGCGTGGCCAGCTCACCGATCAGCGGGAAGCGGAACGCGAAGTGCGGCGCGAACCACGCGGACTCGAACGCGAAGCCGGCTTGCCGCAGGTCGGCCAGCACGTCGTCGAAGTCCATCTGCACGAAGCTGGGCAGCAGGAAGCGGTCGTGCAGGCCGGTGCCCCAGCGCGTCAGGCGCGTGGCGCCACGGCCGCGGTACGGTTCCTTCCAGAACCAGGCCACCAGCGCGCGCAGCAGCAGTTGTTGCGCCAGGCTCATCCTGGCATGCGGCGGCATCTCAAACGCCCGCAGTTCCAGCAGTCCCAGCCGGCCGGTGGGGCCGTCGGGCGAGTACAGCTTGTCAATGCAGAACTCACTGCGGTGGGTGTTGCCGGTCACGTCGACCAGCAGGTTGCGCAGCGCGCGGTCGACCACCCAGGGTTGCAGGGGCCCGTCGACCGGGACCCCTTGCGCTGTCTTGCCATGCAGCGCCAGCGCGCGTTCCAGCTCGTTCAGGCCGATCTCGACCTCGTAGACCTGGTCGCTGCGCGCCTCGTCGAAACGCGGTGCCTGGCTGGTCGGGCCGATGAACATGCCGCTGAACAAATAGCTCAGCGCGGGGTGGTTGTGCCAGTACGTGATCAGGCTGGCCAGCAGGTCGGGCCGACGCAGGAAGGGGCTGTCGGCCGTGCTGGCGCCACCCAGCACGAAGTGGTTGCCGCCCCCGGTGCCGGTGTGGCGGCCGTCGAGCATGAACTTCTCTGCCGACAAGCGCGTGAGGTGCGCCGCGTCGTAGAGGAATTCGGTGTGCTCGACCAGCTCTGTCCAGTTGCTGGCCGGATGGATGTTGACCTCGATGACGCCCGGGTCGGGCGTGACGGACAGCTGCTTCAGGCGAGGGTCGCGCGGCGGGCCGTAGCCTTCGATGACGATTTTCATCCCCAGCTCGGCGGCCGTGGCCTCAATGGCGGCCAGCAGTTCGAGGTAGTCCTCCAGGAACTTCAGCGGCGGCATGAAGATGTAGAGCACGCCGCTCTTGCCACCGTGCTGGATCTCCGCTTTCGGGCCGTTGCCGCGCTGCGGGTCGCGCACTTCCACGCACAGCGCGGTGCGCGTCAGCTCGCCGGCCGATTCGAAGCGCGCGGGCGCCGCCAGCGGGTCGCGGTCGAACGCGTACTCGGGTTCGTGAGCTGTCGGCTGGCCCCCCTCGACGAGCGTTGCACCCGTGCGCGCCGCCTGCTGCATGCGCAGCACCGCTGGCAAGGGCAGCGGCGACAGCGGCGCGAACGGGTCTTGCGACAGCAACTGCGGCCGGTCGCCCTTGGCGGCCCAGGCTTGCGAGTCCAGCGGCAGGCGCAGGCCCATCGGCGAGTCGCCAGGCGTCAGGTACAGGCGCTCTTCGCGCAGGAACCACGGGCCGGTCATCCAGGCCGGGCCCGCAGACCCGAGGACCGGGGCCGGGGCCGGTTCTCCCTTCTTGCCGACCTGCCACTCGCGCTTCAGCGGCAGCAGGTAGCCGACCGGAGCGTCCAGGCCTTGCGTGAAGACGCGGCGCAAACGGACGCGTTCCAGTTCGTCGTCCAGCCGCGCGTCGAAGGGGTCGACGTTCACGGGCAGGCGACGTTCACGCCACAGGTAGTACCAGGTGTCTTCGAAGCCGGGCAGCACGAACTTCGGGTCCAGCCCCAGGCGGCGGGTCAGTGTGTGGGTGAAGTTCTGCGCGTCGGCGGCGGTGTAATGGTGCGCATCGCGTTCGTCGGCGAAAAGGGTCGGGTCGTTCCAGATCGGTAGCCCGTCGGCGCGCCAGGCGATGGTCAGTGCCCAGCGCGGCAGCTGCTCACCGGGGTACCACTTGCCCTGCCCGAAATGCAGGAAGCCGCCCTGGCCGTACTGGGCCATCAGGCGGTGCAAGAGTTCGCTCGCCAGGCCGCGCTTGGTGGGGCCCAGCGCATCGGTGTTCCATTCGGGTTCGTCACGGTCGGCCACGGCCACGAAGGTGGGCTCGCCGCCCATCGTCAGGCGCACGTCCTGGGCCTTCAACTGGCCGTCGACGGCATGCCCGAGGTTGACGATGGCCCGCCACTGCTCGTCGGTGTAGGGCAGCGTGACGCGCGGCGATTCGTAGACCCGCGTCACCGCCATGTGGTGCTTGAATTCCACCTCGCACTCGTCCACCGCGCCGCTGATCGGCGCGGCCGTGCTGGGCTCGGGCGTGCAGGCCACCGGAATGTGGCCTTCGCCGGCCAGCAGGCCCGACGTGGGGTCGAAACCGATCCAGCCGGCACCCGGCAGGAACACCTCGCACCACGCATGCAGGTCGGTGAAGTCGGTCTCGGCGCCGCTGGGGCCGTCGAGCGACTTCACGTCTGGCTTCAGCTGGATCAGGTAGCCCGACACGAAGCGCGCGGCCAGCCCCAGGTGGCGCAGTGTCTGCACCATCAGCCAGCCGGTGTCGCGGCAGGAACCGCTGCCGTTGGTCAGCGTGACCTCGGGCGTCTGAACGCCGGGCTCCATGCGGATCAGGTAGCTGATCTCGCGCTGCAAACGCTGGTTGATGCCGACCATGAAATCGATGGTGCGTTGCGGCGCCAGCGAGACGCTGTCGACGAAGGCCTTGAAGCGCGGCGTCAGTTCGGACCTGGCCAGGTACGGCCCCAGGTCGTGCAGTGCTTCGGGCGCGTACTTGAACGGGAATTCCTCAGCCTCGGGTTCGAGGAAGAAGTCGAACGGGTTCAGCACCGACATCTCGGCGACCAGGTCGACCGTGATCTTGAATTCGCGTGCTTCTTCGTTGAACACCAGTCGCGCCGCGTAATTCGCGAACGGGTCTTGCTGCCAGTTGATGAAGTGGTCAGCCGGTTCGATGCGCAGCGAATAGCTCAGGATGCGCGTGCGGCAATGCGGCGCCGGGCGCAGGCGCACGACCTGCGGGCCGAGGCCGACGCGGCGGTCGTACTGGTAATGCGTGACGTGGTTCAGCGCGACATGGATGGACACGGGCTTTAGCTCCTGGGCCGTATGGGCCGAATTGACCGGTAATGCGAACAACTTGCACGCGGCGGGCCACGTTGCACAAGTAATCCGCTGGCGGGGTCTCCGCTGGCGGTGGAAGGCAGGCGCCAGGGCGGCCCAGATCAGGGCGGGGCGAATGGGCCTTCGCCCAGTTGATGATGCCAGTAACGACGGGCCGTTTGCCGCTGGCACAGGGTGCTGCCGTCGGCTTGCAGCGTCCAGGCGCCGCAGCGGTCGCTGCGCACGACGGCAATGCCGCGGTCGGCGTAGCGCTGCATCACGTCGGCGGCTGGATGGCCGTAGCGGCTGCGGTAGGCGGCCTGCACCACGGCCACTTCGGGGGCCACGGCATCCACGAAGGCGGCGGTTGAAGAGGTGCGGCTGCCGTGGTGCGGCACCAGCAGCACATCGCTGTGCAGCGCGGCGCCCAGGCGCTGCACGAGTGCGGCTTCCTGCGGCGCTTCGATGTCGCCGGTCAGCAGCGCGCTG
>JAYSYH010000346.1:0-9251 GCA_043716645.1 Betaproteobacteria bacterium | reverse complement strand
CAAACAAATGGCCGGGCGAGACGCCGCGCGAATGGGGCCGGACCATTGCAATGGACGCGGCGGTCGAACAGAAAGTGGCCGGGCTGGTGGAAAGCCTGCTGGCTGCAAGTTCAAAGTGAAAGGCCGACGGCGCCGCCGCTGCCAGGCTGCAATCAGCGCAGGCCGAACTCGCGGGCCAGCAGGGCGTACGAATACCGCCGCACTGCGGGGTCATGCGCCCAGGTGTTGACCACCAGTTCAGCCAGTCCCAGCGAAGCGGCCAGCGTGCGCAGCTGCTGGCCCACATGCGCAGCCGTTCCGACGAAACCGCGTTCGCGCATCGCCGTGATGGTGGGCATGTCTTCTGCGGTGTAGCCACGTTGCGCGATGGCCTCGGGCGTTTGCAGTGGGCCCAGCACGCCGCGCTGTCGGTCCAGCCGCCAGCGTTCACGGCCCAGCGCGTGGAACTGGGCTTCTTCGGCGCTATTGGCGGCCAGCGCCCAGACGCAGATGGTCACATGCGGCTTGGGGTGGCGCGCACTTGGGCGATACAGGGTGCGGTACAGGTCCAGAGCCTGTTCGACGCCCTGGCCGTCCATGAAGAAATAGGCGTAGGCGTAGGGCAGGCCCAGATGCGCTGCCAATTGCGCGCCGTAGTTGGAACTGCCCAGGATCCAGACTTCGGGCGGCAAAATCCCCGCCACAGTGTCTGTCGGCGGCAACGGGTTGGCCGTCAGCCCCTGGTGGCGCAAGCCGGCGCTCCAAGCTTGCAGGTCTACGACCTGCTGCGGGAAGTCGTCGGCGGCGTGGCGGGCATTGGGATTCAGTGCGACCGCGGTGCGGCCGTCGCTGCCGGGCGCGCGGCCCACGCCGAGGTCGATGCGGCCCGGCGCCAGCGAGTCCAGCACGCGAAACTGCTCGGCCACTTTCAATGCCGAGTAATGCGGCAGCATCACGCCGGCGCTGCCGATGCGGATGCGCGTGGTGCGCGCCGCGATGGCGGCCAGCAACACTTCGGGCGCACTGCCCACGATGGTCGGCATGCCGTGGTGTTCGCTGACCCAGAAGCGGTGATAACCCAGGCCTTCGCAAACCGTCGCCAGATCCAGCGTATCGCGCAGCGCATGGCCTTCGTCGCGGCCGGTGCACGACACCGACTGGTCCAGCACCGACAGCTGGATCTCAGGCATCTTGGCGAATCATCTCGACGGCTTTCTCGGCAATCATGATGGTCGGCGCGTTGGTATTGCCCGACACGATGCGCGGCATCACCGACGCATCGACCACCCGCAGACCCTGCACGCCGTGCACGCGCAAGCGCGCGTCGACCACGTCGTTCTGACCGCTGCCCATGCGGCAGGTGCCCACCGGGTGGTATTCGGTATCGGCATTGCGGCGTATGTAGGCCTCGATCTCGGTATCGGTCTGTGCAGCAGCCAGAGCGGGCAATTCGCTGCCGCCGAAATCACTTAGCGCAGGTTGGCGCAGGATGTGGCGCAGCTGTTTGAAACCCCGCATCAGCAAGTCCATGTCGGCGCGGTCGTCGAAAAAGTTGGGGTCGATCAGCGGCGGGTCTTCCGGGCGGCTGCTGGCCAGCTTCACGCTGCCGCGACTGACCGGCCGCAAAGGGCACAGGTGACAGGTGTAGCCGTGGCCCCACGCCAGCGTGCGTGCATGGTCGATGAGCTTGGTGCGCACGAAGTGAATCTGCAGATCGGGCACGGCCAGCTCGGGGTTGCTCTTGATGAAGCCACCGGCTTCGGCGATGTTGCTGGTGAGCAAGCCGCTGCGGTGGGCCAGCCAGTCGTAAACGCCCTTGACGGTGGCCGGCACGCCGCTGGGCGACAGCGTGAAGGTGTCGTTCAGGCGCGGCGCGTGGGTCACCAGCGTGACGCTGATGTGGTCGTGCAGGTTCATGCCCACGCCGGGCAGATCGTGTTCAACGGTCACTCCCATGTCCTGCAGATGCGCGCCCGGGCCGATGCCCGACAACATCAGCAGCTGTGGCGACTGCAGGGCGCCGGCAGCCAGCAGCAGTTCACGCCTGGCCATGAACGACTGCAGCTGGCCGTCGACCAGGGCCTCGACGCCCACGGCACGCCGGTCTTGCAGCAGGATGCGGGTGGCCTTGGCGTGGGTGACGATCTTCAGGTTGGGCCGGCCCAAGTGGGGTGTGAGGTAGGCCTTGGCGGCGCTGCACCGTTCACCGGTCTTTTGGGTCACCTGGTACAGCCCGACGCCTTCTTGCGTGGGGCCATTGAAGTCCGGGTTGACCGGATAACCGGCCTGGCGTCCGGCTTCGACGAACTGGCGAGCAGAGCGGCCGGTTTGCTGCAGGTTCATTACATTCAAGGGCCCACCGATGGCGTGAAACGCATCAGCGCCGCGCTCGTTGTGCTCGGCCTTCAGGAAGTAGGGCAGCACGCTGGCCCAGTCCCAACCCGGGTTGCCAAGCGCTGCCCAGTGGTCGTAGTCCTCGCGCTGGCCGCGGATGTAGATCATGGCGTTGATGGAACTGGAACCACCTAAGCCGCGGCCACGCGGCTGGTAGCCACGGCGGCCACCCAGCCCCGGCTGTGGCACGGTGTGGAAGGCCCAGTTGTACCGCCAACGTTTGAGAAAGCCGCCAGCCACCACGCCAGCCGGGCATTGCACCAGCACGCTGCTGTCCACCGGTCCGGCTTCCAACAAGCAAACGCTGACGTTTGGATCTTCAGTCAGCCGCGAAGCCAGCACCGAGCCGGCCGAGCCGCCGCCGATGACGATGTAGTCGAACATGTCTTGAGTCACTCCTCAAATCATCATATCGATGGCGGAGACTCGCAATTGGACGGTGCACCCTAGCGCTGCACACCATTGCGGGCCCGCCGATAATCGAGTCCTTGCGCGACATTCGACCGTCGTCATGTCAATTGCCAACAGCAGGCCGATCGCCTGCGCGGCCCCACACAACTCGCACAACGCCCACCCGGCGTGTTCAGGGAGAGCGCGTGTTCCAACGTTTTGAAGGGCTGGTCGAGCCGTATCCGCAAACCGACCCGCCACAGCCGCCGGCGCAATTCTTTGCTTTCCTGTGGCAATGCACGAAAGGCCTGCGCCGCTACCTGATGCTGCTCGCGCTGTTCACCGCCGCGATCGGGGCTTTCGAGGCCCTGCTGTTCAGCATGATGGCCCACGTGGTGGACCTGCTGGGCCGCGTCAAACCGTCTGAGCTGTGGCAGGGCCACGGCCACACGCTGACGCTGCTGGCCGGCGTATTGCTGGCCAGCGTGCTGTTCGCGGCACTGCAGGCTCTGGTCAAGTTCCAGGGCCTTTTCGGCAATTTCCCGATGCGCCTGCGCTGGAATTTCCACCGCCTGATGCTGGCGCAGAGCATGTCCTTCTACCAAGACGAGTTCGCCGGACGCATCGCCACCAAGGTGATGCAAACGTCACTGGCGGTGCGCGACACCTGGCTGATCTTCACCGACATCCTGGTCTATGTCGTCATTTACTTCATCACGCTGATTGCGGTGCTGGGCGCCTTCAACGGCTGGCTCGTCGTGCCTTTCCTGGGCTGGCTGGTGCTGTACGCTATGACGCTGTGGGTCTTCGTGCCACGCCTGGGCAAGGTGGCACAGAAGCAGGCCGACGCGCGTTCCTTGATGACCGGCCGCATCACCGACGCCTACACCAACATCGCCACGGTAAAGCTGTTCTCGCATTCGCAACGTGAAGCGCAATTCGCGCGCGGCGCGATGCAGGAATTCATGTCCACGGCCTACGGCCAGATGCGCCTGGTGACCGCGTTCGAGACGGTCAACCAGATCCTCAGCGTGTTGCTGATCGTCGGCACCGCCTATGCCGGCCTGACGTTGTGGACGCAGGGCGCCGTGGGCGTGGGTGCGGTGGCTGCCGCAGCCGCGATGGCGTTCCGGCTGAACGGCATTTCGCACTGGGTGATGTGGGAAATGGCCACGCTCTTCGAGCACATCGGCACGGTGCAGGATGGCATCGCCACGCTGTCCAAGCTGAAGGCGGTGGTCGACAAGCCGGGCGCAGAACCGTTGCAGGTGCCGCGCGGCGAAGTGCGCTTCGAGCAGGTCGTGTTCGCCTATGGCGGCGCACGCAAGGTCGTTGACAGACTGACCTTCACGATCAAGCCGGGCCAAAAGATCGGCCTGGTCGGCCGCAGTGGTGCAGGCAAGAGCACGGTGGTCAACCTGCTGCTGCGCTTGTATGACCTGGAAGGCGGGCGCATCCTGATCGACGGCCAGGACATCGCCGGCGTGACGCAAGAGAGTTTGCGCAGGCATGTGGGCATGGTCACGCAGGACACTTCGCTGCTGCACCGATCGGTGCGCGACAACATCGTCTACGGTCGACCCGATGCGACCGACGCCGAGATGCTGCGCGCGGCCGAGCGCGCCGAAGCGCATGACTTCATCGGCGGCTTGAGCGACGCGAAAGGTCGCAAGGCTTACGACGCCCACGTCGGCGAGCGCGGCGTGAAGCTCAGCGGTGGCCAGCGCCAGCGGGTCGCCATTGCCCGTGTGATGTTGAAGGACGCGCCCATCCTGTTGCTGGACGAGGCCACCAGCGCGCTGGACAGCGAAGTCGAAGCGGCCATCCAGCAAAGCCTGTACCGGCTGATGGAGGGCAAGACCGTGGTGGCGATTGCGCACCGCCTGAGCACCATCATGGCCATGGACAGGCTGATCGTGATGGACCAGGGCCGCATCGTCGAGACCGGCAGCCACGCCGAACTGTTGGCAGCCGACGGCATCTACGCGCGACTGTGGGCGCACCAGAGCGGTGGCTTCCTGGGCGAAGCGCTGGACGCCGACGAAGTCGCGATGGCGACCGGCAGGCTGGTCAGCGGCGTTCCGGGCGACTGATTCAGTCGCTGGTGGTGGCGCTGTCGCGCTGGCGGCTTGCGGCCGGCGGCGTATCGCTGGGCGGGCTGGCCAGGACCATCGGCACCGTATCCCCCTGGACCTGACGGCGATCAGGCCCGGACATGCGCGTCATCGCTCCGCCCAGGGCTTGCCGACGTTTGCGCACATCGCCCGAAGCGGGCGCTGCGGGTGCGGCGTCCAGATCGATATCCACGCTGGCCAACGGGCGCGCCGGGGCGTCCCAATCGGGCTCGGCGACGCGCTCCACATCGTGGCCCAGGTGTTCCCACCAGGCCACCACGCAGGCCCCGAAAAACAGCGTGCCCAGGCCGTAGGCGATCCAGGTGAGAAGGCTTTGCATGAGCCCGCTATCGGCCGCTGCCGCGCGGGCTTGAGCGCGCAGTACGGGCTGGGCGATCAGGCTGCCAAGGCCGTCACGCTGGCGGCATGGCCTTGCCGGGGCGCTCGCGCCGCGCAGCCGCGACAATCAAGGCTTCGCCGGCCCCGCCGGCAGCCAGCCCCACCGCGCCGTGTCCGTCATTGCCCCTGCCCAGGTTCCTCAGGCGCCGTCGCGTGCTGCTGCCGCCGGCCCAAAGCCCCCCAAACCCATTACCAGCTACCGCCCGTTCTGGGCCAAGCGCTTCGGGGTGGCACCTTTCCTGCCGATGAGCCGCGCCGAAATGGAACGCCTGGGCTGGGACAGCTGCGACGTCATCATCGTGACCGGCGACGCCTACGTCGACCACCCCAGCTTCGGCATGGCCGTCATCGGCCGCGTGCTCGAGAACCAGGGCTTTCGCGTCGGCATCATCGCGCAGCCCGACTGGCAGAGCGCCGACGCTTTCATGACGCTCGGCAAACCGAACCTGTTCTTCGGCGTGGCTGCCGGCAACATGGATTCGATGATCAACCGCTACACGGCGGACCGGAAGATCCGCAGCGACGACGCCTACACCCCCGGCGGCGCCGGCGACCGCCGGCCCGACCGCGCCACGCTGGTCTACACGCAACGCTGCAAGGAAGCCTTTAGCGATGTGCCGGTGGTCATCGGCGGCATCGAGGCCAGCCTGCGCCGCATCGCGCACTACGACTACTGGCAGGACAAGGTTCGACGCAGCATCCTGGTCGACAGCAAGGCCGACCTGCTGCTCTACGGCAATGCCGAGCGCGCCATCGTCGAAGTGGCCCACCGCCTGGCGCGGCGTGAGGCCATCGAAACGCTGACCGACATCCGCGGCACCGCCTTCATGGTCAAGAGCGCGCCGGGGCTGGCACCGCAAGGCTACCTGGCCATCGACAGCACCGATGTCGACCGGCCGGGGCGCATCGACGAGCACATCAACCCCTACCTGACGACCGAGGAAGCGGCGGCGTCTCAAGGTGAGACCTGTGCGAAGCAAGAGGGCAGCGGTGCGCTGGCCGTGTCGGCGTTGTCGGCTGTGGCCACGATCGCGATGCCCGTCACGCGCAAGACCGGCGCGGTTCAGATGCCCACGCGCGACAAGACGGTGATCCGCCTGCCGGCCTACGAACAGGTCAAGAGCGACGCCGTGCTCTACGCCCACGCCAACCGCGTGCTGCACCTGGAAACCAACCCCGGCAACGCCCGCGCGCTGGTGCAGCGGCACGGAACTGGGGCCACTGCGCGCGACCTGTGGATCACGCCGCCACCGATCCCGCTGACCACGGCCGAGATGGACCACGTCTTCGACCTGCACTACGCGCGCAGCCCGCACCCGGCCTATGCCGACGAGCAGGGCGGGCACGACGGTGCGACCAAGATCCCAGCCTGGGAAATGATCCGCTTCAGCGTGAACATCATGCGCGGCTGCTTCGGCGGCTGCACCTTTTGTTCGATCACCGAACATGAAGGCCGCATCATCCAGAGCCGCAGCGAAGACAGCGTGATCCGCGAGATCGAAGAGATCCGCGACAAGGTCAAGGGCTTTACCGGCGTCATCAGCGACCTGGGCGGCCCGACGGCCAACATGTGGCGCATCGGCTGCAAGAGCCCGCAGATCGAAGCAGCCTGCCGCAAGCCCAGCTGCGTCTACCCCGGCATCTGCCCCAACCTGAACACCGACCACGCGCCGCTGGTGAAGCTGTACCGCCGCGCGCGTTTGCTGCGCGGCGTGAAAAAGATCCTGATCAGCAGCGGCCTGCGCTACGACCTGGCCGTGCAAAGTCCGGAGTACGTGCGCGAACTGGTCACCCACCACGTGGGCGGCTACTTGAAGATCGCGCCCGAACACACCGAAGGCGGGCCGCTGTCCAAGATGATGAAGCCCGGCATCGGCAGCTACGACCGCTTCAAGCAGATGTTTGACCAGTACAGCGCCGAGGCCGGCAAGAAGCAGTACTTGATCCCGTACTTCATCGCCGCCCACCCGGGCACGAAGGACGAGGACATGATGAACTTGGCCATCTGGCTGAAGCGCAACAGTTTCAAGGCCGACCAGGTGCAGACCTTCTACCCGTCCCCGATGGCCACCGCCACGGCGATGTACCACACGAACTTGAACCCTCTGAAGGGTATCAGCCGACAGACCGAAGGCCCGGCGGCGCGGGCCGAGAAAGTCGACATCGTGCGTGGCGAAAAGCGCCGCCGCTTGCACAAAGCCTTCTTGCGCTGGCACGACCCGGCGAACTGGCCGCTGCTGCGCGAGGCATTGAAAACTATGGGCCGCGCCGACCTCATCGGCAACGGCAAGCACCAGCTGATACCCACCTACCAGCCCGCCGGGGGTGACGGTTACATCAGCGCGCGGCGCAAGAACAGCACGGTGGCCGGTGCGCGCACATCGACAGTGACGCAGGGCCGCATCCTGACGCAGCACACTGGCCTGCCACCCCGCGTGACGGGGACACAGACTGCGGCGAAGGCGCCCGCCAAGCGCAAGCCGCGCTGAGCAGGCCCAACAGCACCCGCGGCACGGCAGCAGGCAGTCTCCTCGGGCTGCTCGATGACGTCGCGTCCGTGCTGGAAGACGTCGCGTTGCTCAGCCGGGTGGCAGCCAAAAAGATGGCCGGCGTGCTGGGTGATGATCTGGCGCTGAATGCCCAGCAGGTTTCCGGTGTGGCGGCCAGTCGCGAACTGCCGGTGGTCTGGGCGGTGCCTTTCTGTGCTTCGAAAGCTTCGAGAAACTGGCGCATCGTTAACTGTGCGCAGACCTGCAGACGAAGCGGCGCGCAAGGCTGCCCTTGCGCCGCACGCACCGACTTCTTCCTCTCGGCCGAGACCATCGCCATCACGCTGGGCACCGTTGCCTCTTCGGCTTTCGCGACACAACTGCTGGTGTTGTCGGGGGTGGCCGTGCTGATGACGGTGGGCATCTACGGCGTGGTCGCCGGCATCGTCAAGCTTGTGACGACCTGGGCAGCTGGGCAGCTGCATCGAACGCCCATGCAAAGGGCTTGATTGCCCTTGATTACTTGCCCTTGACTTCCAGCAGTTCCACCTCGAACACCAGTGTGGCGCCGCCTGGGATCTCGCCGCCACCTGCGCCTTTTTCGCCGTAGGCGATGGCTGACGGGCAGGTCAGCCGGGCCTTGCCGCCGACCTTGATCTTCTGCACGCCTTCGGTCCAGCACTTGATGACGCGGTTCAGCGGGAAGCTGGTGGGCTCGTTGCGCTTGTAGCTGCTGTCGAACTCGCGGCCGTCGGTGAAGGTGCCGCGGTAGTGCACCTTGACGGTGTCGGTGGCCGCCGGGCTGGCACCCTTGCCATCGCGCAGCGACAGAAAGACCAGACCCGACTCGGTGACCACCGCACCCTTTTCGGCGGCGGCCTTCTTCAGCGGGTCTTCGGCCGCGTGGGCCGTGGCCAGCACAGCGAAGGTGGTGGCCAGGGTGGCGACCAGGCGGGTCATGGCCGTGCAGGCGGGTGTGAGGTTCAAGAGGTGTTGCTCCGTGAGGTTGAGGGTCAGGGCGCAGTGATGGTCTTGCGGAACCAGTCCTGCAGCATCCGTTTGTCGTAGGCCAGATCGCCATAGGCCGCGTCGCTGACGCGTCCGTGGTCCATGTAACCCAGGTCGCTGAGCCGCGCGTCGCCGGATTTCAGCGTCGCTCCGTTCTGCGTCAGCGTGTAGCGCAGCGACATCTGCGGCCAGTCGGCGCGACCGCGCAGCACGCGGATGTCTTGCGCGCCACGCAGCCGCAATTCGCCGGCCAGATCGATGTCCAGTATTTCCAGCTTCAACGCCTGGCCTTCGGGCAGTTGGGTGGCCAAGCGCTGCAGGTAATCGGCCAGCGACTTCAGGTTGCGCTCGCGGTCGCGGCTGCCAAAACCGATGTCGCTGAACTTCTCTGGGGTGATGAACTGCAGGTCGAGGTGGCCGGCAGCCTGAACCGGCAGGCTGGCCATGACGGCCATGACGGCCATGACGGCAGTGGCCG
>JAYSYH010000345.1:0-9280 GCA_043716645.1 Betaproteobacteria bacterium | reverse complement strand
CCAGCGTGTCGCCCTGACTCAACACGATGGTGTACACGCCTTGCTGGGCCGCGTGTTCCATCCACCACACCAGGTCCACACAGCGCCGGCCGTACAACTTCAGCGACTCGACATCGCAAGCCCGCACCAGCAACACGAAGAGCGCCAGGTCGCCGCCGAAGTTGAAGACCTTGGGCACGTCGGACGACAACACAAAGTAGCGTATGAGGCCGGGGTTGGCGCTGATGTCGGACAGCACGCGTTGCAGTTCGCCCAGCGCGGCCAGGCTGTAGCACTGGATGGGACGCACGCAGGTGCGCACGCGCAACAGCTGCGTTTGTCCGGTCCATTCAAGGCGCAACGTCTTGTACGGCCGGCTGAGCAGATCAGCCAGGCCGACAGCAGGTGTGGCGACACTCACGAATGCGACAGCAGTCTCAGATCAGATGCCTTCAATGATGCGCGTGAAGTGGTGGAAGTTCACCCGCACCGACTCGACCACAGCGTCCAAAGCCGCGTCGCCCTGCAGTTGATTCAGGACGATCCGCAGTTCGGCCATGTGTTGGGCGTCCATCGTGGCGTGCGACGCGATGAATGACACGCCGACGTCGCCGTCCAGCAGCAGCGACTCGCGGATGGCTGACGCGAAAGGCCCGCCGTAGACCGAGGCGATGACCTCCAGCGCGTACAGCATGCCCAGCACCGATGCCGGGTGGCGGCGGTCGGCTGCCCAGTAGTTGTAGCCGTTCAGCGACAAGGTGTGCACACCGGGCCCGTGGACCCGGGTCCTTTCGATCGGCACGCCGACCGCCACCAGGTCGTTCAGCACCCAGTTCTCGTGGCCCGCTTCTTCGTGCATGTGGCGGTACAGGAAATGGCGGATCGGTTGCAACGCTTCGTCAACCGGGCTGCCCATGCGGCTGGCCGCCGCGGCGCACACCGGGTTGAACTGCCAGACCACGTGGTACAGCTCCAGCAACAACGCGCGATAGCGCTCCACGCTCATGCCCTGGGCCACGGCGTCGACGACGACGGGGTGCGTCTCGAAGGAGCGGCGGTCTTCGTCGGTGCGCGTGACCAGTTCGACAAATATCGGGAGCATGCGGTTCCTTGGTGACATCAGGGGCCGGGCGCTGGTGGCGACAACCCAGGCCATTACTCTCCAGTATGGGCCGGCCCGTCAACCTGCCAGCGCTGACAGGGTCACTTCTACAATCTGCGTCATGCCGTTCGCCCCTGCGCTACCCTTGCTCACAAACCCGGTTCCTGCACCGGCTGAGCAGGCCCCTGAATGGCGCCGCATCCGGGAGTTGCCTGACGAACTGGTCAGCCAGATCGCCGCCGGCGAGGTGGTTGAACGCCCGGCTTCGGTGGTGCGTGAACTGCTGGACAACGCGCTGGACGCCGGCGCCCGGCAGATCAGCGTGCGCCTGACCGCCGGCGGCGTGCGCGCCATCGTCGTGGAGGATGACGGCGTCGGCATTGCGCGGGCCGATCTGCCGTTGGCGCTGAAGCGCCATGCCACCAGCAAGATCGCGAATCTGGCCGAGCTGGAATCGGTAGCCACAATGGGTTTTCGCGGTGAAGCGCTGGCGGCGATTGCTGCAGTGTCGGAGATGGCGCTCAGCACGCGTACGGCAGCCGAACCGCACGCCTGGCGGCTGCACGCCCGCACCGGCGAGATCGCCCCGGCTGCGCGCGCGCCGGGCACCACGGTGGAGGTGCAGGAGCTGTTCTTCAGCACGCCAGCGCGGCGCAAGTTCCTGAAGACCGAGGCCACCGAATTGGGCCACGCACTGGAAACCGTGCGCCGCCACGCGCTGGCCCGGCCCGACGTGGCCTTTGCCGTCTGGCACGACGGCCGTCTGGTGGCGCAGTGGCGCGCGGTGGCCGCGCTGCCCGGGCTGGACGCCGCCGCCCAGCGCTGGGCCGACGTGCTGGGCGCCGACTTCTTTGCGGCCAGCCGCGAACTGCGCGCCGAACGCGGGCCGCTGGCCATCTGGGGCCGCGTCGGCCAGCCCGAGGCCGCGCGTGCGCGGGCTGACTGTCAGTACCTGTTCGTCAACGGCCGTTTCGTGCGCGACCGCCTGTTGTCGCACGCCGTGCGTTCGGCCTACGAAGACCAACTGCACGGCAGCCGCCAGCCGGCCTACGCGCTGTTCATCACCATCGCGCCGGAATTGGTCGACGTGAACGTGCACCCGACGAAGATCGAAGTCCGCTTTCGCGATGGCCGGGCACTGCACGGCGCACTGCGCAGCGCGGTCGAGGCGGCACTGGCACCCAGCCGGGCGGGGGCGGGGGCGGGGGCGGGGGCGGAAGCGGAAGCGGAAGCGGGGCCGGCCCAGGCCGCAGCAGTCTCGCCAGGGCTGTCGGACCGTGAAGGCGCCCCAGCCTGGGCACCGGCCTTGCCGCCGTCGTGGCAGCCTTCCCTGTCGCTTGCAGACACACCCATCGCCCACGCCCAGGAGCGCCCCGCGCCCTGGGCTACCCCGCAGGGGCCCTGGCGCACGCCGCAGGGTACGGGCGGGCTGGCGGCCTGGGCTGGCCTGCGCCACGAACCTGTGGGGTCAGCGGCGGCCTCTGCTGCAGACCCGGCGGCTTGGCCGCTGGGCCGCGCCATCGCGCAGATCGCCGGCGTCTACGTGCTGGCCGAAAACGCCCACGGACTGGTCGTCGTGGACATGCATGCAGCGCACGAACGCATCGTCTACGAAAAGCTTAAGCACGACGCGGCCCAGAGCGGCGTCCTGCCCGCGCAGCCGTTGTTGATTCCGCACAGCTTCGCGGCCACCGCCACCGAGATCGCCACCGCCGAAGCGGAAGTCGAAGCGATGTGCGCGCTGGGGTTGGATGTGGGCGTGCTATCGGCCAACACGCTGGTGGTGCGTAGTTGCCCGGCGGCCCTGCTGGGCACCCACCAGGCCGACCTGGTCGAGCTGACGCGCTCGGTGCTGGCCGAACTGCAGGAAGCCGGCGCCAGCCGCGTGGTGCAGCGCGCGCGCGACCAGGTTCTGGCCACGATGGCCTGCCACGGCGCGGTGCGCGCCAACCGCCGGCTGAACCTGGATGAGATGAATGCCCTGCTGCGCGAGATGGAAGCCACGGACCGCGCCGACACCTGCAACCACGGCCGCCCGACCTGGCGCCAGGTGACGATGAAGGAGCTGGATGCGCTGTTCCTGCGCGGGCGTTGAAGCCTTGAGTCGGCCCGCCTGGGCATGACGCCGCAGGCTGCTGCACGGCTCCGCGGTGGCCGACCTGAGTGTGGTCTACCCCGTGGCACGCGGCAGTGGCCCGCTGCCCAGTGGCGCGGCGGCTGTGGTTGTGCCGGGGTAATCGTATCTATCCAGCAGACTGACACGGTCGCCGTCGCCAGCCCGATGCGGCGCCCGGGCGGGTAGGGATTCGCGCTGCGCCGGACCCGGGTAGATTGGCGGTTTCGACTGCCCGAAGGGTGTCACCGTGTCCTTCGCCAAGCGCTTCATCGGCGTGGAGAACTTTGAACGAACTGGCCGTGCACGTCTGGCCGGTGGACGGGGGTGGCCCTGAGCAAGCAGCTGTCGCAGGCCTCGCGTCGCAGTCAGGACCTGTTCCGCCGCGTCGCCGAGCAGGTCGAGAAGATGCGCTCGCGCAACAACGGCGCGATGCTGCAGCAAGCCCACAAAGCCAAGTCGGTGCGACACGACGAGTCCAAGCCCTGGCGCCACCGCGTGCTCGAAGCCCGCGCCTTGCTGGACGACATCGGCGCGGCTGGCGCCAGCATCTTTGCATCCCAGGCGCTCGGCATCCAGGAGATCCCGCAGGCCTTCGAACTGCCGCCGGTGGGCGCGCCTGGGACATGTTCGTCAGCGTCCTGGATCCCCAGTCTCCCCGGCGGGTGTGTCCGTCGGCCTGATTGCGCTGGCCGAGGCCGGCGTAGTCGGTCGGGGCGCGGCCGAGCCGGGCCAGTGAGGCCCGCGGCCATGTGCCTGAGCCGGGCATGTCGGCAGTGAGACGGTCAGCGGACCTTCAGTTGCGACGGCTCACGGGCGGCCAACGACCCACTGCCGTCCTTCGCGGCGCCGAAGTGAGGGTCCGCAGTGCAACGTTTCCGGACAGTCGATCCGCCGCGCGCCCTGACTGCACGCTGCAGACAAGCGACGCTCAGAAGTCGTCCTCAGAGCGGATACTCGTTTGGCGGCACCAAGCCGGGTGGTTCAACCGTCATCGCTTCTCATGTGGCCGCGCTTGAACGGCTTGGGCACGGGTGTATGCAGAATGCCGTGCCACCCAGCCGTACTGCCGCAATGCAGTGTCACCAGCCCCGTACCTGCAAGGCGCGCATGAACCGAAGTGACAAGCCAGCCGACGATTCGAACCCCCTTGCCTTCCTGATGGGGGGCGGCGAGATGGGCAGCTTGATCCGGTCGATGGACTGGTCAAACACCTCTCTGGGGCCAGTGGCCGGGTGGCCGCAGAGCCTGCGCACGACCGTGAGCATCTGCCTGGCCTCCGACCTGCCCATCTGCGTCATCTGGGGGCCGGGCCGCATTCAGCTCTACAACGATGCCTACCGGGTCATTTGCGGCAACAAGCACCCTCGCTCGATGGGGCAGAACTTCGCCGAATGTTGGAAGGAGGCCTGGCCGGTCATCGGCCAGGCGCATGACTCGGCCTTGGCCGGCGACACGGCCTTCCTCGAAAGCCAGCAGATCTTCCTTGAACGACACGGCTACGTGGAGGAGTGCTTCTTCACGTTTTCGTTCAGCCCCATCCGGGACGAGGCCGGGCGGGTCGGCGGCCTGTTCCACCCCGTCATCGAGATGACGACCCAGATGCTCGGCGAGCGGCGGACACGCGCGCTGCGTGACCTTGCCGCCCAAACGAGCAAGGCGAAGTCCGTCAGCGAAGCGCTCTCCTTGTCGTCTCAGACCCTCTCGCACTACGGCCTGGACCTGCCGTTCGTCCTGCTCTACGCACTCGACCCCGACGGCGGCCAAGCCTGGCTGGTCGGTGCGACCGGCCTGAAGGCGGATGCGGTCACCGGCCCGAGCACGGTTGACTTGGCAGCGCACAAGCAAACTGTCTGGCCCCTGGAGGAAGTCGTCCGTTCGGGGTCGGCGGTGCAGGTGGACGACGTCAGGCAGCGGATCAGCCAGGCGGGCCCATATCCCGAAGCACCGAGCACGGCTCTGGCGCTGCCGATCATTGCGGCAGGGGCCGACCGCCCCACCGCCATCTTGATTGCCGGGCTCAGCTCTCGCTTGCCGATGAACGAGGCCTACCGCGGCTTCTGCGACCTGCTCGCTTCCAGCGTGACAAGCGCAGTCACCAATGCGCGTGCGCATGAGGACGAGCGGCGACGCGCCAAGGTACTGGCCGAACTGGACCAGGCCAAGACGGCCTTCTTCTCCAACGTCAGCCACGAGTTCCGCACGCCACTGACCTTGATGCTGGGGCCGATTGAAGACACCCTGGCCGCATCGGACGCCGAGCCGTTACCGGCCTTGCAACGCGAGCGTTTGGAAGTCGTCTACCGCAACGGCCTGCGGCTCCAGCGCCTGGTGAACAGCCTGCTCGATTTCTCACGGATCGAGGCCGGTCGGGCGCGCGCAGCGTTCGAGCCGACCGCGCTGGCTGCCTTCACCGCCGATCTTGCCAGCAACTTCCGCTCGGCCTGCGAGAAGGCCGGGCTGGCGCTTGTCGTCGATTGCCCACCGTCTGACGAGCCGGTGTTCGTGGACCGTCCGATGTGGGAAAAGATCGTGCTCAACTTGGTGTCGAACGCCTTCAAGTTCACCTTCGAGGGGGAAATCGCTGTCTCGATTCGACAGGCCGACGGCGTCGCAGAACTGCGCGTTCGCGACACCGGGACCGGCATCTCCGCCGAGGACATCGCGCGGGTGTTCGAACGGTTCCACCGCATCGAAAACGCGCGCGGACGCACGCACGAGGGCAGCGGCATCGGGCTGGCGCTCGTGCAAGAACTGGTCAAGCTGCACGGCGGTTCGATCAGCGCCGAAAGCGACGTCGGGCGCGGCACCACGTTCACCGTCAGGGTTCCGCTGGGGTCGCAGCACCTGCCCCACGATCAGGTCGGCAGTGGGCGCAGCGCTGCGCTGCCCACCACGGGTGCGAGTCCGTTCGTCGAGGAAGCGCTACGCTGGCTGCCCGACGCCGATGAGCGCCCGGCGACCGACTCCGAGCTGCCGTCGCTTCAAAACGATCCAACCGGCTCCGTATCGAACCCCCAGCGGCCCGAAGACGACCGGCCGCTCGTGCTGGTGGCTGACGACAACGCCGACATGCGGCAGTACATCGTTCGTCTGCTGGGCGCGCATTACCGTACCGAGGCCGTGCCGGATGGCGTAGCGGCGTTGGCGGCGGCCCGCGAGCGCAGGCCGGACCTGATCCTGACCGACGTGATGATGCCGCGGCTCGATGGCTTCGGGCTGTTGCAGGCGCTGCGTGCCGAAGCCGGCACGCGCAGCGTGCCAATCATCATGCTGTCTGCCCGCGCCGGGGAGGAAAGCCGGGTCGAGGGCATGCAGGAAGGGGCCGACGACTACCTGGTCAAGCCGTTCAGTGCCCGGGAGTTGCTGGCCCGTGTGACGGCTCACCTGCAAATGGCCCGAATGCGGCGGGAAAGCACCGAAGCGATCCATGCCAGCGAGGAACAGTTCCGAGCCTTGGTCAAGGCCAGTTCGGATGTCGTGTATCGCATGAACGCGGACTGGACCGAGCTGCGCCAGCTCCAGGGCCGCGATTTCATCGCCGACACGTACGAGCCAACTCGCTCCTGGATGGATAAATACATTCTTCCGGACGACCAGCCGCGCGTCCTGGAGACCATACGAGAAACCATCCGGAGCAAAGGCACCTTCGAGTTGGAGCACCAGGTCAAGCGGATCGACGGCACGCTGGGCTGGGCGTTCTCGCGGGCCATCCCACTGATGGACTACGACGGCGCGGTGGTCGAGTGGCTCGGCATGGCCAGCGATGTGACCGCCCGCAAGCAGGCCCAGGAGGCGATGCGCGCCAGCGAGGCCCGATTTCGTGCCACCTTCGAGACCGCCGCCATCGGCATCGAGCACACCGGCCTGGACCACCGCTGGCTCAATGTGAACCCCGCCATGTGCAGCCTGACGGGCTATTCCGCCGAAGAACTGTTGGCCATGACCTTCACCGAGCTGACGCACCCCGATGACCTGGCCGACAACCTGCTGCAGCGGCATCGCTTGCTGGACGGAGAGATTGCCTCGTTCAAGGTCGAGAACCGCCTCATCCACCGCAGCGGGCGCATCGTGTGGGTGACCGCGTCCGCTGCCTTGCTGCGTGACGCCGCCGGCCGGCCTCAGTATTTCGTCGGCGCGCTGGAAGACATCACGCAGCAGAAGGCCACGCTCGTGGAGCTGGATATGCAGCGGCGCTTTGTCGAACGGCTGGCCCACGGCATGCCCAGCTCCCTGCATGTCTTCGGCCGCGCCGAAAATCAGAACGTGTGGGTCAACCGGCACCTGGGCGACACGCTGGGTTACGCGGCCGCTGACATCGAGCGAATGGGCGCAGACTTCCTGCGCCAGGTGCTGCACTCCGGGGACCTGGAAGCGCTGCAGCGGCACTTCGAACTCGCCTTCGGGTCGGCCGACGACGATGTGCAGGAAATCGAGTACCGCGTGCGCGACCGCGCCGGGCACTGGCGCTGGCTGCACCAGAGCGACACCGTGTTTCGTCGCGCGCCTGACGGCTTGGCGGTGGAATTGGTGGGCACCGCCACCGACGTCACGGGTCGCAAGCGCATCGAGGCCGACCTGCTGTATGCGCTGGCTGCCGCCCAAGACGCCAACCAGGCGAAGTCGGAGTTCCTGTCACACATGAGCCACGAACTGCGTTCCCCCTTGAACGCCGTGCTGGGCTTCGCGCAATTGCTGCAGTCCGGTACGCCGCCGCTTAACGCCGAGCAAGACGAAAGCGTGGATGAGATCTTGAAGGCGGGCTGGTACCTGCTGGGCCTGATCGACGAAATCCTGGACCTGTCGCTGATCGAATCGGGCCGCCTGTCGTGCGTGCTCGAGACCGTGCCGCTGGCCGCGGTGCTGGACGAATGCCACGCACTGGTGGAAGGCCAGGCGGCCGCGCGTGGCATCCGGCTGAATTTTCCGCAGCTGGACGACAGCTGTGCGGTGGTCGCGGACCGCACCCGGCTCAAGCAGGTCGTCGTCAACATTCTCAGCAACGCTATCAAGTACAACCGCGACGGCGGCACGGTGCAGGTGAGCTGTGGCGTCACGAAGCCGGGCAGCATCAGCATCCGCATCGAAGACAGCGGCAGCGGCCTGAGCCCCGAGCAGCTGGGCCGCATCTTCCAGCCCTTCGATCGCTTGGGCCAGGAGGGCGGCATGGTCGAAGGCACGGGTATCGGCCTGGCGCTGAGCAAGCGGCTGGTGGAACTGATGGGCGGCCGCATCGGCGTGCACAGCGTGGTCGGCCAAGGCAGCGAGTTCTGGGTCGACATGGATGCGCCAGACATCCCGCCATCGATACCGGCGGACGCACCGTTGGGCACGCCTGAAACCACACCCGCCGCATCCGGCCGCCGCCTGTGCACCGTGCTGTGCGTGGAAGACAACCGCGCCAACCAGCTGCTGATGCAGCGCCTGCTGGCGCGGCTGGCGGATGTGCGCCTGGTGCTGGCGGGCGATGGCTTGCAAGGCCTGCAACTGGCCCGCGAACTGAAGCCCGACGTGGTACTGATGGACATCAACCTGCCGGGGCTGAGCGGGCTGAAGGCGATGGAGCGCCTGGCGGCAGACGCAGCCACCGCGCATATCCCGGTCATCGCAGTCAGCGCGCTGGCGATGCAGCACGACATCGACAAGGGCCTGCAGGCGGGCTTCTTCCGTTACTTGAGCAAGCCGATCAAGATTGATGAACTCACCGAAGCGCTGGACGCTGCCCTGGCCTTGTCCCGGACCGACATGCCGGGGGCGTCCGCCGGGGTGGTTGCAGCCCAGTCGGCACGCAAGGTCATCTCGGCAAAGTAAGCATGAAAGGTACACGCACCATGATCACCGGACGGGACATCCTGGACGCCCGCGTGCTCATCGTGGACGACCAGTTCTTTTTTTAAGAGTTCGTTCGCCTTCTTCAGCAGGTCCCTCTCGAGCTGCAGGCGCCTGATGTCTCGCTGCAGCGTATCGAGCTGCAGTTCCAGTTCGGCTCGATCAGGGCTTGCCGGGGCGTCTTGCTGGCGATTCATGGGTGCGGATGCGTCGTGGCCGAGCAATTGATTCTTCCACTTGTACAGCGAGCCTCTGGA
>JAYSYH010000344.1:0-9316 GCA_043716645.1 Betaproteobacteria bacterium | reverse complement strand
TACAATTTGGTGTTGGCAACGGGGGCGGTTGAACAGGACGCTCCCGGTTCGCATCAACAAGGCGCGATAGCAGAGCGGTTATGCAACGGATTGCAAATCCGTCCAGTCCGGTTCGACTCCGGATCGCGCCTCCATCTGAACGACGACAACAGCCCATTGCGGGCTGTTTTTCTTTGACGGCTCGGGTTTTCGTGCAGCGCGCCCGGATGGCGAAATCGGTAGACGCAGCAGACTTAAAATCTGCGACCGCAAGGTGTACGGGTTCGAGTCCCGTTCTGGGCACCACGTGCTGCAAGTAAATTAGAACGACCGTTCTATTCTGTCGCCAAGGTGGCAGGTTTCGCGGGCCTCAGCGCCTAGAATCTAAAGGAAATCGTCCACGTCTATTACGCCCAGGAGCGCATTTATGAAGGTGCTGGTACCCGTCAAACGGGTGGTCGACTACAACGTCAAGGTGCGCGTCAAGAGCGACGGCACGGGCGTTGATATCGCCAACGTCAAGATGAGCATGAATCCCTTCGACGAGATTGCTGTCGAGGAAGCTGTTCGGTTGAAAGAGAAGGGGGTGGTCACCGAGATCATTGCCGTTTCCTGCGGTGTCACTCAATGCCAGGAGACGCTGCGCACGGCCATGGCCATCGGCGCCGACCGGGCGATTCTGGTGGAATGCGTTGATGAGTTGCAGCCGTTGGCCGTGGCCAAGCTGCTGAAGGCGCTGGTCGACAAGGAACAGCCGGGCCTGATCATTCTGGGCAAGCAAGCCATCGACGACGACTGCAACCAGACGGGCCAGATGCTGGCCGCGCTGGCGGGCCTGCCGCAAGGCACGTTTGCTTCGAAGGTGGAAGTGGCCGACGGTGCGGTCAGCGTCACGCGTGAGGTCGATGGCGGATCGGAAACGCTGAAGCTCACGCTGCCGGCCATCATCACCACCGACCTGCGCTTGAACGAGCCGCGCTATGTCACGTTGCCGAACATCATGAAGGCCAAGAAAAAGACGCTGGACGTCTTCAAGCCGGCCGATCTGGGTGTCGACGTGACGCCGCGCATCAAGACCTTGAAGGTCAGCGAACCGCCCAAGCGCGGCGCCGGCATTAAGGTACCCGATGTCGCCACGCTGGTGGCCAAGTTGAAGAACGAAGCGAAGGTGATTTGAGATGGCCGCACTTGTCATAGCTGAACACGACAACGCGTCCGTCAAGGGCGCCACCCTGAATACCGTGACCGCAGCCTTGCAATGTGGGGGTGATGTGCACGTGCTGATCGCTGGCGCCGGCGCGGCGGGCGCTGCGGCTGCGGCCGCGCAAATTGCGGGCATCAGCAAAGTGCTGCATGCCGACGCACCCGGCCTCGACCACGGCCTGGCCGAGAGCGTGGCGGCGCAAGTCGTCGCCATTGCGGCTGGCTACAGTCACATCCTGTTCCCGGCCACGGCAAGCGGCAAGAACGTGGCGCCGCGCGTGGCGGCTCTGCTGGATGTGGCGCAGATCAGCGACGCCATCAAGATCATCAGCGCCGACACCTTCGAGCGCCCGATCTACGCCGGTAACGCCATTGCGACGGTGCAGAGCCTGGACGCCACCAAGGTCATCACCGTGCGCACCACGGGCTTCGACCCGGCGGCGGCCACTGGTGGCAGCGCGGCGGTTGAAAGTCTGACGGCTGTTTCTGCCAGCGCCACGTCCAGCTTCATCGGCAGCGAGATCGCCAAGAGTGATCGCCCGGAATTGACGGCCGCCAAGATCATCGTCAGCGGTGGTCGTGCGATGGGCAGCAGCGAGAAGTTCAACGAGGTGTTGACGCCGCTGGCCGACAAGCTGGGCGCAGCGCTTGGCGCCAGCCGCGCTGCGGTGGATGCGGGCTACGCGCCAAACGATTGGCAGGTCGGTCAGACCGGCAAGATCGTGGCCCCACAGTTGTACGTGGCCATCGGCATCAGCGGTGCTATTCAGCACCTGGCCGGCATGAAGGACAGCAAGGTCATCGTAGCCATCAACAAGGACGCCGAGGCGCCCATCTTCAGCGTCGCCGATTACGGTCTCGAAGCGGACTTGTTCACCGCCGTGCCCGAACTGATTAGCAGCCTGTAAACAGGCCATACCGGGGCGCCGACAAGGCGCCCTTTTTTTGTCCGGAGACAAGACCATGAGCTATCGCGCACCCGTCAAGGACATGCTGTTCCTGATGAAGGAGCTGGCCGGCATCGAGGCCGTTGCCACGCTGCCCGGATTCGAAGATGCCGGATATGACACGGCCACCGCCGTGCTCGAGGAATGTGCCAAGTTCAACGAGGGCGTGGTGGCGCCGTTGAATTGGACGGGCGACCAGCAGCCATCGTCTTTCAAGGCCGGTGTGGTGACCACCACGCCGGGCTTCAAGCAGGCCTTCCGCCAGTTCGCCGAAGGTGGCTGGCAGGGCTTGCAACACCCGGTCGCATTCGGCGGCCAGGGCCTGCCGAAGTTGATCGCCGCGGCCTGCGGCGAGATCGTCAACAGCGCCAATCTGAGCTTCGCGCTGTGCCCGCTGCTGACCGACGGCGCCATCGAGGCCATGCTGACCGCCGGCACGCCCGAGCAGCAGGCCACCTTCATCCCGAAGATGGTCGAAGGCGCCTGGACAGGCACGATGAACCTGACCGAGCCGCAGGCCGGGTCCGACCTGTCGATGGTGCGCACGCGCGCCGAGCCGCAGCCCGACGGCAGCTACAAGCTGTTCGGCACCAAGATCTACATCACCTATGGCGAGCACGACATGGCGGACAACATCGTCCACCTCGTGCTGGCCCGCGTGGTGGGTGCGCCCGAGGGTGTGAAGGGCATCTCTCTGTTCATTTGTCCGAAGTTCATGCTGAACGCCGACGGCACGCCGGGTGCGCGCAACGACGTGCACTGCGTCAGCATCGAACACAAGCTGGGCATCAAGGCCAGCCCGACGGCGGTGCTTGCATTCGGCGCCCACGGCGGCGCGGGATTGAACGGCGAGGGCGCCGTGGCCACCCTGTTGGGCCAGGAGAACCGCGGGCTGGAATACATGTTCATCATGATGAACGCGGCCCGTTTCGGCGTCGGCATGCAGGGCGTGGCGGTGGCCGAACGGGCTTACCAGAAGGCCGTGCAGTACGCGCGTGACCGGGTGCAAAGCCGGCCGGTGGATGGTTCGCTGAATGAGGCCGCTCCCATCATTCACCACCCCGACGTGCGCCGCATGCTGATGACGATGCGCGCCCACACCGAAGGCTGCCGCGCGATGGCGATGGTGGCTGCCGCGGCCTTCGATACGGCCCACGCCCACCCGAATGCCGAGGTGCGCAAGCAGAACCAGGCCTACTACGAATTCATGGTGCCGCTGGTCAAGGGCCTGTCCACCGAGATGAGCCAGGAGGTCGCCAACCTAGGCGTGCAGGTGCACGGCGGAATGGGCTTCATCGAGGAAACCGGCGCGGCGCAGTACTTGCGCGATGCCAAGATCCTGACGATCTACGAAGGCACGACGGCCATCCAGGCCAACGACCTGGTGGGCCGCAAGACGGCACGTGATGGCGGCCGGGTGGCCAAGGCCATCGCCGCGCAGATTGCCGCTAGCGAGGCCGAGTTGGCCGCCCGCAGCAGCGCCGCCTGCCAGACGATGGCCAGTCGCTTGCGCGCTGGCCGGCTGGCCTTCCTGGACGCCGTGGATTTCGTCGCCGGCAACACCAAGGCGCACCCAAACGCCGTGTTCGCCGGCAGCGTTCCTTACCTGATGCTCAGCGGCACGGTGATGTGCGGCTGGCAAATGGCGCGCGCCCTGATGGCCGCCGAAGACCGCTTGGCCGAAGGCCAGGACGCCGAATTCATGAAGGCCAAGATCGCCACCGCGCGCTTCTACGGCGATCACATCCTCAACAAGGCCACGGCCCTGCGCGACAGCATCGTCGACGGGTCAGAGGCCGTCACCGCCCTCGCACTGGAGTCTTTCTGATGGCTTTGCCCCCTGTTCTGCAACGCGTTCCCTTCCCCGTCATCGGTTCGCCGCTGTTCATCATCAGCAACCCCAAGCTCGTGATCGAACAGTGCAAGGCCGGCATCGTCGGTTCGATGCCGTCATTGAACGCACGCCCGGCCGAGCAACTGGACGACTGGCTGGCCGAGATCACCGAAACGCTCGCCGCCTGGGACGCCGCGCACCCCGAACAGTTGTCCGCGCCTTACGCCATCAACCAGATCGTGCACAAGACGAACGACCGGCTCGAGCACGACATGCAGGTCTGCGCCAAGTACAAGGTGCCCATCGTCATCACCAGCCTGGGCGCGCGCACCGACATCAACGAGGCCGTGCACAGCTGGGGCGGCATCGTGCTGCACGACATCATCAACAACGCCTACGCCCACAAGGCCATCGAGAAGGGCGCCGACGGCCTGATCGCCGTGGCGGCGGGTGCCGGTGGCCACGCCGGTGTGAAGAGCCCCTTCGCGCTGGTGCAGGAAATTCGCGAATGGTTTGACGGCCCGCTGGCGCTGAGCGGGTCGATGAGCACCGGCGACGCCGTGCTGGCCGCGCAGGCCATGGGCGCCGATTTCGCTTACATCGGCTCGGCCTTCATCGCCACCACCGAAGCCCGCGCGTCTGATGGCTACAAGCAGTGCATTGTGGACAGCAACAGCGACGACATCGTCTACAGCAACCTGTTCACCGGCGTGCACGGCAACTACCTCAAGCCCAGCATCCGCAACGCCGGCATGGACCCCGACAACCTGCCCGAAAGCGACCCCAGCAGGATGAACTTCGGCGGCGGCGAGAGCAGCAAATCCAAGGCCTGGAAAGACATCTGGGGCTGCGGGCAGGGCATCGGCGCCGTGAAGGCCGTGGTGTCGGCCGGTGAGATGGTGGCGCGTCTGAAGCGCGAATACGCCGCTGCCCGCGCGCGGCTGGGCTGAGCCTTCACCGACCAGCCCCATGCGCCAACTCGTTCGCAACGCCACCGTCTTCGACAGCGCAGAGGGCGTGCTGCGGCCCGGTAGCACCCTGGTCATCGAAGGTGATCGCTTCGTCGCAGTGACCCAGGAAACCATCGAAGTTCACGACGTAGCCCGTACCATCGACGCCGAAGGGCGTGTCGTGCTGCCTGGTTTGATCGACGCCCATGTGCATGTGTCGGCCACCTCGCACGACCTGCCGGGTCTGGCGCTGCAGCCTGCGTCACTCACCGGCGCCGAGTCTTCGCAGCTGATGGCTGCGATGTTGCGGCGCGGCTTCACCAGCGTGCGCGATGCCGCCGGCGCCGACTGGGGCCTGCAGGCTGCCGTGGCGCGCGGACTGTACGAAGGGCCACGGCTGTTCATCAGCGTGCAGCCCATCACGCAGACCGGCGGCCATGCCGACATGCGGCCGCGCGGCGTGCGCAGCGAGATGTTCTGCGCCTGCGCCGGCCTGGCCCTGCTGGGCGCGGTGGCCGACGGTGTGGGTGAGGTGCGCCGCGCGGTGCGCGAGCAGGTGCGCCAGGGCGCCAACCAGATCAAGATCATGGCCGGTGGCGGCGTCAGCAGCCCGACCGACCCGATCGACGGCACGCAGTTTTCGATGGAAGAACTCTGCGCAGCGGTCGAGGAGGCTGAAGCCGCGAACCTGTACGCAATGGCCCACGCCTATTCGCCGCGCGCCGTCACGCGGGCGGTGCAGGCCGGCGTGCGCAGCATCGAACACGGCAACCTCATCGACGAGGCCACGGTGCGCGAGATGAAGCGCCACGGCGCGTACTTCGTGCCCACGCTGGCGACCTACGCGGCGCTGGCCGAAGAAGGCCAGCAACTGGGCTGGTCGGCCGAGATGCTGGACAAGCTGCGGCACGTGCAGTCACGCGGCCAAAACGCGATTGCGCTGGCCCAGGCCGAAGGCGTGACGGTGGTCTTCGGCACCGACTTGCTGGGCCACATGCACGCCCGCCAGTCGACCGAATTCGCGCTGCGCAGCGCGGTGCAAACACCGCTGCAAATTCTGCAGGGCGCCACCATCCACGCCGCGCGGCTGATGAAGCGCGAAGGGCAGATCGGCCAGATCGTGGCCGGTGCCTACGCCGACCTGTTGATGGTGGACGGAGACCCGCTGGAAGACGCCACGCTGCTGGGCGACCCGCAGAAGACCATCAAGCTGCTGATGCAGGGCGGGCGCATCGTGCCGGGAGCTACCGAAGGCTGACCAATACCGAATCTGCGCATGGAAAAGGGGCCCTCGCGGGCCCCTCGTCATTGGTCAGTGCTGGATCAGCGCACGCTGGTGAAACGCGCTTCGGGCCTGTCGTCGGAGCGGTGCACCGTGCTCACGCCGGCCTTCATCGCCCAGGGCCGCATCTGGTGGTGGATCGGGATGACCAGCACCTCGTCGCGCACGCGCACCAGCGCTTCCTTGATCAGCGCGTTGCGCTTGGCCACGTCGATCTCGGTCTTCATCGCGTCGATCAGCTTGTCCACCTGCGCGTCGCTGACGCGCGAGAAGTTGAAGTTGCCGTCGGCGCCGCCGGTGCGCGTGCGCACGATGGACTGCAGCGTGTACTGCGCGTCGTAGGTGGCCACGCCCCAGCCCAGCATGTACAGCGAGGTGTCGAAGTTCTGGAATTTCTGGCTGTAGGTGGCCATGTTCTCGGCGATCAGCTGCGCCTTGATGCCGATGCGCGCCCACATCGCGATCACCGCCTGGCAGATTTCTTCGTCGTTCACATAGCGGTTGTTCGGGCAGTTCATGCGGAAATCGAAGCCGTCGGGGTAGCCGGCTTCGGCCAGCAGCTTCTTCGCGCCCTCGCTGTCCACCTTGGTGGGCACGTCGATGTCGGGCGTGTTGCCGTTGACGCCCGGCGCGACCAAGATGCCGGCGGGGATGGACAAGCCGCGCATCAGGTTGCGCTGGATGGCCGCACGGTCGATGGCCATGCTCATGGCCTGTCGCACTCGCTTGTCGGCGAAGGGGTTCTTGCCCTTCACGCTGCTGTACTTCAGCTCGGCGCTGCCGATGTCGGGCGCGAAGAAGATGGTGCGCACCTCGGGGCCGTCGACGATCTTCAGCTTGGGGTCGGCACGCAGCCGGGCCACGTCTTGCGTGGGCAGGTCGGTCAGCAGGTCCACATCACCCGACAGCAGCGCGGCTACGCGCGTGGGGTCGCTCTTGATCGGGGTGTAGACCACCTCTTTCACATTGCCCGGGTGCTTGTCCCACCAGGCCGTGTTCACGGTCATCGTGATGCGCTGCTCGGGCGTCCAGCCGGTGATCTTGTAGCTGCCCGTGCCCATTGCGTTGCGCGAAGCGAAGTTCTCTTCCTTGGCCTTGTAGTCCTGCACGTTGGTGGTGCGGTTCTTCTCGGACCAGGCCTTGCTCATGATGCGGAAGTCGATGATGTTGCGCAGCAGGATGGGGTTGGGGCCCGACAACATCATGTCGATGGTGTGGTCGTCGATCTTCTTGATTTCGGTGATGCCGGTCACATAGATCTGCATCGTGCCCTGCGGCTGCTTGATGCGGTTGAAGCTGAAGATCACGTCGTCGGCGGTGAAGGGGCTGCCGTCGTGGAACTTGACGCTCTTGCGCAATTCGAAGCGCACTTGCGTCGAGCTGATGAAGGTCCACTTGGTGGCCAGCGCCGGTTCGATGTCGTACTTGGCGCCGTAGCGCGTCAGCCCTTCGTAGGCGTGCATCAGGATGGCGTTGGTCGTCGCGTGATTCTGCGAATGCGGGTCCATCGTCAGGATGTCGTTCTGCGCGGCCCACCGCAACGTCTGGGCTTGGCTGGGCGCAGCCAGTGCGGTGGCCAGCGCAGCCGCGGCCAGCAGGTGTTTGAAGTTCAAGGCGGGCTCCTGTCGAGCATTGCGAAGCCGACGATGCTAGCGGCAAGCTGCGGCGCCGATGGCGAGGGGAAACGCCGGATGGCGGCTCCGCCGCAGCGCTCGCTGTGCCGGCTTCAATGGACGGTCAAGTTCGAATCGCAACCCTGGCTGGCAGCGATCCAGTGGCGGGCCAGGCCTTGCGCCCAGCGTGGTGGCAACCAGGCCAGCCAGCGCTGCGGGTGGGTGATGACACCGCAGCGGTAAACCGTCTGCGCGCCGTCCCACTTCAGTGCCCGGCAGCGGCCGTAGCGTCGCCGACTGAGCAGCATGCCCAGCGGGCAGGGCACTGCCGCGCAGCACACGCCGCAACCGTTGCAGGCGGCGCCTTCAGGCGGTTTTACTGGGGCTTCGCGGCGCAAGAAGATCACGCGTGGCGGCAATTTTTGTCGCATAGACCCCACAGTTTGCGGGTCATGCGGCATAGCTTGTCAGCAAAACAGCGCGCTGGAAGGGGTCCGGTTGCAATTTAAGACGCGGAACTTGCGGGTGCTAAAGTGCCGTGTCCAAGAAATTCAGGTCCTTCCCGTCCCCTTGCTGATGAGCTTGTTGAAGCAAGGCGGGTCGCTAGTCCGCCAACCGGTTGAGCCGGGGCCGCGGAAGGTTGATTAACCCATCAGAGCTCCGGCAGACCCGGGGCGCAAGGTGAGCGAGAAATGATGCAGCAGTCACGGTCCACGTCCTACCTGTTCGGGGGCAACGCCCCCTATGTTGAAGAGTTGTATGAGTCTTATCTCAACAACCCTGGCAGCGTGCCCGAAACGTGGCGCGCTTACTTCGACAACCTCCAGCATGTGCCTGCCACCGACGGCAGCGACGCGCGCGATGTGGCCCATGCACCGGTAGTTGAATCGTTCGCCCAGCGCGCCAAGGCCAACGCCTTCGCACTGAAGGCCAGCGAGGCCGACCTGGCCGTCGCCCGCAAGCAGGTGCACGTGCAGAGCCTGATCGCCGCTTACCGTTTCCTGGGTTCGCGATGGGCCGATCTGGACCCGCTCAAGCGCACCGAACGCCCCAAGATTCCTGAGCTCGAGCCGACGTTCTACGACTTGACCGAGTCGGACATGGACATCACCTTTTCGGCCGTCAATACTTACTTCAGCAAGGCCGAACACACCAGCCTGCGCGAAATTCTGCAAGCCCTGCGCGAGACCTATTGCGGCACCGTCGGCGCCGAGTTCATGCACTGCACCGATCCGGTGGAAAAGCGCTGGTGGCAAGAGCGCCTGGAATCGCGCCGCAGCAAGCCCACTTTCACGTCGGCTGAAAAGATCCACATCCTGGACCGCCTCACCGCGTCGGAAGGCCTGGAACGCTACCTGCACACCAAGTACGTCGGCCAGAAGCGATTCAGCCTGGAAGGTGGCGAAAGCTTTATCGCCAGCATGGACGAAGTGGTGCAACGCGCCGGTGCTTCGGGCGTGCAGGAAATCGTCATCGGCATGGCCCACCGCGGCCGGCTGAACGTGCTG
>JAYSYH010000343.1:0-9336 GCA_043716645.1 Betaproteobacteria bacterium | reverse complement strand
GCGTACATGAAAAAGAGCTGGCCGGTGACCGGCATGCCCTGCGTGAACATGTGGTGCGCCCAGACGATGAACGAGAGGATCGCGATCGAGGCCGTGGCGTAGACCATCGACGTGTAGCCGAACAGACGCTTGCGAGCAAACGCCGGGATGATCGCGCTGATGATGCCGAAGGCCGGCAAGATCATGATGTAGACCTCGGGGTGGCCGAAGAACCAGAAGATGTGCTCGTACATCACCGGGTCGCCGCCGCCGGCCGGGTTGAAAAAGCTGGTGCCGAAGTGGCGATCGGTCAGCGTCATGGTGATGGCGCCGGCGAGCACCGGCATCACCGCGATCAGCAGGTAAGCGGTGATGAGCCATGTCCAGCAGAACAGCGGCATCTTCATCAGCGTCATGCCCGGCGCGCGCATGTTCAGAATGGTGACGATGATGTTGATCGACCCCATGATTGAACTGGCGCCCATGATGTGCATCGCGAAGATGCCGGCGTCCATGCTGGGGCCCATCTGCAGGGTCAGCGGCGCATAGAGCGTCCAGCCAGTGGCAGGCGCTCCGCCAGGCATCAGGAAAGAACCCAACAACATCGCCGCAGCCGGAACCAGCAGCCAGAAGCTGAGGTTGTTCATGCGCGCAAAGGCCATGTCGGCAGCGCCGATTTGCAACGGAATCATCCAGTTCGCGAAACCGACGAAGGCCGGCATGATGGCGCCGAAGACCATGATCAATCCGTGCATCGTGGTCAGCTGATTGAACAGCTCCGGATTCACGAATTGCAGCCCGGGCTGAAACAGTTCGGCCCGGATCGCCAGCGCCATGATCCCGCCCGCGATGAACATCGCAAACGAAAACAACAGGTACATCGTGCCGATGTCCTTGTGGTTGGTGGCGAACAACCAGCGGCGCCAGCCGTGCGGGTGACCGTGATCGTGATCTTCGGCGTGATGACCTGGGTGGTCGAGTACTGCGCTCATGAGGCTTCCTTCGCGATCAAGGTTTACTTGCGGGCAGCAACGACTTCAGACGGCTGCACGGCCTGCCCGGTCTTGTTGCTCCAATTGTTTTTGGTGTAGGTGATGACGGCCGCGATCTCGGTATCGGAAAGCGCCTTCCACGACGGCATCGCGCCGTTGTTCTGGCCGTTCAGCAACACCATGATTTGCTTGGTGTGGTCGGTGTCGAGCACCACGGCGGCGCCGTCCAGCGCCTTGATGGGGCCTGCCCCCTTGCCAGTGGCCTGATGGCAGGCGGCGCAGTTGCCTTTGTAGACCTGTTCGCCGCGTGCCATCAACTCGTCGAGCTTCCACTCTTTGGTCGGATCGTCGGCGGCAGCCAGCAGTTCCTTCTTTTTGCCGTCGGCCCATTTCGTGTAATCGGCCTGGCTCACCACCTTGACGTGAATGGGCATGTAGGAATGTTCCTTGCCGCACAGCTTGGCGCACTGGCCGTAATAGTCACCGACCTTCTCGGCGCGGAACCAGGTGTCGCGCACGAAACCCGGGATGGCATCCTGCTGCACGCCGAGCGACGGCACGGCGAAAGCGTGGATCACATCACCCGCGGTGGTGATGATGCGCACTTTGCGGTCCACAGGCACGACCAATGGGTTGTCTACCTTCAACAGGTAGTCGTCAGTAGGAACCAGCTTGCCGCTGTCAGACATCTGGCGCTGGCCAACGTCCAACGTCGAATAGAAACCAACGCCTTCGCCCTCGCCTTTTAAGTACTCGTAGCCCCACTTCCACTGCTGCCCAGTGGCCTTGATGGTCAGGTCGGCGTTGCTGGTGTCTTTCATCGCCACCACGGTACGCGTAGCCATCGCACCCATGCCGATGACGATGACAAAAGGCACGATGGTCCACGCAATTTCGACAGCCACACTCTCGTGGAAATTGGCCGGCTTGTGACCCAGCGACTTCCGGTGCTTCAAGATCGAATAGAACATCACGCCGAAAACAGCGATGAAGATCAGCAGGCACACAACCAACATCACGTTGTGCAGCCATTGCTGCTGGCCGGCGATCTTGGTCACTGGCGGGTGCAGGTTGATCTGGTTGACGGCCGGCCCGCCGGGCAGACTGTTCACCGCGTGGGCCAGACTGCAAGTCAGCAGCACGCCCAAACCCAGGCTCGCGGTCCCGATACGCTGTCGCAGCGCAGATGTCTTCTTGAGCATCGTCTTCACCGTCATCATTTCAATGTCTCAGTCGTGATGTCAGCCGGGGGTGCGACTGGCGCAGGCGCCCGACGCAGTGCCAGCCGCAATTCGCGTGCAAACGCACCGCGCAGTTCGGGTCGCAGGAATCGACCCACGCGCACAGACTGTCCACGGCCACTCAGTTCGACCAGTGAACCCTGCCCCGCCGCGGGCTCGATGGTCAGCCAATCGGCCGCAAAGTCTGTTTGCTGCACCCGGCTGCCGCTGCACTGCTCCACCCGCAGTGAACGCCCCAACAGGGTCATGGTTTCGTGGTCGGCGGCATGGCGGGCGAAGATCAACAACGCCACCCCCACGGCCAACAACTCGACACCCGCGAAGGCCAGTACCAAGGTCGCGCCTTGGGCAAAAAAGCCGACGGCGATGACCAGTGAAACCACGCACAGCGACCCGTAAACGCCAGCCAGCTGGCGGGGCGACATGGAGCAATTGCGCAACAAGCGCCATTGCAGCGCGCGGATGGCGGTGCCGCCTTCACCAATGAGCACTTCGCGACCAAACGTCCACGGTGTGTTGCGGGGCGCTTCCGGTGGCATCGGCCAAGGGCTGGGGGCGATTGAGGCGGTCATTCAGAACGAACAATTCAGGCGGGGCGGGATAGCCCTTCGGCATGTAACAGACAAACGGCGGGCCGGGGTGCACAACATCGCGCGGCTTGTTTCCTGTACAGCCATAAATTCTATCGCAGGTGCAGCAAATCGGGGCGTTGGGTCAACGGGGTGGACGCCCAACGCGCACCATGGCACGAAGGTCATCCAGTGGAACGGTGGTTTCAGCGGCCAGCCGCGGGCGCGGTGCAGGACGGAAGGCGTGACCGTAGACCACCTCGAAGTCCAGCGCGATACGCCCGTCCCGGCTGCAAACGGCTTGCAATTGTTCGATCAACAGCGCGCGCCAACGCGGCGTGCGCAAACCGCGGGTCCGGGCCAACGCCACGTTGGCGCCCAAGCTGCGTAGTTCGGCCAATGCAGCCTCGGCAGTGGACCAGGTCAGTGTGATCTGCTCCTGGTCCATCACCGGGTCGGCGAAGCCGGCGTGTAGCAGCATGTCGCCCAGGTCGTGCATGTCCACGAATGGCGCGAAGGGCGCCGGCCAGCCCCACTGCGCATAGAGCGTTCGCAGGCCGCCCAGCGTGCCAGGGCCGAGCGTGGCAAACATCAAAAAGCCGTCTACCGCCAGCACGCGCTGCCAGCGCTGCATCTCGGCCTGTGGGTCGGCCACGCCGTGCAGCACCATGTTGGCCCAAAGCAACTGGCACTGCCCCACGTCCAGCGCGTCGGGCGTCAGCGCCACGCTGCCCTTACCCGACCAGCGCCTTGGCGACCACCATGGCAGCGCCGATGCAGCGGCCGTGGCGTCACGCCGCGCGGCGTCGGGCTCGACGGCAATCAACCGCGCCTGCGGGTAGGCCGCGCGCAGCAACGCGCTGCTGCTGCCGACGAAGCTGCCCCAGTCCATGACCGTGGTGGGCTGCAGCCTGACGATGGGCAGGCGCTCAACCATGCGCCGCGCCACTTCGCCATGCAGCCAGGGTGGCGTGGCGGCCTGATTGAGCCGCTGCACCGCTCGCGCCAAGGCCACCGTGTCGACCGGTCGGACTGTGCTGCGCTGATGACCTTCACCGCGCCCTTTGCTGTCGGGGGTCTCCATTCGTAACCAGTATATTGAGGCGATGGTTTTTTCGCTCTTCGCCAGCCCGGCCCGCGGTGCCGCGTTGCCCAGCCTGTGCGAGGTTTGCCGCAGCTGGTCCGACGCCGCACTGTGCACCGCATGCGTCGCCCGCTTTGCGGCGCCGCGCCCCCGCTGCGCCCGTTGCGGCTTGGCCCTGGGCGTTGCTGCGCCGGCCTGCGGCGCCTGCTTGCGCGCACCGCCGCCTTTCGAACGCACCGTCTGCGTTGCCGATTACGGCTTCCCCTGGGACCGTCTGGTGGCCGACTTCAAATTCCACGGTCGCGCCGAACGAGCCAGCCTGCTGGCCGAACGGCTGACCGCGGCCGTGCGCGAGGCCAACGCGCCACTGCCCGATACGGTGGTCGCGGTGCCGATGTCGGCCTCCCGCCTGTCCCAGCGCGGCTACAACCAGGCCTGGGAACTGGCACGTCGGGTGGCCGCCGCACTGGCCCTGCCGGCCTCGGCCACCCTGCTGGTCAGGCCGGTGGATACGGCGCACCAGATCGAACTCGGCCGTGCCGAGCGCCAGCGCAACCTGCGCAACGCCTTCATGGTCGACCCCGCGCAACGGTCGGTCCTGCGGGGTCGCCGTTTGGCCTTGGTGGACGACGTGATGACCACAGGCGCCACCGCCCACGCCGCCGCTGAAGCGCTGCTGCGCGCCGGTGCTGCGGCCGTCGATGTCTGGGTGCTGGCTCGCACGCCCGAACGGTGAGCGCAGCCATGTTCAACATCGTTTTGGTGGCGCCCGAAATCCCACCCAACACCGGCAACGTCATCCGCTTGGCAGCCAATACCGGCTGCACCCTGCACCTGGTGGAACCACTGGGTTTCGCGATGGAGGACAAGCAGCTGCGCCGCGCCGGGCTGGATTACCACGAGTACGCTGCCGTGCGCATGCATGCCTCCTGGGCAGCGCTGCTGCAAGCCGAGCAGCCCGACTCCGCGCGCTGCTTTGCTTTCACCACGCGGGGCAGCCAGCCGTTTGCCGACGTGAGCTGGCGGCGCGGCGACTGGCTGGTCTTCGGCAGCGAAACGGCGGGCCTGCCGGAAGCCGTGCGCGAAGATTTTGCGGACACACAACGCGTGCGCTTGCCCATGCGGGTGGGTCAGCGCAGCCTGAACCTCAGCAATGCGGTGGCCGTGGCCGTGTTCGAAGCCTGGCGGCAGAACGGCTACCCGGGCGGCGGCTGAAGCCGCACCCCGGCAGCCTGACCCGGCCTGACCCGGCCGTTTTCAGGCCTCTGCGCGCGACCCGCGCGTCATCAACCGGGCGACCGCATCGGGTGGCGTGATGCGGCCCTGCAGCACGTCGACAACGGCCTGCGCGATGGGCATGTCCACACCCAGCCGCTGCGCGCGCGCCAGCACGGTCGGTGCCGAAAGCACACCTTCGGCAACATGGCCCAGTGAACGCAGCACCTCGCTGAGCGGCAGACCCGCCGCCAGCAGCAGGCCGACGCGGCGGTTGCGCGACAAGTCCCCGGTGGCGGTCAGCACCAGATCGCCCAGGCCGGACAAGCCCATGAAGGTTTCGGCCTGCGCGCCCAGCGCCACGCCCAGCCGGGTCATTTCGGCCAGCCCGCGTGTGATCAGCGCAGCGCGGGCGTTCAGTCCGGCTTCGGGCAGGCCGTCGAGAATGCCCACGGCTATGGCCGTCACGTTCTTCACCGCGCCGCCCACCTCGACGCCAATCACATCGGTGCTGGTGTAAACGCGCAGCGCGTCGGCGTGGAAAGCAGCGACGGCAGCGGCCGCAAGATCAGCGTCGGTACTGGCTGCGACCAGCGCGGTGGGCTGTCCGCGCGCCACTTCCTGGGCGAAGCTGGGACCCGAGAGCACCCCGCAGGGCGCACCAGGGCGCACAGCGCGCGCGATCTCATGGCCCAGGCTGCCGGGTTCGATGGCCAAGCCGGTCCGGGCGGCTTCAAGGCCCTTGCACAACCACAGCGCCGGGAGAGCTTTGGGCAGCGTGGCCAACTGTTCACGCAGCGCCGCCATCGGCGTGGCAATGACGATGAGTCCGTCCTGCGCATCCGCGTGCGCAAGCGCTTTGCCGCGATCGGCAGTAACGCGCAAGGCCGCAGGCAGTTCGGCATCGGCCAGATACCGCGCATTGCCTCGCGTTTGCGCCATCGCAGCAGCCTGCTCTGCATCACGCGCCCACAGCACCGTGTCGTGCCGCGCTGCCGCGTGGATGGCCAGCGCTGTGCCCCAAGCACCGGCGCCCAAAACAGTGATGTTCATGGTGGCCCCGAGTGAGCGAGGGTGACCAGAGCGATTCGGGATTCCCCAAGGAACGACCCGCGTACGGCACGGGTCTGGGAGTCGTCAGTTCGCGCTGGCGATGATCCCGGAGCCGCCGTTGGCCTGTGCGGCGACCTGTTGCTGCTGAGCTTCGAACATTGCCTGGAAATTGACCTCGGTCAGCAGGATCGGCGGGAAGCCGGCCCGCGTGCAGACGTCTGAGACGATGGCGCGCAGATAGGGATAGATCATCTGCGGGCAGACGATGCTGACGATGCCCTGCATCTGTTCTTCAGGCACGTTGCGGATCTCGAAGATGCCGGCCTGCTTGGCTTCCACCAGGAACAGCACCTTGTCCTTGACCTTGGTGGTGACGGTGGCCGTGACAGTCACCTCGAACACACCGTCGGCGACAGACTCGCTGCCCATGGCCAGATTGATGTCGACCTGCGGTTGCGATTGCTCGAGCAGGATCTGCGGTGAATTCGGCTGCTCCAGCGACAAGTCCTTGAGGTACATGCGCTGAATCTGGAAAACGGGGGTCGCGTCGTCGGCCATGGTGGGTTCCAAAGTGTCGGTGGCAGTTGCCGGATGGCAGCTGGGGTGGGCGGCGGATTATGTCCGAGGGCGCGCCGCAGACCGGCCGACGTCGGCCGCTATCGGCCGACCCGATCACGCCTGCAGCAGGGGCAGCAGGCCGCCGCGCTGGTCCAGCGCGACCAGATCGTCGCATCCGCCGACATGCGTCTGGCCAATGAAGATCTGCGGCACGGTGCGCCGGCCGGTGATTTCCACCATCTGCAAGCGCGCGGCCGGGTCGAGGTCGATGCGGACTTCTTCGATGGCCGTCACGCCACGTTCTTTCAGCAAGGCCTTGGCCCGCAAGCAATACGGGCAGACCGGGGTGGTGTACATCTTGACGCTGGTCATGGCGGTGTCCGAAAGCAGTTCAGGCGGTTTTCTCGATCGGCAGGCTGGCTTCGCGCCAGGCGGCTGTGCCACCGGCCACCGCCACGGCACCCCCGTGGCCGGCCTTGCGCAGCAGCGTGGCGGCCTTGGCTGAAAGCGTGCCGGTGGGGCACATCAGCACCACCGGAATTGTCTTGTTGGTCGGCATGCCTTTCACGCCCTCGGTGCCGATCTGCCCCAACGGCACATTGCGCGCGCCGCCAGCATGGCCGGTGGCGAATACGGCCGGCTCGGACACATCCACCAGCACGCCCTTTTCGCGGTTGATCAGCCGCACGGCCTCGTTGGTGCTGACCGCAGCGCCACCCGCACCCGGCTTGACGAACGGCCACAGCAGAAGGCTGCCGGAAACCAGCGCGGCCAGGATGAGGACCCAGTTCTCGATGATGAAAGCCATGAATTTCCCGTGAAAACACCGCCGCCCAGCGGCCCGCCGTGGTGGCTGCAACAGCATCGTGTCGCAACGCACAAAACCGCGAATTATAGAATCTGCTCCATGTACAAACTTGTTCTCATCCGCCACGGGGAATCCACCTGGAACCTCGAAAACCGCTTCACCGGCTGGACCGATGTGCCGCTGACGGCCACCGGCGTCGAACAAGCGCGGCAGGCCGGCCGCCTGTTGAAGGAGGCCGGCTGCGACTTCGACGTCGCCTACACCTCGGTGCTCAAACGCGCGGTGTGGACGCTGTGGCACGCGCTGGACGCGCTGGACCGCACCTGGCTGCCGGTGCACAACGACTGGCGCCTGAACGAGCGTCACTACGGCGCGCTGCAGGGTTTGAACAAGGCCGACTTGACCCGGCAGTTCGGTGCCGAACAGGTGCTGGCCTGGCGCCGCAGCTACGACACGCGGCCGCCGGCCCTGGAAGCCTCTGACCCGCGCAGCGAAATTGCCGACCCGCGTTATGCGCGCCTGGCGCCGGGTCAGGTGCCACTGACCGAATGCCTGAAAGACACCGTGGCTCGCGTTCTGCCGGCCTGGAACGAGCGCATCGCGCCGGCCATCCGCAGCGGCCAGCGGGTGCTCGTAGCGGCCCACGGCAACAGCATCCGCGCATTGGTGAAATACCTGGACAAGATCGCCGATGAGGCCATCGTCGACGTGAACATCCCCAACGGCATTCCGCTGGTCTACGAGCTGGACGCCGAACTGAAGCCGATCAAGAGCCACTATCTGGGCGACGCCGAAGCCGCCGCCAAAGCTGCCGCGGCGGTGGCCAGCCAAGGCAAGGCCTGATCGCTAGACCTGATCGCTAGACCTGATCGCTAGACCCGATCGCTAGACCCGATCGCTGCAGACCGCGCCTGCGCCCGGCAGCGCGTCAGAAGATGGCGGTGACGGCCACGCTGGCCAGCGCGCTGCGGCCAGGGGCCGGCTCGAAGAAGCGGCTGTTGCCTTCATTGACGATGACCGAGCCGGTGTAGCGCCTGTCGAAGAGGTTGTCCACGCGCACGAAAGCGTTCAGGGCCAGCGGGCCGGCCTGCACCTGGTAGCCGACGTTGGCCGAAGCCACGCTGTAGGCCGCTGCGGCGTCGCTGTTCACGTCGTTGACGGTGACCTTGCTCAGCAAGCGCGCTTCCAGCCCGCCGCGCCAGCCGCTGGCGGGCGCCCAATTCAGCGCTGCGTAAGCGGCACTGCGCGCGATGCCAGGGATGCGGTTGCCAGCTGCAACCACCACATTCGCCGAGGCGCAAGGCGTGGCAGTGCAGGTGGTGTAGGCGTCGCGGTATTGCGCGTCGAGCAACGTGTAGGCGGCTTGCAGGCGCAAGTCGCCAGGCAGACGCTGCGCCCACGCCAGCTCCAGACCTCTGCGCTGGGTGGCGCCGGCGTTCTGGAACGTGGCGCGACCGCCGCTGTTGGTCTGCGTGACGATCTCGCGGGCCGTGCCGGTGTGAAAGACTGCCGCCGTCCAATCACCCAAGCTGGCAGGCCGCGCCTTGACGCCGAATTCGAAGCTGTTGCTGCTGGCCGATTGCAGGCCGAAGTTCAGACCGGTGCCGCCGCCACTGCGATAGGCCAGTTCGTTCTGCGTGGGCGTCTCGAAGCCGCGTCCAGCGGTGGCGTAGACATGCAGCGCTTCGCTGGCCGCAAACATCACACCCACGGCCGGCAGCGTAGCGCTGTAGCGCGCGCCGCCGCTGTCGTCGGGGTTGCTGCCGACGATGTAGGCATCGGTGGAGGTGAAGCGCACGCTGCTGCGGCGCAGGCCGGTGTTCAGCGTCCACTGCGG
>JAYSYH010000342.1:0-9336 GCA_043716645.1 Betaproteobacteria bacterium | reverse complement strand
CGGCGCCCGACGCGCTGGTGCTGCGCGTCATTCAGAGCCACACGGCCGCGTGAACGCCTATGCACTCGGCCCTTGGGCCAGCGACCCGGCACAGTCTCGCGGCCGGCGCATCGCTGAGGCCGCTGCGCCGCCACGCAACATGCACCAGCGCGACCGCGACCGCATCGTCCACAGCACGGCGTTTCGCCGGCTGGTCTACAAGACGCAGGTCTTCATCAATCACGAAGGCGACCTGTTCCGCACCCGGTTGACGCATACGCTGGAAGTTGCACAACTGGGCCGCTCGGCAGCCCGCGCACTGCGCTTGAATGAAGATTTGGTCGAGGGCATCGCACTGGCCCACGACCTGGGCCACACGCCCTTCGGCCACGCCGGACAAGACGCGCTGCACGCCTGCATGGCCGCGCACGGCGGCTTCGAACACAACCTGCAAAGCCTGCGCGTGGTGGACGCACTGGAGATCCGCTACCCGGCATTCGACGGCCTGAACCTCAGCTTCGAAACGCGCGAGGGCATCCTGAAACACTGCTCGCGGCGCAACGCCGAACGCCTGGTGGCGTGTGAGCCCGATGGTCCGGCGCGGCGTTTCATCGACGGCACCCAACCCAGCCTGGAAGCGCAACTGGTCAACCTGACCGACGCGATGGCCTACAACGCGCACGACATCGACGACGGCTTGCGCGCCGGGCTGATCACGCTGACGCAACTGAATGAAGTCCCGCTGTTCAACCGCTGGCGCCACGCGGTGCTGGCTGACTTCCCCGAGCTCGCCGCCCAGCCCAACCGCCGCCTGCTTTTCGAGACCCTGCGCCGGCTGTTGTCGGCCCAGGTGCACGACCTGGTCGCCACCACCGAAGCCTGGCTTGCCGAACACCGGCCACTGGATGCCGACGCCGTACGGCACCTGCCGCTGCTGGTGCGCTTCAGCCCCGAACTGCATGCACAGAACGCGGAAATGAAGCGCTTTCTGTTCAAGGCGCTGTACCGCCACCCGCAAGTCACGCAGTCCACAGACCTGGCCCGCACCATGGTCAGCGAGCTGTACGCCGCCTACACCGCCGCACCGGCCGAGATGCCCGCCGACTACGCCGCCGCCGTCGACCTGCCGCGTTCGGTGGCCGACTACGTCGCTGGCATGACCGACCGCTACGCGCAACGCGAACACCACCGCCTGACCGGCCGGCGGCTGTTCGCGCACTGAACATCCCAGATGGCCCGCTTGCCGCGTCTGGTTGTGCCCGGCGAGGCGCACTACCTGATCCTGCGTGCCCACAGTGGGCTGGGTGCACAAGGCATCTGCGTGGATGCTTTCGACCGTAACGCTTGCCTGACTGCGCTGCAGCAGGCCGCCGTCGCCGAAGGCGTTCAGATTTACGCCTACGCCCTTTTGCCGGCTGAACTGCACCTGCTGGCCACGCCCGAGCAAGCCACCAGCTTGAGCCGACTGGTGCAGGCGCTGGGCCGCCACTACGGCACTGCATACAACCGGCGCCACGGCCGGCGCGGCACGCTGTGGGACGGCCGCTACCGCTGCGCCGTGGTCGAACCCGGTGCGACGCGGCTGAACGCGCTGCGCCTGATCGATGGCCTGTCCGCTGAGCCTGGCGCCACCAGCCTGGACCACCACAGCGGCCGCGCGCGGGCCGCGCTGCTGCGCGAATTGCCGGAAGTCTGGGCTCTGGGCAATACGCCCTTCGAACGCGAGGCCGCACTGCGCAACCTGCTGGCGCAGGAGTTGGCCCCGCCCGTGGCCGACACCTTGCGGCTGGCGGCGCTGGGTGGCTGGGCGGCTGGTTCGGCGGGCTTTGCAGCGGCCGTCGCGTCGGCCTGCGACCGCCCCGCACGCCCGCGGCCTCGCGGCCGTCCGCGGGCAACGATGGCCGGCAACAAACTTTGATCTGCCCCCATTTATTGAGATGGATTCATTCGATAGTCTCATAAAGGTGTCTGACCCCATTTATCGACTGTTGCCCGCTTTGCTGCACTGCGGTAGGCTCATGTGGTCCCGGATTTGCCCCACCCCTTTCAGGAGCGCGCCATGTCCACGCACGCAAGAACGCCCGTCTCAGGCCCGATCACCCATGCCACCGACGCCGAAATTGCCGATCTGGCAGAACACGGGCTGTACAACCCGGGCGGCGAGCACGACGCTTGTGGCGTCGGCTTCGTAGCCCATATCAAGGGGCGCAAGGCGCACGCCATCCTCGAGCAGGGTCTAAAAATCCTGGAGAACCTGGACCACCGGGGTGCGGTGGGTGCCGACAAGCTGATGGGCGACGGTGCGGGCATCCTGATCCAGATTCCCGATGAGTTCTACCGGGCCGAGATGGCGACGCAAAACATCGCGTTGCCGCCGCTGGGCGAATACGGTGTGGGCATGATCTTTCTGCCCAAGGAACCCGCCAGCCGACTGGCCTGCGAACAGGAACTGGAACGCGCCGTCAAGGCCGAAGGCCAGGTGCTGCTGGGCTGGCGCGACGTGCCGGTCGACCGCGAGATGCCGATGTCGCCGGCCGTGCGCGCGAAAGAGCCCGTCATCCGCCAGATCTTCATCGGCCGCGGTGCCGATGTCATCGTGCCGGACGCGCTGGAACGCAAGCTCTACGTCATCCGCAAGACCGCCAGTGCCGCTATCCAGGCGCTGAAGCTGACGCACAGCCGCGAGTATTACGTGCCCAGCATGAGTTGCCGCACCGTGATCTACAAAGGCCTGCTGCTGGCCGACCAGGTGGGCGTGTACTTCAAAGACCTGGCCGACCCGCGCGCGGTGTCCGCCCTGGCGCTGGTGCACCAGCGTTTTTCCACCAACACCTTCCCCGAATGGCCGCTGGCCCACCCTTACCGCATGGTGGCGCACAACGGTGAGATCAACACGGTCAAAGGCAACTTCAACTGGATGCGCGCCCGCGAAGGCGTGATGAAAAGCCCGGTATTGGGAGAAGATCTGCACAAGCTGTACCCCATCAGCTTCGAAGGCCAGAGCGACACCGCTACCTTCGACAACGCGCTGGAACTGCTGACCATGGCCGGCTACCCGCTGGCGCAGGCGGCGATGATGATGATTCCGGAAGCCTGGGAGAACCACGAGCTGATGGACGAGCGCCGCCGCGCTTTCTACGAATACCACGCGGCCATGCTGGAACCCTGGGACGGCCCGGCCGCGATGGTCTTCACCGACGGCAAGCAGATCGGCGCCACGCTGGACCGGAATGGTTTGCGGCCTGCCCGCTACATCGTCACCGACGACGACCTGGTGGTGATGGCGTCGGAATCCGGCGTGCTGCCGGTGCCGCAAAGCAAGATCGTCAAGAAGTGGCGCCTGCAGCCCGGCAAGATGTTCCTCATCGACCTGGAACAGGGCCGCATCGTCGACGACGAAGAGCTGAAGAACCAGTTCGCGAATGCGCGACCGTATCGGCAGTGGATCGAGAACGTGCGCATCCGCCTGGACACCATCGCAGCGGGCACGCCGGCTGCGGCGTCCAGCGAAACGCTGCTCGACCGCCAGCAGGCCTTCGGCTACACCCAGGAAGACCTGAAGTTCTTGTTGACGCCGATGGCGGCCAACGGCGAAGAGGCCATCGGCAGCATGGGCAACGACAGCCCGCTGGCGGTGCTGAGCGACAAGAACAAGCCGCTGTTCAACTACTTCAAGCAGTTGTTCGCACAAGTCACGAACCCGCCGATCGACCCGATCCGCGAGGCCATCGTGATGAGCCTGAACAGCTTCATCGGCCCCAAGCCCAATCTGCTGGACATCAACGCGGTGAACCCGCCGATGCGGCTGGAAGTGACGCAGCCGGTGCTGGACTTCGAAGACATGGCCCGCCTGCGCGCCATCGAACAGCGAACCGGCGGCAAGTTCAAGAGCTACGAGCTGGACATCACCTACCCCATCAGCTGGGGCCGCGCGGGCGTGGAAGCCAAGTTGGCTTCGCTGTGCGCCGAGGCCGTGGACGCCATCAAGGGTGGCTACAACATCCTCATCATTACCGACCGCGCCATGGGCCGCACGCAGGTCGCCATCCCCGCGCTGCTGGCGCTGTCGGCCATCCACCACCACCTGGTGCGCGAAGGCCGCCGCACTACGGCCGGGCTGGTCGTCGAAACCGGCTGCGCCCGCGAAGTGCACCACTTCGCCGTGCTGGCCGGCTATGGCGCCGAGGCCGTACACCCGTATCTGGCGATGGAAACGCTGGTCGAACTGCAGGGCTCGCTGCCGGGCAGTCATGACGAAAAGCGCGACTTCGACAAGGCCATCTACAACTACGTGAAGGCCATCGGCAAGGGTCTGTCCAAGATCATGTCGAAGATGGGTGTCAGCACCTACATGTCCTATTGCGGATCGCAGTTGTTCGAAGCCATCGGCCTGGAGAAGACCTTCGTAGAGAAGTTCTTCCGCGGCACGGCCACGCAGGTCGGCGGCATCGGCGTTTTTGAAGTGGCCGAAGAAGCCGTGCGGATGCACTTGGCCGCCTTCGGCAACGACCCGGTGCTGGCCCACATGCTGGACGCAGGCGGCGAATACGCCTGGCGTGTGCGCGGCGAAGAACACATGTGGACGCCCGACGCCATCGCCAAGCTGCAGCACAGCACTCGGGCCAACCAATTCGACACCTACAAGGAATACGCCCAGCTCATCAACGACCAGAGCAAGCGCCACATGACGCTGCGCGGTTTGTTCGAATTCAAGGTCGATCCGAGCAAGGCGATACCCGTCGAGGACGTTGAATCGGCGGCCGACATCGTCAAGCGCTTCGCCACCGGCGCGATGAGCCTGGGTTCCATCAGCACCGAAGCGCACAGCACGCTGGCCATCGCGATGAACCGCATCGGCGGCAAGAGCAACACTGGCGAAGGCGGTGAAGACCCGGCGCGTTATCGCAGCGAGTTGAAGGGCATCAAAGTTGTCGCCGGCACCAAGGTGTCGGACGTCATCGGCAAGGCCGTCATCGAAAGCGACTACGAGATGCAGGCCGGCGACAGCCTGCGCAGCAAGATCAAGCAGGTGGCTTCGGGCCGCTTCGGGGTGACCACCGAATACCTGGTCAGCGCCGACCAGATCCAGATCAAGATGGCCCAGGGTGCCAAGCCCGGCGAAGGTGGTCAGTTGCCCGGCGGCAAGGTGTCGGACTACATCGGCATGCTGCGCTACAGCGTGCCCGGTGTCGGCCTGATCAGCCCGCCGCCGCACCACGACATCTATTCCATCGAAGACCTGGCCCAGCTGATCCACGACCTGAAGAACGCCAACCCGCGGGCCTCGATCAGCGTCAAGCTGGTCAGCGAAGTGGGTGTGGGCACCATCGCGGCCGGCGTCACCAAGTGCAAGGCCGACCACATCGTCATCGCCGGGCACGACGGCGGCACGGGCGCATCGCCGTGGTCCAGCATCAAGCACTGCGGCACGCCCTGGGAACTGGGCCTGGCCGAGACCCAGCAGACCCTGGTGCTGAACCGTTTGCGCGGCCGCGTGCGGGTGCAGGCCGACGGCCAGATGAAGACCGGCCGCGACGTCGTCATCGGCGCCTTGCTGGGCGCCGACGAATTCGGTTTCGCGACCGCGCCGCTGGTGGTCGAGGGCTGCATCATGATGCGCAAGTGCCACCTCAACACCTGCCCGGTGGGCGTGGCCACGCAGGACCCGGTGCTGCGCAAAAAGTTCTCGGGCAAGCCCGAACACGTCGTCAACTTCTTCTTCTTCGTCGCCGAAGAAGCGCGGCAGATCATGGCCCAGCTGGGCATCCGCCGATTCGACGAGCTGATTGGCCGCGCCGACTTGCTCGATACGAAAAAGGGAATCCAGCACTGGAAAGCCAGCGGCCTGGACTTCAGCCGCATCTTCCACCTGCCGCAGATCGAGGCCACGGCGCCGCGCTTCCACGTTGAGGAGCAAGACCACGGCCTGGCCAAGGCGCTGGACGTGAAGCTGATCGAGCGTTGCCAGCCGGCCATCCTGCGCGGCGAAAAAGTGCACTTCATGGAAGACGTGCGCAACCTGAACCGCAGCGTGGGCGCGATGCTGTCGGGCGAGCTGATACGCCACCGCCCCGAAGGCTTGCCCGACCACACCATCTTCATGCAGATGGAAGGCGTGGGCGGCCAGAGCTTCGGCGCCTTCCTGGCCAAAGGCATCACGCTGTACCTGATCGGCGACGCCAACGACTACACCGGCAAGGGCCTGTCGGGCGGGCGCATCGTTGTGCGGCCGAGCATCGAATTCCGTGGTGACGCGACGCGGAACATCATCATCGGCAACACGGCGCTGTATGGCGCGACCAGCGGCGAGGCCTTCTTCCGCGGCGTGGCCGGCGAACGCTTCGCAGTGCGGCTGTCAGGCGCCACCGCGGTTGTCGAAGGCACCGGCGACCACGGTTGTGAATACATGACCGGCGGCACCGCCGTCGTGCTGGGCAAGACCGGGCGCAACTTCGCAGCCGGCATGTCGGGCGGCGTGGCTTATGTCTATGACGATGACGGCCAGTTCGCCGGCCGCTGCAACGCCAGCATGGTGGCGCTGGACAAGGTGCTGCCGCGCGACGAACAGACTGGCGCGGCGGTCGGCCTGCATGCCGAACAAGCCGACGAGGTGCTGCTGAAAAAGCTGATCGAAGACCACCACCGCTGGACCGGCAGCCTGCGCGCCCGCGAACTGCTGGACCACTGGTCGGACGCGCGCAGCAAGTTCGTCAAGGTCTTTCCGCACGAGTACAAACGCGTGCTGGCCGAACGTGCGGCCAAGGCCGAAGCGGCCTCGATCACCACTGCGGCCACCAGCAAGGCACGGGCCTTGGCCGGTGCGGTTCCTGCGAAATAAACATAGAGCAACAACATGGGCAAGGTCACCGGTTTCCTGGAATACGAACGCCTCGAAGAGGGCTACGAGCCGCCACAGGCGCGCTTGAAGACCTGGAAGGAGTTCGTCATCACGCTGAACGCCGATCAGGCGAAAGTCCAAAGCGCGCGCTGCATGGACTGCGGCACGCCGTTTTGCAACAGCGGCTGCCCGGTCAACAACATCATCCCGGACTTCAACGACCTGGTGTTCCGCAACGATTGGAAGCTGGCGCTGGAGGTGCTGCACCAGACCAACAACTTCCCCGAATTCACCGGCCGCGTCTGCCCGGCGCCCTGCGAAGCGGCGTGCACGCTGAACGTCAACGACGACGCGGTGGGCATCAAGAGCATCGAACACGCCATCATCGACCGCGGCTGGGCCGAAGGCTGGGTGGCGCCGCAGGTGCCGGTGATGAAGACCGGCAGACGAGTGGCCGTGGTCGGCAGCGGCCCGGCCGGACTGGCCGCAGCGCAGCAGCTGGCGCGCGTCGGCCATGACGTGACGGTGTTCGAAAAGAACAGCCGCATTGGCGGCCTGCTGCGCTACGGCATCCCCGATTTCAAGATGGAGAAGACCCACATCGACCGCCGCATCAGCCAGATGCAAGCCGAAGGTGTGACGTTCAGAGCCGGCGTGCTGGTGGGCGCCCTGCCCGCCGACACCAAGGTGACGAACGACGCCAAAGAGACCATCACGCCGGCCCAGCTGCAGGCCGGTTTCGACGCTGTGCTGCTGACCGGGGGCAGCGAAACCAGCCGCGACCTGCCGGTGCCCGGCCGCGAACTGGACGGCGTGCACCACGCGATGGAATTCCTGCCGCAGCAGAACAAGGTCGTGGCCGGCGACAAGCTCAAAGCGCAGCTGAAAGCCACCGGCAAGCACGTCATCGTCATCGGCGGCGGCGACACCGGCAGCGACTGCGTGGGCACCAGCAACCGCCACGGCGCCGCCAGCGTCACGCAGTTCGAACTGATGCCACAGCCACCCGAGGAAGAAAACCGGCCTATGACCTGGCCCTACTGGCCGTACAAGCTGCGCACCAGTTCCAGCCACGCCGAAGGTTGCGACCGCGAATTCGCCATCGCCACCAAAGCGTTCGTCGGCACGGATGGCAAGAAAGGCGGCAAAGTGACGGCACTGAAAACGGTGCGTGTCGAATGGCAGGGCGGCAAGATGGTCGAGGTGCCCGGCAGCGAGCAGGAACACAAAGCCGACCTGGTGCTGTTGGCGATGGGTTTCGTCGCGCCAGTGGGCTCGGTGCTGGAAGCTTTCGGCGTCGAGAAAGACGCCCGCGGCAACGTCAAGGCGGCCACCGAAGGCGCGGCCAGCTACAAGACCAGCGTGCTGGGTGTGTTCGCGGCCGGCGACATGCGGCGCGGGCAGAGCCTGGTGGTGTGGGCCATACGCGAAGGCCGCCAGGCAGCGCGGGCAGTGGATGAATTCCTGATGGGCGCCAGCACGTTGCCGCGCTGACACCGCAGGGCGGTCCGGCAGGGCTGGGGCTTGCCCCTGCATGCGAGAATTAAGACCAACTTAGCCCGGGGGCCCGCGCCGTTCGCACTGCCAGCCCCACCATCGCTTGACCACCGACACCTTCATCGAGATCGACCACGTCACGTTCGGCTACGACACCACCCGAACGATATTGAAAGACGTGTCGTTGAAATTCCCGCGCGGGAAAGTCACCGCCATTCTGGGTGGTTCAGGCTGCGGCAAGACCACGCTGATGCGGCTGATCGGCGGTGTCCACGCCGCGGACAGCGGCCGTGTGGTCTTCGACGGCGAAGTCATTAACACGCGCGATCAAGCGCAGCTGTATCGGCTGCGCCGTCGTCTGGGCATGTTGTTCCAGTTCGGCGCGCTGTTCACCGACCTGACAGTGTTCGAGAACGTCGCCTTCCCGATGCGCGAGCACACCCGGCTACCCGAAGACATGGTCCGCGACCTGGTGCTGATGAAGCTCAACGCGGTGGGTCTGCGCGGCGCGGCGGACTTGCGCATTTCCGAAGTGTCCGGCGGCATGGCGCGGCGTGTGGCACTGGCCCGTGCCATTGCGCTGGACCCCGAACTGATCATGTACGACGAGCCCTTTGCCGGCCTGGACCTGATCAGCATGGGTGTGGCTGCCAAGCTGATCCGCACGTTGAACGACGTGACCGGCGCCACCAGCCTGGTCGTCAGCCACGACGTGCCCGAATGCATGTCGATCAGCGACCATGTCATCTTGCTGGCCACTCAGGGCCGCATCGTGGCCCAGGGTACGCCCGCAGAATTGATGGCCAGCCTGGACCCGGAAACCCGCCAGTTCGTGCGCGGCGAGCCCGACGGCCCGGTCAAGTTCCACTATCCAGCGCCGGAAATCGCGGCCGACTTCGGCATCGCGCGATGAAAGCCTTTTCGCTCATCGGCGCCACCACGCTGGACCAGTTTCGCGGTTGGGGACATGCCGCGTATTTCTTCCTCGACTTGCTGCGCGCCGTGCCGGCTTCGCTGCGCCG
>JAYSYH010000341.1:0-3090 GCA_043716645.1 Betaproteobacteria bacterium | reverse complement strand
GGTGGCGGCGCAGGCGGTGGATCTGCGCAAGCCAAAAGCTCTCGGGGCGGGCACACAGATGGTGTTTGACGCGGTGCGGTCGGTGGTGGCCTGCTTGCAGCAGGACCGTCCACCGGGGCCGGATGCCATGGCGATTGGCGCGGCATTGTTCAAGCCAACTTTGTACGGCGCACTGCGCCGACTCGACCCGGGCGACAGCGCGCGGCACACGCCGACTCACCGTTAGGGCAAGGGGTCGTCGGGGTTTCAGGACAGCGCCAGCAGCATTCCTATGCGGCTCCTGGCTGCCTGCAGCGCGGTTTCGGGTACTGCCGGGTTGTTGGCCCATTCATGCAACACGCCCGAACCGCAGGTGTTCTCCAACGCGGCACAGGGGTCGTCGAAGGCCGACGCACCAACCCACCGCGACGTTGACCTGGGCGACCTGTAGTCGGGAAGCTTGACCAGTGCCAAGCCTGCAACGCCGAAAGTAACTGCGTGGAAGGGCGACAGGCGTCCCGGCGCAAGGTGGAAGCGCTTGCCAGCCATACGCGCGGTCGGCGACGAGGAAACATCCGCCGCTAGCACTCAGACCCGGAGCTACCGGAACAAAATGAAAAAGATGGACTGGCGCGCGGGGCAAGGCGCAAACCGCACACATCACCGTAGCCAGGGCGAGGATTTGCAACGCAGCCATGCGTGGAGGTCACGGCGCGCCAGCCGGTGGCGCGCCTGTCCGGTCAGCCCAGCTTCGCCAGCACCCGGCGCGCCGCGTGCGCCACTGCCTGGCTGTCATGCACGGCCGCCTGCAGACGCCTTTGCAGCCAGGGCAAGGGTTGGTCGGTCGGTGGTTGCAGCGGCAGCAGATCGAGTCCTGACGCGTCGGTAACCGGCAGATCGACGGGCGCCATTCCGGGCGGCGACGCTGCCAATTGCAACGCGGCCTGCAATGCGGCGTCGGCCGCCTGCATGGCGGCCATCGTCTCCTGCGGGTCGAGTTCGGTGCCGTGCTGCGCCAGCATCAGCCTGACCATCGACAGGTGGGCCATCAGACGCTGGCCGTGGTCCAGCAGGGTTGACAGTTCAATCACCGGCGAACGCACGCGACCCGGCTCGGCCGCACTGCGCTGCAGCGTGGTGGCGACCGCGCCGAGTGCGTCATAGGCCTGGCGGCGCGCCAGGCGCTGCGCGACGGTGTCCGCCGGTTCGGCGCGGAGTGCCCAGTCGGCATACTCCTGCAGCGCGCGCAGGGCGCGGGTCACAGCCTGGGGCAGGCCGCGCCGCTCCCACGACGGCAACACATAACTGAAACCCCAGGCCAGCAAGGCACCCAGCAGGGTATCGGCGAGCCGTTCGGCCACCGGGAAACCGGAACCCGGGCTGACCAAGTGCGCCTGCAACAGCGCCATCACCGTGCCTGCGGTGGCCGTGACCAGGTAACGCTCGACCGAAAAGCCATGCGCCAGCCCCACCGCTCCGACGAATACCAGCAGCAAAAGTCCGGGTGAAGGCACTTGCGCCAGCACCAGCACCACCAGGCAACCCAGCATAGTGCCCAGCACCCGCAGGTTGCGACGCGACAGGGTTTGCTCGATGTTGCCGCGCAGCACCACGGCAACACTCAGCACCAGCCATTGCGGGTGGGAGGCCCAGGGCAGTATCAGCGCCATGTAGTAGGCAGTGCCCAGCGCCAGGCCCGCGCGGATGGCATGCCGCAATACCGGCGACGCCATCGAAAGATGCGCCCGCAATGCGCTGGGCGGCCAGCTGGTCGGCGCAACAAACAGCCGGAGTTGGTCACGCGACAGCGGCAACCTGGCGTCCCCACCGCGCAGCAACTGGCGGATGTCTTCGATGCCGTCGCGCAGGTGTTGTACACGATCGACCAACGCCGGCAACAGGCGCACGCGCCGGTCGTCGACCGGTATGCCGTGTGTGCCAAAAACAGCGGCTTGGGTGATGGGACCGTGCGAAGGGCTCGAAGCAGCTTTGGCGCCGCGCCGCGCGGCTTGAGCGCCGTCCAGGTGCGCCGCCATCTGGCGCAGTTGGTGTGCCAGCGCGCCGCGTATGTGGGCGGCCGCGCTGTCATTGCCGAGCAGATCGAGGTCGAGCCGGCTCGCCAACAGAATGTCGCGCAGGTCGATGGCGCGCAGCAGCGCGGCGGTCTGGTTGCGGGCCGGGGGCAGGTCGGGCGCGTCAAACAGCAGGTCGCGCGCTGATTGCAGCCGCTCGGCCAGCGCGGCCTCGTCCTGCACCCATGCCTGCAGGCGGCCGGAGGCGGCTGCGTCCGTGCCCGGCAGTTCCAGCAGGTCGGCGCGCGAACGCAGCAGCTGGGCCGTGGCGCGTAAGGCCGCGTCCAGCGCCAGGCGGCGGTAAGCGGCTTGCAGCACGGCCGTGACCACGAGTGACCATGCCAGGTACACCAGCGCCCCGAGCAGGTTCCACAAGGCCAGCGGCCACACCGGCTGGTCGGGTGGCAGGCCCATCGTGAACACGATGGCCAGGATGGCCGCGAACGAGACCGGACCGGCGCGCGGCCCCCAGGCCATGGTCATCATCGCGGCGAATACGACAGCCACGATGGCCAGGCCAAGCGCCAGCGGAAAAGGTCGCAGCAGCCCGATCAGCAGCGCGGTTAGACAGGTCAGCGCCGCGGCCGTAAACATGCGTCTCCACGACCGCGCGAGTGTGCCCGGCAGATCGGACAGGCTGACGCAGATGGCGCCACTGACAGCCAGTTTCGCGGCATTCGGGCCGGCCAGCGCGTCGATCAGCGGATGCAGCAGGCCGATGCCGATCGCCACGGTCATGCCGTTGACCACATGCGCCGGCAATCGCGGCATCCAGCGCGAAAACGACAGAGGGGAGGTGGGCATCTTTGGCGTGATACGAACAATAAAAACCGGCATTGTCCGACATGGTCCTGCCACAGCGCCCTTGCACACTAATGGCTATGCAGAACGGAGCAGCGGTGTGCCAAGGGGGCGCATGCACGTGGTCTGCCAATCAGGAGTCCATCATGAATTTTGCGTTTTACGTCATCTTTCGCGAAAGCGGTATGTTCTTGTACGCGTCCAACGTGTTGTCCGAATGCCTCGATTTCGCCAAGTC
>JAYSYH010000035.1:0-7598 GCA_043716645.1 Betaproteobacteria bacterium | reverse complement strand
CCTATGACAACGCCATGGCGGAGAGCTTCTTTGCGACGCTGGAGTGTGAACTCATTGATCGGCGGACTTGGAAGACGCACACCGAGGCACGCTTGGCGCTCTTTACCTGGATTGAGGCCTGGTACAACCCGCACCGGCGTCACTCGGCCTTGAACTATCTCTCACCCAATAACTTCGAAAAAAAACATCAGGACAATACAATCAACACCAAAATCCAGATAATCCCTGAGCTTCAGTGAAGAAGCTCAGAGTGTCCGTGGAAACGGGTCAAGTCCATGTTTGCGCAGGCTTTGCAGTATGCGCGGGCGCCCATAGCTGCTTTTACTGGCCGCATGCAGCTTCACCACCGCGGCATCAAGCTGCTCGTTGGAGCGGGCCCGCTCGCTGGGTTCCCGCCCTCGCCACTGGTTGTATCCCGAGCGTGAGACCTCTAGCCGAGCACACATCCGGGTCACGCTGAACGCATCGCGGTGATCTTCTATCCAGGCGTATTTCATCGCGACTGCCTCACGAAATACGCCGCCGCTTTTTTTACGGTGTCCAAATCCAGCTTCGCATTGGCCAACTCCCGGCGCAGCCGCATGTTCTCTGCCTCCAACTCCGATACTGGGCGCCGTGCACCGACCGATGATGGTTGAACGACCGGCACCAAGCCCTTCCTGCGCCGCACCCATCATCCAGCGACAGCGCCTATGGCCGCGCCAAGGAACTTGCCCGCACCGCGCAGTTTATGCGCGAGTGGGGCAGCGGTACGCAGACCGACTTCACCAACTATGCGGCGCAACGACTGGCCGAACGGGGGCTACTGCACGAAGAAGATCCCATCAAAATGCAGCGGGCAGTAGCCGAGATCGCCTACTCGTATGCCCGTGGCGGCAGCGCTGCCAGCGGCTACGTCCCCACCGACAGCCCGCTCGGTCCCAGCCAACCATTGCCCGAGGCGATAGGCTGGCAGTCCTCATTGCGCGACCAGTACGACAGTCAGGACCGTCGCGCAGACGACAGCGCGATCACTGACAAGGCCAATCACAACGACGTCGACATACGGGCCCGTCAATCCGGGGCACGCGTACAGCCGGGCAAAGCTGTCGGAAACGACGTCTCAGGCCTGGTCAAGCAAAGCCGACGGGAAGCGACAGCCGCCATAGGCAGAGGGCAGCGGCAGGTCTCAGAAGATGCGGGCAGGCTCAGCGAGAACTACAACAACAATGTACGGAGCGGCAAGATCAGCTCGAACCATGGCGGCAACCGGGCGGTCTGGGATACGGTCGGTGCCAACGCCGCTGCGCCAGAAATCGGCAATCCGCCCATGCGAGAACCGAACACCGAATGGCACTTTGGAAAAGATGGCGTCCCTATTGCGGGCCCGAAAACCAGAGGCGCTGACGGCGCAAGGCCGCCAAAGAGCGGCGGCAAGACGCCACGCTGACTTATTCGTCAATGCACGACCGTCCGCCGCCGATATCCAGGCTCCCAAGTCCGTTTCTGGTCAACCGACCTGAATAGTTGCACGACGAACCAATCGCACGACGCGTCGGCGCAACGCCGACGCCCCCGTGGGGCCTAGCACCGCTGCACGGTCGGTCAACGTCTGGAAGCCCCACAGCCACACCCGCGCGGATCTGCGTCCACATGCTGGTAAGGAATCCAGACAACGTGTCAGTGAAAGAGTTGACATCGGAACGCATGACCCAATCGTAAACGGCAAGTCGCGGGACATCAAGCCCTCCAGACTGCCGTCCAGACTGCCGTCCAGACCGTAAACCGCGCCGTCGTCGACGTAGTGGGCGCTATATGCAACGGGCGAGGTCAAAACCTCCAGTTGCGTGTCATTGGCCCGTCCGTGCGCCGCGAAGCAGTCTCCAAGCCAATGCACTGGCGCACGTACGGCGCAAATAGCCTTCCCGTTTGCCAACGGCGATGTACCAGGAGCGGGGATCAGGTATAGGTTCACGAGGGGAGCTAATATGACCTAGTGCGCACCACACGGGTACGGTCATTGGGTAAATCGATGCTTGCACGCATTGACTGCCCACTCACATGTCGTCTGTCCAAAACACCTGCCGTTCCCCGGGTAGACAGGCGGCACAACGCCTGAAGAGTTTTGGACAATCATTGGCGTACGAATTGCTTGGCATTAAGAGGTTGGCTAGCTTTGAACCCGGACTGTTAATCCGTAGGTCCCTGGTTCGAGCCCAGGTCGAGGAGCCATATAGATCAACGGGTTGGGCATTTTTGTCCAACCCGCTGTGAATGGCGAGGGACCCATCTGGGACCCAACGAGACGAGCAGTTGCGATGAACAACTGCAACACGGTGTGCAGGCATGCCCCGTGTGATCCCTGCTTAAGGGACCCCAGCCACCTCCAGGTGGCGTGCTCCGCGGAACTTCGCTTCCGCCAGGCTTAAGGGGCGTGGCCACGCAGTCACAAAGCTACACATTGAGTTCGACCCGTGCTGGGTTCTGCACGCGTTCCAAAGGCGCGACCAATTCCTGGCTCCCCACCGCGGCACGGCGCGGGATACATTGCTGCGTAACTGCTTTATACAGGCCCGGGGTTGTAAACGAATGCTTATTCGTAACGCTTGATCTCGCAAAAAGATGACGTCACGGGTTGTTCGAACAAACGGAGCCACTTCTCTTGCCCAATGGTCAGCTTGTGCTGGCGCGCCAGGCCAAAGCGGCCGCGCGCAGGCGTTGTGACAGGTGCACGCTGATGTTGCGGTGGGTCTGCGCATAAAGCATAGGGTCTTCTGTCCGCAAGCGTTGCAGGGACGATTCGTCGAGTGCGTGGACCTGGGTCTCACCGAAGGCCACCGCATCACCGCTGCGGCCGCGGCCGTCGAGCATCGCCGTTTCGCCCAGCATCATGCCCGGCGAGAGGTTAACGAAGCGCTGCGGCAAGGTGTCGCTGGCTGGGTGCTCGCCGCTGAAGACGTTGATCGAGCCGGCGGTGATGACGTATAGCTGATCGCCCGGATCGCCGCGGCGGAACAGCACCTCGCCCGACGCCAACCGTGTGGGGCGTAAACAGGCTGCCAGGCGCGTGCGCTGGGCAGCGTCTAGACCGTCCATCAGGCTGACCTGCTCGATCGGCACGGTTTCGCGCAGAGGCTCGAAACCGGCCTCGGCCAGCAGTTGCAATTCGGCGGCCTCGACGGCCTGCTCGACGTCGGCCACGCCGTGGTCGTTCGCGAAACGCTTGCCGCCAAACTGCTGCAGCATGCGGCCGTGGCGGTTGTGCGCGCCGACGCCAGCCAGCAGCAGCCGGGTGCCACGGTCTTGAAGACGCCGCGCCATCTGTGTCAGCACCACCGCACCCGACTCGTCGATCAGCCCCACACGGCGAAAGTCCAGCACCAGGGTGTGGCAGCCGGCATCGAGGACATCGGCCAATTCGGCGACGCGGTCGGCGCTGCCGAAGAACAGCGCGCCCTCCAGCTCCAGCACCGTGATGCGCGCGCGCAGCGGCCGCAGCCTGCCCTCGTCGGCGGCGGCGTAGATGCGTCGCGAAGGCAGGGCCTCGGCCGTCGAACGGTTGCGGACCAGAGAGCGGTTCATGCTGCGCATGAAGAGCATCCCCGATAGGAGCGCGCCGGCGGCGACCGCGGCCGGGAAACCCAGCAACACGGTGGTGGCGCAGACGATAGCCGCTACCGCGAGTGCGAGCTGCAGCTCCGGCGTGCGCGTGCCCTGCCACCACTGCAGCAGCAACTGCAGCGACCAGCGGTCGGCCATCAGCCAACAGACGATCAGCATCATGCCGCCCAGCACCACCTGCGGCAGCAGTGACAGCAGCGGCGTCGCCAGCCCGCCCAGCAAAGCGAACAAGGCGCAGCAGATTAGCAGGCCGGTGCGGGATCGGCCGCCGGCATTCAGCATGTGTAGCGCACGCGGGCGCAGCAGCGACAGCGGGAGCCCGCCCACCAGCCCGGAAGCGACGTTCGCCGCGCCCAGCGCCAGCACCTCGCGACGGGGGTCGGTGCGCTTGTGGCACGCCTGGTCCAGCGCTAGGCTGTTGAGAACCAGCTCCAGCGTGCCGATCAGCGCCATCACCAGACCCGCACCCAGCGCCGGAGCAACGTACCGCTGCAACAAGGGCGCACCGAAGTAAGTGAGCACCGGGGCCAGGGTGTCGAGACGTGGCCAGGCGACGCGCAGCTCCCCAGTCAGGGGCCCAAGGACAGAATGCGGGAACGCCGCGTGCAGCAGGGCGTATGCGCCGGTGCCGCCTAGCAGACCTATCAGCGTTGCCGGCAGGCGGCGGTTCAGGCGCGGCAGGCCGGCGACCAGCGCCATCGTGAATAAGCCCACGGCCAGCGTGGCGGGCTGGATGGGCGACATGGTCTGCCAGCCACCGTCCCGCAGCCCGCCGACGGGCCAGCCGAACAGCAAAGGCAGCAGCGCCAACAAAGCCAGCAGAGCCACGCCGTTGATGAAACCGCCCAGCACCGGCTGCGGCACGTACTTGGCGAAGCGCACCAGGCCGGACAGCCCCAGCGTGATCTGCAACACACCCATGCAGACCACCGCTGCGCCCACCAGGGCCAGCAGCTGCGCCACGGCAGCCGGGTTGCTGATCGCAAAGGCGGGGTCGGCCACGACACGGGCGACCAGAGCGCCCACCACCAGCACCGGTGCGGCCGCCGGTCCGCCTGCGGCCATCGGCCCGCGCGACAGCAGGGCAAAGGCCGCGCCGCCCACGGCACTGGAGACCAGCGCCGCTGGTATGCCCAAAGCGGCCGCCTGCGGGCCCAGCGCGGCAAAGGCGATCAGACCCATCGTCAGCGCCGGACCCAAGCTTATCAACGTGCCCGCAAATCCGGCACGCAGTTCGTGCCACGCGCTGGCCGGTCTGCGCGGCGTCGCGCCGGTGTGCTTCTCTGACATTGAACGGGCATCGCCGAAGATTAAACAGTGCACAGTTTAGTGGCTAGCCTGGTCTGACGACACCGCACCGCAGATTCACACCCTGACGGAACGCTCGTTGCCTGGAGTGGACGTGCCGGATCTCGCCGGTTGGAATTGCGGAAGCCGAGCGCAGAGCGAACTGGCCTGGGGAGCAGTCCCCAGTGAGTGGCTGGTGGCCCGCCGCTCCGCTCATGCGCGGCCACGATGTTACGGAACAACGCAATGGCCTGGATCTGACGCTCGCCGTCGGCGGCTTCGGTTCTTGAGCGGCCAACGACTTTAATAGCGATCATGGCGATTTCGTTGAACAATCTCGGGCACGGAGATCACACCTGCACAATTCGCCACCATTGAGCACTGCCTGCCCAGGCAGCGTGGCAACTTCAGCCTGAGCAACCTGCAGGTGGTCAATACGATCCTTTATGTGGCCGAGCATGGCGGCAAGTGGCGCGGACTACCCAATTGCTTCGGCAACTGGCACACGATTTTCCCGCGCATGAACCGCTGGACCAAAGCCGGCGTCCTGGATCGCATGTCGCAGGAGTTGCAGCGTGCACAGCTCGTGCGTATCAAGATCGAAGGGGTCTCGCTGGACTTCACAAGCATCAAGGTCCATGCCGACGGCACGGGGGCACTAAAAAACGGTCCACAGTCCATCGGCAAGTCCCTTGGTGGATGGAACACCAAGATTCATATGGCTGCCGCGGATGCTCGAACGGCCGTGACGTTCTGCCTATCGCCTGGACAAGTGCACGCCGCTCCTGAAGGCCCGTCGCCTGCTCAGCAGTCTTGGGCCGACCAGCAGGCCGGTGCATTAATTGATGGACCGTGCCTACGAAGGCAACGAGACGCGGAAGCGGGCACTGGATCTGGGTTTCGTTCCGGTGGTGCCACCAATTAAGACGAGCATTGAGCCATGGGAATACGACCCCGAGATGTACAAGCGTCGCAACGAGGTCGAGCGCTTGTTCCGTCGACTCAAAGGCTATCGCCGCATCTTCTCGCGGTTCAAGAAACTCGACCTCATGTTCCTGGGCTTCATCAGCTTCGTGCTCGTCGCTGATGGTCTTCGGTTGTGTTAACAGGCCCTAGCTGAACTGGCCACCGCAAACCGGCCGTTCGAAGGACGACTGCATGAACTCCAGCGGGCTCGTCACCAGGCGCGGCAAGTTGGCCGGCAGCGCCTGGCGCACGGCCTGCCCCTTGGCGCGCGGGGGCGATGCCGGCGGCTTCTTGGCATCGTCTGCGGCCCGGTCCTCCATCACGGTGTCAGCCAGGATATGGTCGAACAAAACCACCTGGGTGCTGGTGTCCAGGCTCTCGCTGGAGGAGCCAAAGCGCCAGCGCTTGAGCCGTGCGATCTCGAAGTTAAGCGCCTCATTCGTGGTCTTCTGGAATTTGAGTTCGGCCTGCAGTCGCTCGAGCATCTCGTGCAACTGGTGCAGCGTGAGTTGCGACGCATCGGACGCGATCTGTGACACCGACTGCGATGGCGCTGGTGCGTCCATCGTGTTGGTGTGCGGGCTCTCGAGCATGGGTCAAATTTACCTCGCGCGCCCGCGCGCGAGAGGCGGGACTTTCCCCCATGGACAAACGCAAAATTTGCAGGGCAAATCGAGCGTGCCGAATGCTCGACCCGAGCGCTCAATTCACCAATCAGATCACCGTATCAGATCACCGTGATCGCGTGTGGCCGTGGCGCGCTCAGGCGCTGCCAAGGCAGCCCCGCCACGAGCCAGTCAAATTGCTCGCGGCTGAGAGACAGCGCGCCGGTATCCTGGTGCGGCCACTCGAAGCTGCCCGACTGCAGGCGACGGGTGCATAGCCACATGCCCACACCGTCGAACACCAGCACCTTGAGCCGCTCGGCGCGCCGGTTGGCCAACACGTAGGCGTGGTGGGCTTGCGCGCCCGACATAAAACCGCGCACCACCTGGGAGAGCAGTTTGTCGATGCCCCCGCGCAGGTCGCAGGCACCCAGCGCCAGCCAGATGCAATCGATGCGGATCGTCGGCCCAGTTCACGTACCAGTGCGGCAAGCTCGCAGGCATGGGCCAGCGGCCAATGCAGATCGAGCCGGGCCGCGCCGGCGTTCACCTGGACGTGCACGGTTGTCGTCCGCGCCGCGGCCGGTGCCAAGCGTGCGGCCGCGAAACCCTTGGCCGCCCCTTGGGGCGAGGCAGCATCGCTGATGCCGTCAAGCCGCGCTTGCCAACGCCGCGAATGCGCGCACCAACTCGGCAGCACCCGTTCGCACACGCCCTTGGCCTGGGCCCATTCCTTTCCCTTCAAACCGGAGGCCCGGTATGCCGCCACCACCTCCAGGCAGCGCTTCATCTGCTCGCGATCCATCTTTACCTCGTCTTCCTCGTTGATTGACAAGGCCCAACTTTGGCAGGTTCACAGCAGGAAAAAAAGATGGGTTGCCGGAACGCTTACCCAGCGACTGCAGGTCATCCGCGCCGCAGCACAAGGCCGCGTGAAGGCTGAAGCCGTTGCTGTCGGCGCACAGCTGCTGCTTGAAGTCCGCATCCCTGGGCATGACGCCCTGCACCGTCAACACCTTCCCACCGACACTCGGACCGAAGGGAATACTTTAGGTAAGCGGCTGGGCATCCCATCTTGAAGGCCGACTGATGAGTTGAGATAGTGTGCGCGATGAACATCATGCACACCATGGCGAGCGA
>JAYSYH010000340.1:0-9424 GCA_043716645.1 Betaproteobacteria bacterium | reverse complement strand
CCCCAACCCATGACCCACTGAACCAGCGACATTCATCCCCGTCCAACCGGCCACGCTGAATGTCGTTTTACAGGACACGCTGCTTGACGCTCTCCAGGCACGATTCATTCGCTTCAATTCATTGGCGCTGACGGCCAAAAGCGCTATCTCACCGGCGGCCGCAAGTCGGGGTGCTACTTTGACATTGGCCAGCCTGGCGGCGTGCTGTGCGTGGCCGAAGGATTCGCAACCGGCGCCAGCATCCACGAAGCCACGGGCTACGCGGTGGCGGTGGCCTTCGACGCCGGCAACCTGGCGGCGGTTGCGAAGGCGCTGCGCAAGAAACACCCTGACCTGCGGCTGATCGTGTGCGCCGATGACGACTACCTGACGGCTGGAAACCCCGGAATCAGCAAAGCCACCGAAGCGGCGCTGTCCACCGGCGCACTGCTGGCCGTGCCCGACTTTGGCGTGGATCGGCCAGAAAGGGCCACCGACTTCAACGACCTGCACCAGTCCGCCGGCCTGGACGTGGTGCGGCGCTGCATCGAAGACGCACTCAAGCCCGGCGAACCCGACGAAGACCCACCACGGGCTGATGAAGGCGAAGAACCCGGCGGTGCCGTGCCCCGCTCTGGCGATGCGGCAACGGCTGCGACTGCGGGCGACACGGGGCCTGAATGCAAGTTCGGCGGCGGCCGCTTCAGGCTCACCCAGCGCGGCGTGTTCTACATCGCAAAGGACGGCAACACCGGCCTGGAAAAAATGCCGCAGTGGATATGCGGTGGCCTGGCGGTAGTGGCCGCGACCCGCGACGCCAAAAGCAACGCATGGGGCCGCTTGCTCGAATGGCGCGACGCTGACGGGGTACGGCACCAGTGGGCGATGCCGCTTGAACTCTTGCAGGGTGACGGCGTGGACGTGCGGCGCGAACTCGCACAAGCCGGCCTTGCCATCGCACCGGGCCGGGCGGCGCGTGACCTTCTGGCGTCCTATGTTCAGGTGTGGCCCGTGAAGGACCGGGCGCGGTGCGTGGATCGGCTGGGCTGGCAGGGTGCGGTGTACGTCACCCCGGCGGAATCCATCGGCGAGCGTGGCGAGCGCGTGGTGTTTCAGAACTTGCACGCCATCGAACCGGCTTACAGCGTGGCAGGCACGGCCGACGACTGGCGCGATTCGGTGGCGCGGCTGTCACAGGGCAACTCACGCCTGGTGTTCGCGCTGTCGGTGGCATTCGCGGGGCCGCTGGCGAATGTGGCCGGTGAAGACTCCGGCGGCTTTCACATTCGCGGCGGAACGTCCATCGGCAAGTCCACGGCGCTGAAAGCGGCCGCGTCGGTGTGGGGTGATCCGGTTGCCTATCCTCGGTTGTGGCGTGCCACGGCGAACGGACTTGAAGGGCTGGCGGCGCTGCACAACGACGGCTTGTTGATCCTGGACGAACTGAGCCAGATCGACCCGCAAGAAGCCGGCGAAGCGGCATACCTGCTGGCGAATGGGCAGGGTAAAACGCGGGCGGCGCGCAGTGGCACGGCGCGGCCAGCGGCAAGCTGGCGGCTGTTGTTCCTGTCGGCCGGCGAAGAATCGTTGTCGGCACTCATGGCGCGCATCGGGCGCAAGGTCAACGCGGGGCAGGAAATCCGCCTGGCCGACATCGAGGCCGACGCGGGCGCGGGGCTGGGCGCCTTCGAGACACTGAACGGCTGCGCCAGCCCGGCGGCGCTGTCGCTGGCGCTGAAGGACGCGGCGACACGGCACCACGGCGCGGCCGGTGTGGCGTGGCTGCGGGCCATCGTCAACGACCGTGACAAGCTGGCCGACTTCATCACCGGCGGCGTGCGCGAGTTCGTTGCTGAGAACGCACCGGCGGGCGCGGCCGGGCAGGTGCTGCGGGTGGCGCAACGCTTCGGCCTGGTGGCGGTGGCGGGCGAGCTTGCGACCCACTACGGGGTGACGGGCTGGCCCGAAGGCGAGGCCACCCAGGCGGCGAGCCGGTGCTTTGAGGCGTGGCTGGATTCCTTCGGCGGCACCGGCAACCGTGAAGACCGGGCCTTGCTGGCGCAGGTGCGCGGCTTCTTCGAGACACACGGCGCAAGTCGGTTCGAGGACGTGACTGCGATCGTCGATCAACGCATCATCAACCGCGCCGGGTTCTACCGGGCAGGCGCGGACGGGGCGCGGGAATTCCTGGTGCTGCCCGAAGCCTTCAAGCGTGACGTGTGCGCCGGCTTCGACCTGAAAGCAGCGACGCGGTGCCTGCTGGCGCAGGGCTGGATTGTGCCCGGCGGCGACGGCCGCCCGACACAGAAGCCCCGGTTGCCCGGCATCGGCACGGCGCGGGTGTACGTCTTCACGAACAAGTGGGCGGACGCCGAATGAAGCTCGATTTCTCTGCGCTGGCGCAACCTGCCCCGAAAGCGCGGGGACAAGTGGGGACAACGGGGACGCAAGCATTCATGCGGGTTTCAGCGTCCCCACCCACCCAGCCCGGCGCGGGGACAAGCGGGGACAAGCCGGCGGCGGTGGCGCTGGTGGCTGACCTGGGGGTTGCAGTTCCTGCGGCGTGTCCCCCGGTGTCCCCGGCCTGTCCCCAGGTGACGGACGCCGAAAAGCTCAACGCTGGCGCGGTGTCCCCAGCGTCCCCACTTGTCCCCGAAGAAGCGGCGCAGGATGCGGCGGCGGCGCAGTTCGAGCGTGAAGGCTCGGCGGGCAAGTCCACGGGTGCGGGCATCAACACCTGCGGCGGTTGTCTGCACCTGCTGCGGCGCGGCACATGCGGCGAGCCGGTGGCCGCTGGGCTGCTGACGACGGAAGAAGGCTTCGGCATCGTGTGGCCGCCGGAAGGACACGGTGCAGGGTGCCCGGCCTTCATCGGCAAGATGCCCACGGCGGCCGCTGATCGGCCCCACAGGCTGACGAACGACGAAGTGGATAGCTGTCATGCCCCCTGCTGGGACGATGCCGAGATAGCGGCCTTCACGGCGCGGGCAGACCGCTTCGCGCTGTTGGGCCGCGCCGACGCCGACGACCTGGCGGAACGGCTGACGCTGCGCGATCGTGACGGCGACGACCGGCGGCTTTGCCTTGAATGCACCTGGCTGGGCGACACGGGCCGATGCCTTGCGGCGGCGACCGGGCGCATACCCGGTGCGGATCGACGGCTAGAGCCCGTGCAAACCATCTTGCAGCGGTGCGGGGCCTTCGGGCTGCGCAAGGGCTTGGGTTGAGCGGTGGCGACTTTCACGAACGGGGATCGAACATGGCACGGAAGAAGCAACAGGAACTGATCCGGGGCCACGCGGCGCACCGGCGCACTGAAGGCGACTACATGGGCGTGCTGCTGGAAACAGTCACGCTCAATGACTGGCGGGCGGTGGTCAACAGCGCACGGACGCTGGCCCAGGCTGGCGATGCCCAGGCGCGTGCATGGCTGGCCCAGTACCTCATGGGCAAGCCGGCCGGCAGTGCGCCCACCCCGTTGACGGTGGTGGTGCAGCAACTCAACGGCGTTGATCCGCTGATCGACAGGCTGGCGCAGAAGGCCATCCACTCAGTGAAGTTTCCAGACTCGGAAAGCGGCTGGAAGGACGGAATCAGGGCGCTGGTGGCTGCTGAACTTGCCGAAAAGGTGCGCAACGTCGAAACCATCGAAAACCTAGCAATGGCGCGGGTTAGCGGGCCATCGGCGGCGGATTAGCGCAGCAAGAATTGTTCAACTTGCCGGATGATTTCGGTAAATCTTTGAGGACGGAAAGCATGGGGGGATTCGGCAGTGGAAGGCAAGGAGGCGGGCGCTGCACCGACGACCTGCGGCCGCTGGACGTGCGCAAGATCAACCGCACTGGGTTGCTGACGCCGGGCCGGTGGTTCAACTGGCAGTGGACGTGCAACGACGAAGTCACGGCCACCATCGGCCTGCGCGTCGAAGCCGACCGCGTGGTTCTGGACTACCGGAACCAGAACCGCCACCACAACGGCGGCGAGTGGGAGCCGATGAACTACGCGGTGCGGCTTGAGTGGACAAGCTGCGGATTCGGCGGGCGGCGTGTCTGGTGGCAGTGCCCGGCTGTCGGCTGCGGCCGGCGTGTGGCGGTGCTGCACGGTGGACGGGTATTCGCCTGTCGCCAGTGCAACCGCCTGGCCTACCGCAGCCAGCGCGAAGCCGACGACGATCGGGCGACCCGGCGCGCTGACGCGATACGGCGGCGGCTGGGCTGGGAACCTGGCATCTTGAACGGCAATGGCCTGAAGCCGAAGGGAATGCACTGGCGCACGTTCGAGCGGCTGCAAGGCGAACACGACGCCCATGTCAATGCCGCGCTGGCGGGCATGGCGACGAAGCTGGGCCTGCTGGGCGAGCGGCTGGACAGGATCGGCGGTTTCAAACCTCAGCGGCGGCTGGCAGCAGGCCAAAGGCCACCGCAGCGAGGAACGCCTACAAGGGTGGGCACCGGTAGCAGTTACGCAAGTTGTCGCGCGAAGTGAACGCCTCGATCAGGTCGGCGCGGTCTATGCTGGCAGCCGCCGCTAAGGTTTGAAACCGCCGATCCTGCCGTCAGGCGTTTGCACCCTTGCGCCGCGCAACAGCAGAACCGACGAAGCCCAAACCAACTACCATCAGAGCGTAAGTGCTTGGCTCAGGAACCGGAGCAGTTCCGTCAAACGACATGGTTTGATATTGGTTGAACCAACCCAGTTGATACTGTATTGGGTACGACGCTTGATAGTTTGTTGCATGTAGCTCAACGTCAAAGCTGAGGTCACTAGTGAGGCGGGTGTACGTAGCATCGCCGGTGCCCGAGAGGAACGTGTTCAATTCAATGTAGCTGTTCCCGTTCCCAACATCTGAAGAAGAGAAAGTAGTCTGAACCTGAATGTTGTCGTCGTCCCATATTTGATCGACGTCGATGACGCTTAGGCGCAATTGTCCAGTCGCCTTCCAGATAAGTTGGGTGCCAGGGTACAAAAGTCCGGTCAAATCCGTCGATCCTCCAATGGTGGGAGGAAGGACCGTGCCACTCTCGAACGCGCCCCATTTCTCATGGATGTCCACAGGACTGAGCAGCGTCAGCAGACTGCCCGTCGCCACGGTGTAGCCAGGAAAAAATTCGTCGCCGGGGGTGAGATCGACAACACTCCATGAGATGTCTTTAAGCGAGATTTCGTACGTCCCTGCGCTTGCTCCAAGCGATGCCGCCGAGATCACCATTCCGCCAAGTAATCGCTTCATTTGAACTCTCCTTTGCGATCGCATCGCAGTGGCGGGCGCCACCTGGCAGACCCTGAGTCGAAGGGGTGCGATCAAGACTGCGATCAATGTTAACCGCGGTCGCGGCGGGCGCGAGGCGGACGTTTGAAGAACCGATCCAAGTTGACAGCAGCCATTCTGAGGCACAAAGCAATTGAGGCATCCCCCTGATTGGGGGGTCCGGTCGCAGCCCTCGGCTGCGTCCCAGCAAGTGGTGTAAGTCATACGCCGAACGGCAAGACGTGTAGGGCGTAGCCCGAAACCCGAGTGGCTGATGCTGCGCACCTGTCGCGTTTGGTGAACGAAGCGGTAGGGCGCGCCATCAAGTGGATACTGTCCGATGCCTCAAAGCTCGACGCTTAAGTGCCCCAAGTGTCGAACACTGGAAGCAGCGCAAAAATTAGGGGAGAGAGATACCGCGTTAGAATTGAATCTGTTGGTTCGCCCCGGTTTGCCCCGTCATGCGCTCCAAGATAAGAACTCACTGGTTCATGGCGCGAGCCTACTAAGATAGTTTTTTGATCAGGTGCTCAGTTGGGTTTCGACCCGTACCTGCGATGCAACCCCAGTGCGGCGATGCCGGCGATCAAGAGCGCGTAGGTTCCGGGCTCGGGAATGACTCCGACATCGCCGATGTGGACGGCCCAGGCGTTGAAGTTGTAAGCTGCCGTTGGGTCTGCGTATTGACCACCATTACTCATGTCAAAAGACATGACCCCCATATTGCGGTAGGCGGTCACACTCCAGAACTCTCCCTCTTCGAAATTGGTGAACGGGCCTGCATTCTGCGCACCTCCCAAGGTTGCCCAGTACATGTGGGCCATTTCTGACGAGGACGGCAAAGGCGAGCCGTTAAAGCAAAAGTCAAAAGTGGAAAACTTTAACTCGCAACCAATGCTTTTTGGAATTGCTTGTTCGGCGTTTGTCTTCGGCAAACGCCACCCTTTGACACCATGAATGTCGAGTTGAGCTGCCCACTCCTTGGAGGTAAGCCAACCCATTCCGGCCATGGGAGGTGCCTCATCTTGGCTTTTCCAGCCTGAATAGTCACTCGTGCGCGCATACATCACATCGGCCAGCCAACTGATGTTGAGATCCGTGTCGTAAAAAGCGTCGGCGATACCGTCGCCGTTCAAGTCTCTGCCCTGCAATGTCGTCGTCCACGTTCCTTGCTGCGGGTTCACTGCGGCCGAGGCCAACGTCGCCGCTGCCAGCGTCGACACTGCGACGAATCGATTGATGTTTTTCATGCTCATTTCGTTGCACCTTATCGGTTGTTTTGGAGACTCTGTGACGGGATTTTGTCTACGAGGATTCGCGTGCTTGCGCTCAGTCTCACACGGAAAAAGCCATGGAGCCCGTCATTGGACGCCACCCACCCCCCCGGAATGGGGGGGACACACGTTGCCAAGCGCTGGCCGAATGCGCGGTGGCACTAGCACGGTCCGGGCGGAGCCATTCGAAGATGGAGTGGCTGCCTACAAGCGGCAGGACTACGCTGCGGCACTGAAACTGTTTTGAACGCTGGCGACAAGCGGCGATGCCGGTGCCCGGTACAAACCTCAGCGTCGGGCCTATGGTTAAGCGTGTCCTGGTGTCGCAAGGCGAAGATCAGGGCTACATCGGTGCTCGGAACAAACTCGGCATCGCGCGTGGCGAGGGTACGCTCCGTCGTGCAAGTTGGCGCCAGAAGTTGCTGCACCGGTCGGCAGGGGCCAAACAGGCCGCCTTTGAGGTGTGTAAACAGCAAGCGCGTACCAACTACAACATGAACTGGGTCACTTGGCGCCGCATGCCGCCATGACGTCTGTTCTGATGACGGCTTCCGGAGGTTCCTTGTGGAAGCTGGTCGCAAGCGGTGGCCGTGTACACGTCCGGGTACACACGGGCGGCGAAAAATCCAAAAATCTAGCATTCGTGCGGCCCGTCGGCGCTTCGCTACTTTTTGCATTGAAGTGACCGCTCGGCAATGCGTGCAACCTTTCCGCCGCAGCCGCTTGAACAGACGAACGGACGTTGTCCGCAGACCGGCGGAACGCCGGAAGAGGGACCGCGATGGTCGGCCCGCACACCGGGTTCGATAATCAGCTGCTGATGTGACGCGCGCGGCCCGGTCTGCGACGGACACACACCGCTTCGGAGGAACGATGGAACTCGATGACCTGGTGCAGGCGATACAGACTCTGAACGCCGACGACGCCTTCCGGGCGCGGCTGTCAGCCGAACAGTGGCGCGCCGTGGCGCCCTACCTGACCCGCCACGAAATTCGTGCTGGGGACCTGCTCATCAAGCAAGGCGACACCGACCGCACCCTGTACTTCCTCAGCCAGGGCTCGCTGCAGGTGTTCGTCACCGGCGGGCCGCCCGGGAGCCACCGCATTGCGATCCTGCGGCCCGGCTCGGCGGTCGGTGAGCCCGGCCTGTTCGGGGACGCACCTCGCATGGCCAACGTGGAGGCGATGACACCTTGCGTGGTCTGGGCCCTGCGCGGCCCGCGGCTCGACGAAATGTCGCAACGCTCGCCCGTCCTGGCGCTGGAGCTGTTGCGCGCCGCCGGCGGCGTGATGGCCATGCGCATGCGAACCAACCTGCTCAAGCAGGTGCCGTTCAGTTGAAACGCGTGATCGACCCCGCCGACCCGATCGACCTCATCGCGCAGGCCATGCAGCGCTGGCACGGCATGGTTGCCGCGCGCGACATGAGCCAGCTGCCAGAGCTGCTGGCCCCCGACGTGGTGTTCCGCTCGCCCTTCGTTTTCACGCCCTACCTCGGCGCCGCGAAAACGCACGCGCTGTTGTCGACGGTGATCGAGGTGTTCACGAATTTTCGCTATCACCGCAGCTACCGCGATGCGTCGTCGGTGGTGCTGGAATTCAGCGCCGACATCGGCGACAAATCGTGCAAGGGCGTCGACATCATCAGCTTCGACGCGCAAGGCCGCATCGTCGAATTCGAGGTGCTGATCCGTCCGGCCAGTGCGCTGAACGCGTTGTCGCAGCAAATGGGTGAACGGCTGGCAGCTCACGGTAGCTCGCCGACGTGAACTGAGGGGCTCCGCCTGTCAGCCGCGCCCCAGCAGTCGACTCTCGGCCAGCGCCAGCGCCTCGGGCCGGCCCGACAACACCAGCGTGTCGCCCGCCGCCAGCAGCAGCTGGGGGTCGGGCTTGTTAACGCCGCCGGCGGCGCGCCGCAGCGAAACCGCCGTCACGCCCAGCTCTTGCAGTGGCTGTGCGCCCAGTGCCTTGCCGATGCAGGCGCAACCCGCCGGCACGGTAACGCTAACCAGGCGCGCCTGCTGAAGGTCCTCGACGGTGTCGTCGTCGGCACCGTGGAAGTAGCCGCGGAGCAGGCCGTAACGTGCATCGCGCTGGTCCTGCACGACGCGGATCACTCGACGCATCGGCACCCCGACCAGCGCCAGCGCGTGGCTGGCCAGCATCAACGAGCCTTCAATGGCTTCGGGCACCACCTCGGTGGCGCCGGCCGCCTGCAGCTGCTCCAGGTCGCTGTCGTCCAGCGTGCGCACGATCACCGGCACCTGCGGCGCATGGGCCTGCACCAGGCGCAGGATCTTCAGCGCCGAGGGCGTGTCGTGGTAACTAACGACCACCGCACTGGCTCGCGCCAGGCCGGCGGCCATCAGGCTTTGCAGCCGGGCCGCGTCGCCGAACACCACGCTCTGGCCGGCGGCTGTCGCCTGCTGAACGCGGTCCGGGTCAAGGTCGAGCGCGATGTACGGAATGCGCTCGCCTTCCAGCAGCCGCGCTAGGTTCTGGCCGCTGCGGCCGTAGCCGGCGATGATGATGTGCGCCTCGGTGTTGATCGAGCGTTTGGCGATCGTGGTCATTGCCACCGACTGCATCAGCCAGTCGCTCGAACTCAGACGCATCACGATGCGGTTGCTGTAAAGCATCAGGAATGGCGTGGCCAGCATGCTCAGCACCATGCTGGCCAGCACCGGGCTTTGCAGCGCGGCGGGCAGCAGCTTCTGCTGGGTGGCCAGCGTCAACAGCACGAAGCCGAATTCGCCGGCCTGCGCCAGGTACAGGCCGGTGCGCAAGGCCACTCCAGTGGCAGCACCGAACAACTTGGCCAAGCCGGTGACGAGGGCGAACTTGAACAGCACCGGCAGCACCGTGAGCAACAGCACCAGCGGCCACTGTTTGAGCACCGCGTCGGCATCGAGCTTCATGCCGA
>JAYSYH010000339.1:0-9441 GCA_043716645.1 Betaproteobacteria bacterium | reverse complement strand
GGCGCAGGTGTGTGGCACATTGCGTGCATGAGTATCGCCATCGCCCCCAGCAGCCATCACACCGTGCGCGGCGCCTGCCCGCACGACTGCCCCGACACCTGCGCGTTGCGCATCACCGTCGAGCACGGCCGCGTCATCCGGGTGGCCGGCGACCATGAACACCCGCCCACCCACGGCGCGCTGTGCACCAAGGTCAGCCGCTATCCTGAACGCACCTACAGCCCCGAACGCGTGCTGACGCCGTTGAAGCGCGTCGGCCGCAAAGGCGAAGGCCGCTTCGAAGCGGTGGGCTGGGACGAGGCGCTGGACGCCATCGCCGAACGATTGAAGGAAATCTCGGCGCGCAACCCCGAAGCCGTGCTGCCCTACAGCTACGCCGGCACCATGGGTCTGGTGCAGGGCGACGGCATGGGCGCGCGTTTCTTCCACCGGCTGGGCGCCAGTCTGCTGGACCGCACCATCTGCAGCAACGCCGGCGGCGACGCGCTGGAGGCCACTTACGGCGGCAAGCTGGGCATGCATGTCGAGCACTTTGCCCAGAGCCAACTGATTCTCATCTGGGGCAGCAACCCGATCACCAGCAGCGTGCATTTCTGGAACTTTGCGCAGCAAGCCAAACGCAACGGCGCCCGGCTGATCTGCATCGACCCGCGCCGTACCGACACGGCCGACAAATGCCACCAGCACATCGCGCTGTTGCCCGGCACCGATGGCGCGCTGGCGCTGGGCCTCATGAACGAACTGATCACGCACGATCTGCTGGACGCCGACTACCTGGCACGCCATGTCGACGGCTGGCCCGCGCTGCGCGAACGCGCGCTGCAGTGGCCTGCCGAACGCGCCGCGGCGGTGTGCGGCATCAGCGCTGCAGAAGTGCGTGAACTGGCGCGCGAATACGGCGCCACGAAGCCGGCCGCGATACGCTTGAACTACGGCATGCAGCGCGTTCGCGGCGGCGGCAGCGCGGTGCGGCTGATCGCCATGCTGCCCTGTCTGGTGGGCGCCTGGCGGCACCGCGCCGGGGGCCTGCTGCTGTCGGCATCGGGCTGGTTCAAGCCGGCGGTGCGCGGTGCCTGGCTGCAGCGGCCCGACCTGCTGAACGGCCGCCGCCCGCGCACCATCAACATGGTCACCATCGGCGACGATCTGCTGCGCGAAACGTCGCCCGGTTTCGGCCCGAAGATCGAAGCGCTTGTCGTCTACAACAGCAACCCCGTCGCCGTGGCGCCCGAAAGTGCCAAGGTGGCCGCCGGCTTCGCCCGCGAAGACCTGTTCACGGTGGTGCTGGAGCACTTCCTGACCGACACCGCCGACCACGCCGACTACGTGCTGCCCGCCACCACGCAGCTGGAACACTGGGACGCCCACATGGCCTACGGCCACACCTACGCGATGCTGAACCAGCCGGCCGTGGCACCGGTGGGGCAGGCGCGTTCGAACGCCGGGATCTTCCGCGCACTGGCCTTGCGCATGGGGTTCGACGACCCCTGTTTCTGCGACAGCGACGAAGCGATGGCGCGTGGCGCTTTCGACCCGGCGCAGGCCGACGCGGCCGAACTGGCCACGCGCGGCTGGGCGAAGTTGAAGATCGCCGACGCGCCTTTTGCCGACGGCGGTTTCCTCACGCCGAACGGCAAGGCGCAGGCCGATCCGCCGGGGCTGGGCGTCGCCGATCACGTGCCGAATTACGAAAGCACGCAATCCAGCCCCGAACTGGCCGCGCGCTACCCGCTGGCGATGATTTCGCCACCGGCGCGCAACTTCCTCAACAGCAGTTTCGTCAACGTGGCCAGCCTGCGCGCCAGCGAAGGCGAACCGCTGCTGGAAGTGCACCCGCAGGACGCCGCCACGCGCGGCATCGCCGACGGCGCCGTGGTGACCGTCTTCAACGACCGCGGCCGCTACCGCTGCAAGGCCCGCGTGACGGACCGCGCGCGCCCTGGCGTGGTCGTCGGGCTGGGCGTGTGGTGGCGCAAGTTCGGCCTGGGTGGTACCAACGTCAACGAATTGACCCACCAGCGCCTGACGGACATGGGCCGCGCGCCCACGTTCTACGACTGCTTGGTCGAGTTGCAGGCCGAGCTGGCGCAGACCGCGAAATCTGCGGGGCAGTCAGAAGCGAACCCCGAGGTGCAGACGACTTGAAGCGCTGCCACGCCGCCGCTGGGCCCTCCCCTTGATGCCAGCCATGGCGGCCCCAGAACGCGGCGGCTTGCTCGGCAGCCTGGTGCTGGCCGGTGCCGCGGTGTGCTTGTTGAGCAGCTGTAGCAGCATCGGCTACGTCCTGCAGGCCGCCGGCGGCCACCTCGACCTGTTGCAGCGCGCACGCCCGGTGGTCGACGTGGTGGCCGACCCCGCGACGCCGCTGGCGATGAAGGACAGCCTGGCACTCAGCCAGCGCCTGCGGGACTTCGCCGTGACCGAACTGAAGCTGCCCGACAACAACAGCTACCGCCGCTACGCCGATCTGCAGCGCGAAGCGGTGGTGTGGAACGTGATCGCCGCGCCGGCGCTGTCATTGACGCTGAAGACCTGGTGCTTCCCGGTGATGGGCTGTGTGGGCTATCGGGGCTATTTCCAGCGTTCCGAGGCCGACGCGCTGGTGGCGCAGCTGCAGGCCGAAGGCTGGGAGGCCAGCGTCTACGGCGTGCCGGCCTACAGCACGCTGGGCTGGAGCAACCGGGTGGGGGGCGACCCGCTGCTGAACACCTTCATACGCTGGCCCGAAGGCACGCTGGCGCAACTGATGTTTCATGAATTGAGCCACCAGGTGGCCTATGCCGCCGACGACACCACCTTCAACGAAAGCTTCGCCGTGGCGGTGGAGCGTATCGGCAGCCGGCGCTGGCTGGCCCAGCAGGCCAGCGCCGAGCCGCGCGTGGCCCATGCGCTGGCTGAAGCCCGCCGCGAAGATTTCCGAGCGTTGACGCTGCGCTACCGCGCACTGCTGCAGGCGGCTTACGCCGGCACGGGCGACTCAGCCTTGCAGCGCCAGCGCAAAGCCGCTGTGATGACCGCCTTGCGCCGCGAATATGCCGCGCTGAAGGCCGGAGCCTGGCAGGGTTACGCGGGTTACGACGACTGGTTCGCCAAGGCCAACAATGCCAGCTTCGGCGTGCTGGCCGTCTACAACGAACTGGTGCCTGAATTCGAGAGCCTGTTCCAGCGCCAAGGCGGCGACTTCGCGCGTTTCTATGCCGAGGTACAAGCCCTGGCTGCACTGCCCAAAGCCCAGCGCCGCGCGCGGCTGGCCGCCGTGTACTGAGCATCGACCGAACGCCAAAGCGGAAACCGAAACCGAAACCGAAACCGGAGACACCAAACCCATGGCCGATATCCACATCCACCGCGACCACGGTCTGGGCCTGGCCAAGGCGCGCAAGATAGCCTGGGCCTGGGCCGAACAGGTCGAGACCGAATTCGGGATGGACTGCAGCGTGCTGGAAGGGCAGACCAGCGACACCGTCGAGTTCACGCGCAGCGGCGTCAGCGGTACGCTGACCGTGGCACCTGACCACTTCGAATTACAGGCCAAGCTGGGCTTTCTGCTGGGCGCATTCAGCAAAACCATCGAGGCCGAGATCACCAAGAACCTGGACGCGCTGCTAAGCCATGCCGCTGCTCCTGCAGGGGCGAAAAAGGCCAGCCGCAAGAAGGCCGGCGGATGAGCGCCGCGCGCTGGCGCGCCGCCTGCAAAAAGCGCAACATGGGCCAACACAGGAGCTTGCCATGACCACACAGCACGACACGTCCGTCCCTGGCGAACTGGCCAAGATGATCGACGAGCAACTGGAACTCGCGGTGGCCCGGCTGCCGGTGCTGGAACCGGCCCTGGTCCACCCTTCGCCCGTCGACCATGAAGAGCAGACGGCGCCGCACGCCAACGCCGAGGACATCCTGCTAGGCAACGCCGAGGCCACGCCCGAGATGCTGGAAGAGCTGGCTGCGCTGGCAGCGGCGCCCGAGTTGAGCGACGAGGAACTGGCGCTGCAGGCACTGGCGGCAGCCGACGCAACTGCCCAGCCTTGAACGGCTTGCGGCCGGAACGCTGAAAGGCCTTCTAGTCGGTGCCCCCGCAAACCCCTTCCATCCTGGTTGCCGACAGCGCCGAGCGCGAGCTGGCGCTGCTTTTGACGGACGTTGTCGACAGCACGCAGTTGGGCGAGCGTATCGGCGACGAGCAGGCCGCCCTGTTGTGGGCGGCCCACGACCGGGCCGCACGCGAATTGCTGCGCAGGTGGCGCGGTCGTGAAGTGGGCCGCAGCGACGGCTTCTTGCTGCTGTTCGAGCGCTGCGACGACGCCCTGGGTTTCGCGCAGGGTTACCACCGCGCGCTGGCCGCCCTGCCGGTGCCGTTCAGCGCCCGTGTCGGTTTGCATTGGGGCCCGGTGGCGTTGCGCTACAACACCCCGGCCGACGTCGCGGCCGGTGCCACGCCCTTTGAGATTGATGGCTTGGCACTGCCCACGGCAGCGCGCATCAGCGCGGCGGCACGCGGCGACCAGACGCTGCTCAGCGCGGCCGCCCTGGCCACCGTACCGGCTGCGGCGCTGCACGGCCTGGTGCACGCCGACCACGGGCACTGGCGGCTGAAGGGCCTGGCCACCCCCGTGGCTTTGCATGAACTGGCCGCGCCAGGCGCGTCGCTGACGCCGCCGCCCGACACCGCCAAGGCTTACCGCGTGGTGCTGCGCGACGGCCTGTGGGTGCCGGTGGCGGCGCTGCCCGGCAACCTGGGTGCCGAGGCCGATGTCTTCGTCGGCCGCGAAGCCGCGTTGCAGATCCTGGCCCAGGCTTACGACGACGGCAGTCGGCTGGTCACGCTGCTGGGCACCGGGGGCGTCGGCAAGACACGGCTGGCGCTGCGCTATGCACGCGGCTGGCTGGGCAACTACCCGGGCGGCGCCTGGTTCTGTGACCTGGCGGCGGCCCGTTCGCTGGACGGTGTGGTGCAGGCCGTGGCCCAGGCGCTGGACGTGCCGCTGGGGCGTAGCGATCCGGTCCAACAGCTGGCGGTGGCACTGGCCGGGCGCGGCGTGTGTCTGCTGGTGATGGACAACTTCGAGCAGGTGGCACGCCACGCCGAAGCCTGCCTGGGCGTCTGGCTGCGTAGCCTGACTCAGGTGCGCTTTTTGGTCACCAGCCGCGAGGTGCTGGGCCTGCACGGTGAAACACTGCAGGGCCTGGCGCCGCTAAGCGGCCCCGAAGCCCAGCAGTTGTTCCGCCATCGCATGCAGGCCGCCGGCCTGGACACCAACCTGCCGCCGGCCGACGCCGCCGCCTTGCCCAACCTGGTGGAGATGCTGGACTGCCTTCCGCTGGCCATCGAGCTGGCGGCGTCGCGGGCGCGCGTGATGCCGCCGGCCGACCAGTTGCAGCGCATCGGTGAACGTTTCTGGCTGCTGGCCGGCCGCGGCAGCCGCCATGACCGGCAGGCCACGCTGCGCGCCACGCTGGACTGGTCGTGGGACTTGCTGGACGCGGCTGAACAAAGTGCGCTGGCACAGTTGGCCGTATTTGAAGGCGGCTTCACGCTGGCAGCTTGTGAAGCCGTGTTGGACTTCAGTGCCGTTGCGCCGTCAACCCCGCTGCAGATCCCGCCAACAGTGCAGCCGCAGCCGCAGCCGCAGCGGTGGGTGGCTGACGTGCTGCAGGGGCTGGTCGAGAAGTCGCTGGTGCAGCGCGTGCACGCACGCCGCTTTTCGCTGCTGCGATCGGTGCAGGATTACGCGGCCGAACATCGGACCGCGCTGGCCGCATCGGCTGCCGACCGGCACAGCCAGCACTTTGCTGGTCTCAGCGAAGCCCAAGCCATTGCTGAGCGCTGCGTCGAGATCGACAACCTGATGGCAGCCTGCCGGCACGCCAGCCTACCCAGGCCGGCTGAACCCGCCCTTCGCGCTGCGCTGGCCGACTGGGCCGTGGGCGCGCTGGTGAATGCAGCTGCAGCACTGAACTTGACGGGGCCGTTCCGTGCCGCTCTGGACCTGGCCCGACCGCTGGCCGAGCGTGAAGACCTGACGCCACTGCAACGTGCCCGCGTGCTGGCCGCGCTGGGCGTTGCCGAAGGCCGGCTGGGCCAGCCCGGCGCTGCCATGACGCACCTGGCGCAGGCCCTTGCCCTGGCGCAACAGGGCAGTGACCGTGTGCTGCAGGCCCAGCTCATGTGTCGGCTGGCCGTACTGGACCTGGAAAGCGGGCAAGTCGACGCCGCGCTGGCTCGACTGCAGACCGCCCTTGCCTTGGCCGCGGGCGACGACCAGACCTTGCTGATAGTGCGCAGCGCGCTGGGCGACCTTGAACTGAACCGTGGCCGGCTGTCCGAAGCACAGGCCCATTTCGACAGCGTCTTCCCTCTGGCACAGCAGCCCGGACACCAGCGCCGGCTGGGCGGCCTGCATGGCGCGCTGGGCGCTCTTGCCTTGCTTCGCGGCGACCAGCAGCATGCGCTGGACCATCTGCGCAGGGCCGTGCATATTGCAGGCGAAGTGGGTGACCGGCAATGGGCCGGCAATGCACGTTGCAACCTGGGTCTGCTGCACCACGAGATGGGACAGGGCGAGGCCGCACGCGCCGAATTGGCCGCTGCTGTCGAGATCGGTTCTGCCATCGGGCACCGGCGGTTGGAGGCCTTCGCGTTGTGCAACCTGGCCTTGGTGGACCAGCAGGCAGGCGCAGCTGAGGCGGCCTTGCAGGGCTTCCAGGCCGCAACCGAACTGGCGCGAGCATTGGGCAACGCGCGCCTGGAAGTCGAGTTTTGCGGCTACTTGGGTGAGCACCTGTGCCGCTTGCAAGACGGCGCCGTGGCCAATGCCTGCTTCGAGCACGCGCAGCAATTGCTCGAGGGGCTGGATGACGACTACCTGGCTGCGCAACTGGCTTGCCACCGGGCATTGGGGCACGCTGAGTTAGGCGATCCGCTTGCCGCCGCAGCGGCCGTGGCTGACGCCGAAAAGCGTGCAAGCGCGTTGCCATCCAATCCGGCTGGGTCTGCGCTCGGCCGTTTGCTGGACGGCGCTCGCGCCGCGATCAGTCGTTGTTCGTGATCACCGGGTCGACTGGCGTGCACGGTAGCCAGTCTTTGCCGCTTTGGTACTCCACATTGGGTTGGTGATTGCCTGCGAAGAACAGAGCGGGTTGGGCACTCAACTTCCACGCGATGCGATTTGCGCTCGGGGTCTCCTCGCTCTGAAGCAGATCTTTGGCGCTGCCGGTCAGCGAGTTGACTTGTACGCCTGGATTGCCAAACCGCAGCGGCGTCATGCTTGGATCGCTGGCCTTTGTCGGCAAAGTCCACACCAGGGTCTGCTGGCCCATTCGTGACAGTAGGTTTTTGGAAATTCGCAGCGACTTGTACGGGAAGGCGGCGATGCATCCGGCGACTCCGCCAGCCGCAGAGGGGATCATTGCCGCAAAGACCTCGAACTCTGGGCAAATACTCGCTGTTCCCACACAAGAAAACTCCTGCTGACCAGCGGCCAGCGTCTTCACCAAAGTCGGTAAACGGGTGTTTTGCTGGCGCTCGGGCTGCCGGATGGTGTGGGCAAACGCAGGCACTGCGGCCTGCGTGACCAGCACGCTCAACGCGATGGCAATTTGGGGAAATCTCATCATGCATCTCCTGAGTTTTCGGTGGAATAGCCCATGCAGAGCAGCCGAGCGTGACACTCAGTTTAGGCACTAGCCCACCAGCGTCAACCTCTGCTTGAGGTATGCAGTCGGCCTGGCCTGCAGCCTCACAGCGCCTGTGGCAGCATCCAACCTTGTTTCACCCCATCCCGAGGTTTTCATGGTTTTCCGCTCCATCCCGACCGTCTTTTTGCGCCTGGGCTTGCCCGTTCTGCTGCTGGCTGCAATCTCCGCACCGGCCCGTGCGCAAGCGACTGCTGCCGCCACGAGTGCAGCTCCTGCGGCCCCAGCGGTTCCCTCGGCCGCCTGCCCCGCCCTGCTGAACCAAAGCTTCCCGCGCCTGCAGGACGAAAAGTCGCAGAACCTGTGCCAGTACGCCGGCAAAGTGCTGCTGGTGGTGAACACGGCCAGCTATTGCGGCTACACCCCGCAGTACGAAGGCCTGGAAGCGTTGCACGCCAAGTACGCGGCGCAGGGGCTGGTGGTGATGGGTTTTCCGTCGAACGACTTCAACCAGGAAAGCGCCGACAGCAAGAAAATCGCCGATCTGTGCTTCAACACCTACGGCGTGAAATTCCCGATGTTCAGCAGTTCGCCGGTCAGCGGCAAGGCCGCCAACCCGCTCTTCGCGCAACTGGCGCAGGCCACCGGCAAGAGTCCGACCTGGAACTTCAACAAGTACCTGATCGGCCGCGACGGCAAGACCGTCGTCTACTACCCCAGCAAGGCCACGCCTGACAGCAAGGAAGTCGTCGCGGCGGTTGAAAAGGCGCTGGCAGTCAAGTAGCCACTGCCGCGCCCGCCCGGGGACCGAAAAGTGCCCGGATGGTGTGCCTTACTTCAGCGATTCGATCAGGTCGATGTAGGCCTGCTGGGCTTCACCGGCGGTCTTGCCTTTCAGGCCGGCCCAGGCGTCGAATTTGGCGCGACCCACCAGGTCGGTAAACCCGGGGCGGTTGCCTTGCGCGTCGCCTGCGGTGGCCTGCTTGTACAGCGCGTAGATCTTCAGCAGCGTCATGTTGTCGGGCTTGTCGGGCAACTGTTTGCTGTCGGCGACGGCGGCTTCGAAGGCGGCGGGGAGCTTGGACATGGCGCTAGCTTTCGGGTGATCTGTCGGGTGATGTGTCGGACGATCTGTCGGATGATCTTTCGAGTGGTTTACCCGGGGTCGGGGCCCCAGGTCAGCCGCTAGCATGTTACCCAGCAACGTGCGCCGCCCGTTTGCACGCTTTTCCCGAGGAGCCCGAAGCCATGTCCCACACCGCCGAGCGCATGTCGCGCGTCGACACCGCATGGCTGCGCATGGACAACGACGTCAACCTGATGATGATCATCGGCGTCTGGCTGCTCACGCCGGCCATCACCCTGACGGCGCTGCGCGAGCGCATCGAAGACAAGCTGCTCAAGTACCCGCGCTTTCACCAGAAGGCGGTGGCCGACACGATGGGTGCGCACTGGGTGAGCGACGACGGCTTCGACATCGCGCGGCATGTGGTCACCACGATGCTGCGCCCGATCAAGGGAGAGGGCAAGGGTGAGGGCGAGCGCCACGCCCTGCAGCGCCTGTGCGGCACGCTGGCCACGACGGCGCTCGACCCCGCGCATCCGCTGTGGCAGTTTCATCTCATCGAGCACTACGAAGGCGGCAGCGCGGTGGTGGTGCGCATCCACCACTGCATTGGCGACGGCATTGCGCTGACTTCGGTGATTATGTCCATCACCGACGGTGGCACCGAACCGCCCAAGCGGCGCCGCCGCAGCACGGCGGGCGAAGGCAGCACCGGCAGCCCCGACAGCGACTGGCTTACCGAC
>JAYSYH010000338.1:0-9451 GCA_043716645.1 Betaproteobacteria bacterium | reverse complement strand
CCATGCCGCCCATGCCGCCCATGCCGCCTGTGCCGCCTGTGCCGCCAGTGCCGCCTGCACCGCCCGGCGAGCCCGCAGCACCCGTCCACCTGTCGCTGCAGCAGGCGCTGATCTGCGGCGCGCTGATCGTCACCCTCAGCATGGGCATACGCCACGGCTTCGGGCTGTGGCTGCAGCCGATGACGATGGACCGCGGCTGGAGTCGCGAGACCTTTTCCTTCGCACTGGCCGTGCAGAACCTGGCCTTCGGTCTGGCGGGCCCGCTGGCCGGCATGTGGGCCGATCGCAAAGGCGCATTTCCCGTACTCGTCACCGGGGGCGCGATGTACGCGCTGGGGCTGGTGGGGATGGCGCTGGCGCCGACAGGCCTGCTCTTCACGCTGACTGGGGGGCTGCTGATCGGCGTGGCGCAGTCGGGCTGCACCTATGCCGTGGTGTTCGGGGTGTTGGCGCGCAACGTGCCCGCCGAGAAGCGCACCTGGGCCATGGCCGTGGCCGCAGCGGCGGGCTCCTTCGGCCAGTTCCTGATGGTGCCGGTGGAAAACGGCCTGATCGGCGCCTGGGGCTGGCAGCTCGCGCTGTTCCTGCTGGGTGCTTGCTCGCTGGCGATCTTGCCGCTGGCCTGGGGCCTGAAGGAACAACCCCAGGGCGCTGCGTCTGGCCAACAACAAGGCGTTGGCGCGGCGCTGCGCGAAGCGTTTGCCTACCCCAGCTTCCGCCTGCTGATGGCGGGCTACTTCGTGTGCGGCTTCCACCTCGTGTTCATCGGCGTTCACATGCCCAGCTACCTGAAGGACCAGGGACTCGGCCCTGGCGTGGCCACCACGGCGCTGGCGCTGATCGGACTGTTCAATGTCTTCGGCACTTTCGGCGCGGGATGGCTCAGCGGGCACCTTGCCAAACGCCACATCCTGGCCGGCATCTACGCCGCGCGCGCCCTGGCGATCCTGCTGTTCATCAGCCTGCCGCTGACGCCCTGGAGCGTTTATGCCTTCGCGGCGGTGATGGGCCTGTTGTGGTTGTCGACGGTGCCGATGACGAACGGCATCGTGGCGCAGGTTTTCGGCGTGCGCTATCTGTCCATGCTGGGCGGTTTCGTCTTCCTCAGCCACCAGATCGGCTCTTTCCTTGGCGCGTGGCTGGGGGGCCGGCTCTTCGACATCACGGGCAGCTACACCGCAATGTGGTGGATCTCGGTGGCGCTGGGCGTGTTCGCGGCCCTGATCAACCTGCCGGTGCGCGAAACCGCCATCGCACGGCGGCTGCCATCGCCGCTATCACTTCCGGCATGAAGACACCCTGGCATCGCATCGGCCTGGGCATGACCGTGCTGGGCGTGCTGGTCGTGCTGGCTGCCACCTTTGCGGCTTACCTCAGCCCGCACATGGTGGTCGACCTCGCCAACCGCATCTGGGCCTGTTTCTGATGGTGACGCGGTTGGCGCCATCTCTGTGGCTGCAGCGTTTTGCAGCGCTTTTGCGCCCCGGCGGCAGCGTGCTGGACGTGGCCTGCGGCAGCGGACGCCACGTGCAGTGGCTGTCCAGGCAGGGTTTTGCCGTAACCGGTGTCGACCGGGATGCCGCAGCGCTGGCGGCCATCGAGGGACAGGCCGAACTGCGGGTGGCCGACCTCGAAGGTGCGCCCTGGCCGCTGCCGGGCCGGCAGTTCGATGCCGTCGTCGTCACCAACTACCTCTGGCGGCCCCTGTGGCCGGCCTTGCTGGGCGCTCTGGCGCCCGGTGGCTTGCTGATCTGCGAAACCTTCGCGCTGGGCAACCAGCGTTACGGCAAACCGTCGCGGCCCGACTTCCTGTTGCAGCCCGGCGAGCTGCTGCGGGTCTGCGCCGGCCTGCGCGTGGTGGCCTACGAAGATGGCCTGGAAGCCGAGCCCGCGCGCTGCGTGCAACGCATTGCCGCGGTGCAACCGTCACACGGCGACACCGACGCCTCGGCCTACCCGCTGCGGGCTGAGGCTGCTTGCGCAGTGCCCGCCCGCTAAAATGTCCAATGCAGCCGGGCCCCTTCGCTCCCGCGCACCCCGCGCACCCCGCGCAACCCGAGCACCCGGCGCATGTCGGCAAGCAGCACCCCTATGAAACCCATCGTTGGCAGCATCGTCGCGCTCGTCACCCCGATGCAGGACGACGGCAGCGTGGACTACGCCGCGCTGCGTCGCCTGATCGATTGGCATATCGCCGAAGGCACCGACTGCATCGGCGTGGTCGGCACCACCGGCGAATCGCCGACCGTGTCGACCGAAGAGAACTGCGAAATCATCCGTGTGGCCGTCGAGCACACCGCCAAGCGCGTGCCCGTGATGGCCGGCACCGGGTCCAATTCCACGGCCGAGGCCATCGCGTTGACGCGCTATGCGCAGCGGGTGGGCGCTGACTGCCACCTGTCGGTCGTGCCCTACTACAACCGGCCTTCACAGGACGGCATCTACCAGCACTTCAAGGCCATCGCCGAAGCGGTCGACCTGCCGATGGTGCTGTACAACGTGCCCAGCCGCACGGTGGCCGACATGCAGCCCGACACCACACTGCGCCTGGCTGCCTTGCCGGGCGTCATCGGGGTCAAGGAAGCCACCGGCAACATCGAGCGCGCCTGCCAGTTAATCAAGCACGCGCCGAAAAGCTTTTCGGTCTACTCTGGCGACGACGGCACTGCCGTGGCACTGATGCTGCTGGGCGGCCACGGCAACGTCAGCGTGACGGCCAATGTTGCGCCGCGGCTGATGGCCGAGTTGTGCAAGGCGGCCATAGGCGGTGACGCCCGCAGCGCCGCCGCGTTGCATCTGCGCCTGCTGCCGTTGCACAAAGAACTGTTTTGCGAACCCAGCCCGGCACCCACCAAGTGGGCCATGGCGCGTCTGGGCCTGTGCGGTGCGGCGCTGCGCCTGCCCATCACGCCGCTGACCGAAGCGGGCCAGACGCAGGTGGCCCGGGCTTTGCGCGAAGCCGGCCTGGCCAACTGAAAACCTCACCGGCCATTGCTTTGCTTTCGGCCTTTCCCACACCAGCTAGCACCAGTCGCGCCTGCAACCAACGGCCGCCGCGGAGAACCCCATCGTGAATCTTCTTCCTGTCGCACCACCCGCCCGGCTCACGGCAACCTTGCTGACGGTCGCCATGACCGCCACGCTGGCCGGCTGCACATCCATCGGAAGCCTGTTTGGCGGCGACAAAGTCGACTACCGCAGCACGGCAACCAGGGCGCAGCCGCTGGACGTTCCGCCTGATCTGACGCAACTGGCCCGCGATGCACGCTACCAGCCTCAAGGCGGCGTGATCAGCGCCTCGGGCGCGCGCCAACCGAACACCGCTGCCACCGGTGGCGGCGAGGCCAGCGCCGGCGGGGCGGCCGGTGGCGTGGCCCCGAACAGCCTGGACGGCATGCGCATCGCGCGCGACGGTCAGCAGCGCTGGTTGGTCACGCCACAGACGCCTGAACAGGTGTGGCCCCAGCTGAAGACGTTCTGGGACCAGCGTGGCCTGAAGCTGACAGCGGAAAACGCGCAGACCGGCGTGATGGAAACCGAGTGGGCAGAGAACAAGGCCAAGTTGCAGAGCGACCCCATCCGCAACACGCTGGGTCGTTTGTTCAGCGGCTTGTACGACAGTGGCGAGCGCGACCTGTACCGCACGCGCGTCGAACGCACCGCCAGCGGCAGCGAGGTCTACATCAGCCACCGCGGGATGGAAGAGGTCTACACGTCCGAGCGCAAGGAATCCACGGTTTGGCGGCCCCGCGCCAACGACCCGCAACTGGAAGCCGAATTGCTCAGCAGCTTGATGCTGGCGCTGGCCAACAAGGGCCAGCCCGCTGCTTCGGCAACCACGGCGGCTTCCACGACGGCAGCGGGCACAGCGGCCGCAACGGGCGCCACGGCATCGGCCGCCCTGGGCAAGGCCCGCATTGCCGAAACGCCGCAGGCCACCTCGCTAGTGATTGAAGAACCCTTCGACCGCGCCTGGCGCCGGGTTGGCCTGGCGCTGGACCGCGGCGGTTTCTCGGTGGAAGACCGCGACCGTGCATCGGGCATCTACTACGTGCGCTACATCGACCCGAAGTTCGCCGACAAGGAAGAACCCGGCTGGTGGTCCAAGCTCTTTGGCGACGGTCGCAACCCGGCAGCTGCCGTGCGCTACCGCATCGTGCTGAAAAATGCTGCCGAAAAGACCAACCTGTCGGTGCAGACCGCCACCGGTGCTGCCGATACCGGCGACAACGCCAAGCGCATCGTCGGCCTGCTTGCCAAAGATCTGCGGTAGTTCGTCGCGTTCGACAAAAAGGCCACCTCGCGGTGGCCTTTTTTTGTTTGGTGCTGACCGTTCAGCGGTCGGCGATAGGCAGGACGTCGCGCCGCGGCGAACCGACGAACAGCTGGCGCGGACGGCCGATCTTGTACTCGGGGTCGCCGATCATTTCGTTGAGCTGCGCGATCCAGCCGACCGTGCGGGCCAGCGCGAAGATGGCCGTGAACAAGCTGACCGGAATGCCCAGTGCGCGCTGCACGATGCCGCTGTAGAAGTCGACATTCGGGTACAGCTTTCGCGACACAAAATAGTCGTCTTCCAGCGCGATCTTCTCCAGCGCCATCGCCAGCTTGAACAGTGGATCGTCGTGCAGGCCGGTGGCTTGCAGCACCTCGTGGCAGGTCTCGCGCATCAGCTTGGCGCGCGGGTCGTAGTTCTTGTAGACACGGTGGCCAAAGCCCATCAACTTGACGTTGCTGTTCTTGTCCTTCACGGCCTTGATGAACTCGCCGATCTTTTCGATACCGCCAGCCTTCTGGATGTCACCTAGCATGTTCAGCGCGGCCTCGTTGGCGCCGCCATGTGCCGGGCCCCACAGGCAGGCCACCCCCGCCGCGATGGCCGCGAACGGGTTGGTACCCGAGCTGCCGCACAGGCGCACAGTGGAAGTGCTGGCGTTCTGTTCGTGGTCGGCGTGCAAAATGAAGATGCGGTCGATGGCACGCACCAGCACTTCGTTGGGCACGTACTCTTCGCACGGCGTGGCGAACATCATGCGCATGAAATTGGCCGAGTACGACAGGTCGTTCTTCGGGTACACGAAGGGCTGCCCGATGCCGTACTTGTAGGCCATGGCCACCAAGGTCGGCATCTTGGCGATCAGGCGGATGGCCGAGATCTCGCGGTGCTGCGGGTTATGGATGTCGGTGCTGTCGTGATAGAAGGCCGACAACGCGCCGACCAGGCCCGTCATCACGGCCATTGGGTGCGCGTCGCGACGGAAACCGCGCAAGAAGAACTGCATCTGCTCGTTCACCATCGTGTGGTTGGTGACGAGCTTGGTGAAGTCGCCGCGCTGTGTAGCGTCGGGCAAGTCACCCTTCAGCAGCAGGTAGCAGGTTTCCAGGAAGTCGCAGTTCTGCGCCAACTGCTCGATGGGGTAGCCGCGGTACAGCAGTTCACCCTTGTCACCGTCGATGTAGGTGATGGTGCTGTTGCACGAAGCCGTGCTCAGGAAACCCGGGTCGTAGGTGAACTTGCCGGTCTGGGCGTAGAGCTTGCGGATGTCGATGACGTCCGGGCCGATGCTGCCCTTGTACAGCGGCAGTTCCATGCTGGGGCTGCCGTCCGAGAACGACAGGGTGGCTTTCACGTCGGAGGGAATCATCGCGGCTAACCTTTCTTCAGTTCGGTAGGGGAGCGAACGGCCGGCGCATCTGCGCCAGCACATCCCGCACCTCGGCAGTGTCGGTTTCGCCCTTGGGCTCTGTACGGCGGAGCAACAGGTCCAGCAGGTCGTTGTCGGCGAGGTCCATCAGGGTGTTGATCCCTGCAGCCTGCCGGGTCGTGATCGTTGCTTGGTACTGCTCAAAGAAGCGCTGAACGAAAAGGTCGTTCTCCAGCAGGCCACGGCGGCAGCGCCACCGCAATTTGCTGAGTTCCCTGTCCCCCAACAATGCTTCCATCGACAGGCTCAGATGGTCCGGCGGACCATCAACTCCTTGATCTTGCCGATGGCCTTCGTCGGGTTCAGACCCTTGGGGCAGACATCGACGCAATTCATGATGGTGTGACAGCGGAAGAGCCGGTACGGGTCTTCTAGGTTGTCCAGGCGGCCAGCAGTGTCGTGGTCGCGGCTGTCGGCGATGAACCGATAGGCCTGCAGCAGACCGGCCGGGCCGACGAACTTGTCGGGGTTCCACCAGAAGCTGGGGCAGGCGGTCGAGCATGAAGCGCACAGGATGCATTCATACAGGCCGTTCAGCTCATCGCGCTCTTCGGGGCTCTGCAGGCGCTCTTTCTCGGGCGGCTGGGTGTCGTTCACCAGATAGGGCTTGATCGAGTGGTACTGCTTGAAGAACAGCGTCATGTCGACGATCAGGTCGCGGATGACGGGCAGCCCCGGCAGGGGCTTCAAAACGATAGTGCCCGGCAGCGTCAGCATGTTGGTCAGACAGGCCAGACCGTTCTTGCCGTTGATGTTCATCGCATCGGAACCGCAGACGCCTTCGCGGCAACTGCGGCGGAAGCTCAGGGTCGGATCGACCGCTTTCAGCTTGTTCAGCGCGTCAAGCAGCATGCGTTCGCGGCCATCGAGTTCGACCTGCAGCGTCTGCATGCGCGGCTTCTCGTCGGTGTCGGGGTCGTAGCGGTAGATCTGGAAAGTGCGCAGGGCCATGGTGTCTTTGCTCGTACAGGGGTTCGTTAGAACGTTCTGACTTTCGGCGGAACCGATTCGACCGTCAGCGGGTTCAGCTGCACGGGCTTGTAGTCCATGCGATCGCCTGCGGAATACCACAGCGAATGCTTCATCCAGACTTCGTCGTTGCGGCCGTTGGGGTGCTCGGTGGTGTCACCGTAGTCGTTGACGCTGTGCGCGCCGCGGCTTTCCTTGCGGGCGGCGGCCGAGACCATCGTGGCGCGCGCGCTTTCGATCAGGTTGTCGACCTCCAGCGCCTCGATGCGCGCGGTGTTGAAGACCTTGCTCTTGTCCTTCAGGCCGATGGACTTGACGCGCTCGGCCAACGCGGCAACCTTGGTTACGCCTTCGTCCATCATGGCCTGGGTGCGGAACACGCTGGCGTGTTGCTGCATGGTGTCACGGATGTCGTTGGCAACGTGTTGCGCGTATTCGCCGCTTGTGCTGCTGTCCAGGCGGGCCAGGCGGGCCAGCGACGCATCTGCAGCATCGGCCGGGAGATTCTTGTGGGACTTCTGCTTCTGGTTGAACTCGACGATGTGGTTGCCCGCCGCGCGGCCAAAAACCAGCAGGTCGAGCAGCGAATTCGTGCCCAGGCGGTTGGCGCCGTGCACGCTGACGCAACTGCATTCGCCCACGGCGTAGAAGCCGTTGATCACACTGTTCGGATTACGGGTTGCCCCGAGCCCGTTCGGCGCGACCACCTGCCCGTGGATGTTTGTCGGGATGCCACCCATCTGATAGTGGATCGTCGGCACGACCGGAATCGGCTCCTTGGTGATGTCGACGTTGGCGAAGTTGTGGCCGATCTCCAGCACGCTGGGCAGGCGCTTCAGGATGGTGTCGCCGCCCAGGTGGGTCAGGTCCAGGTTGATGTAGTCCTTGTTCGGACCACAGCCACGACCTTCCTTGATTTCCTGATCCATGCAGCGCGACACGTAATCGCGTGGAGCGAGGTCTTTATAGGCAGGGGCGTAGCGCTCCATGAAACGCTCGCCATCGCTGTTACGCAAAATAGCGCCTTCTCCCCGGCATCCTTCAGTCAGCAGCACGCCCGCGCCAGCTACGCCGGTGGGGTGGAACTGCCAAAACTCCATGTCTTCAAGTGGAATACCCGCACGTGCGGCCATGCCCAATCCGTCGCCGGTGTTGATAAAGGCGTTGGTCGAAGCCGCAAAAATACGGCCTGCACCGCCCGTCGCCAGCAGCGTGGTTTTGGCTTCAAAAATATGCACGTCGCCAGTCTCCATTTCCAGCGCGGTCACGCCGACCACGTCGCCTGCAGCGTCGCGGATCAAGTCCATCGCCAGCCATTCGACGAAGAAGTTGGTTTTTTCCTTTACGTTTTGTTGGTACAGAGTGTGCAGCATCGCGTGGCCAGTGCGGTCAGCGGCTGCGCATGCGCGCTCAACGGCTTTTTCGCCGTAGTTGGCGGTGTGGCCGCCAAATGGACGCTGGTAAATGGTGCCGTCCGGGTTGCGGTCAAACGGCATACCCATATGCTCCAGGTCATAAACCACCTTGGGTGCCTCGCGACACATGTATTCAATGGCGTCCTGGTCGCCCAGATAGTCTGAGCCCTTGACGGTGTCGAAGAAATGGTAGTGCCAGTTGTCCTCATTCATGTTGCCCAGCGACGCGCCAATGCCGCCTTGCGCAGCCACCGTGTGCGAACGGGTTGGAAAGACTTTGGTTAACACGGCAACGTTCAAACCAGCGCGCGCCAGCTGCAGCGATGCGCGCATACCCGAACCGCCTGCGCCGACGATCACAACGTCAAATTTACGTGAAGGAAGTTTGGTGGAAGGTTTGGTGGGAGAAGTCATTTATTTATTAGCACTCAATGAATTATCAAAGCAAAATAGCAGTAAATTTTTTACAAACGCCACAAGACTTGCACGCCCCAGCCGGCACAGGCTGTGAGCCACACAATGGTGAATACCTGCAAGCCCAAGCGTGCGCTGACGGGTTTGATGTAATCCATCCAGATGTCGCGCATGCCGACCCACACGTGGTACGTGAGCGCAATGATGATGGTGAACGTGAGCACTTTCATCCACTGTGATGAAAAGATGCCCGACCATTTGTCGTACCCGATTGGGCCTTTGGTGAGCAAGATTTGTCCCACGACGAGTGTGGTGAACAACGCCATCAGGCCAGCAGTGATGCGCTGGGCCAGCCAGTCGCGCAGACCGTAATGGGCCCCGACAACGATGCGTTTTGTTCCATGATTGATTGCCATAAAAATTCCTGAATTAATAAAAGCCAAACAATTTGGCACCTAGCAAAACCGTGAGCGTGACGCTGATTACCAGCGTGGCAATCGCCGAGGTTTTGCCAAACTCTTTGGTCACAGCAGAGTGGTGTGTGTCTGACCACAAGTGGCGTAGACCGGCGATGGAGTGGTGCAAATAGGCCCAGATAAGTACCAAAGCGAGCAGTTTCCACAAGAAGCCGGGCATTCCCAACATGCCTGCATTGAATGCGGCTTTGAACGCGGAAAAAGAAACCTCTGACGACACCGACTTGTCAAACATCCACAAAATAAACGGCAGCAAAATAAACATGATGCCGCCGCTGATGCGATGCAGGATAGACACGATGCCAGCCACCGGCAATCGGTAGCTGGGCAGGTCGGTGAACGCGTTGATATTGCGAAACTCCGGCCGCTTTTTGACGGTGGACACTGATTCGGACATGCGTAGCTTTCTGTGTTGTTCTGGTCTATCGGGTAGCTGAGTGCGTAGCGAAATTGGTATCTGCGATGTAACTCA
>JAYSYH010000337.1:0-3122 GCA_043716645.1 Betaproteobacteria bacterium | reverse complement strand
ATCCTGATCACCGTGGACAACGGCATCGCCAGCGTCGACGGTGTGGCCAAGGCCAACGCGCTGGGTCTGAAGGTGCTGGTGACCGACCACCACCTGCCGGGGCCGGAGCTTCCGCAAGCTGCCGTGATCGTCAACCCGAACCAGCCGGACTGCGGCTTCGAGAGCAAGTCGATCGCCGGTGTCGGCGTGATGTTCTATGTGCTGCTGGCGCTGCGCGCAGAGCTGCGGCAGCGGGGACTGTTCACGGCGCAAACGCAGCCCAAGCTCGACGCGCTGCTGCCGCTGGTGGCGCTCGGCACCGTGGCCGACGTCGTCAGGCTCGATGCCAACAACCGCAGGCTGGTGGCACAGGGGCTGCGGCGGGTTCGCGCCGGCGCCCTGCCCTGCGGCCTGTCCAGTCTGTTTACAGCGGCGGCGCGGCAGTCACGGACCGCGACCACATTCGATTTCGGCTTCGCGCTCGGTCCGCGCATCAACGCCGCTGGCCGGCTGGCCGACATGACGCTCGGCATCGAGTGCCTGCTGACCGACGATGCAGCGCGGGCCGACGAGCTGGCGCGCACGCTGGACGGCATCAACCGCGAGCGGCGTGTCATCGAGGGCGACATGCGCGAGCAGGCCATGCTGATCGCCGAATCGCTGTTCGACGAGGGCGACGAGCCGCCGCCGGCGATCTGCGTGTTCGATCCCGACTTTCACGAAGGAGTGGTCGGTATCGTTGCCTCTCGCATCAAGGACAAGCTGCACCGGCCCTGCTTCGTCTTTGCGGCCAGCCAGGCGCCGGGGCGCGAGCACGAGCTCAAGGGCTCGGGGCGGTCGATTCCCGGCTTCCACCTGCGCGATGCGCTGGACCTGGTGGCCAAGCGCCACCCCGGCGTGCTGTTGCGGTTCGGGGGCCATGCGATGGCGGCGGGCTGTACCGTCGCCGAGGAACACATCGATCTGTTCGAGCAGGCGCTGAGCCTGGTTGCGCGGGAATGGCTGGACACCGCTACCCTGGCGCGGCGCATCCATACCGACGGCCCGCTGCTGCCGCAATACCGGCGGCCAGAACTGGTCGACACGCTGCATCAAGAAGTCTGGGGACAGGGTTTCGCCCCTCCGATGTTCAGCGAAGAAGTTGAAGTCCTGTCGCAGCGGCTGGTCGGGGACAAGCATCTGGCCTTGAAGCTGAAGCACAGGGGAGAGCCGGTCGACGGCATCTGGTTCGGACATACCGAGCCGCTGCCGGCGCGGGTCACGCTGGCTTTCCGGCTCGATGCCGACGAGTGGCAGGGAGCGCGGCGCGTGCGCTTTCTGGTCGAAGGCGCCGATCTCTAGGATGCAGGCGTCAGGTTTGCAGACGCAGGCCCCAGCCACGGGGATCGTCGAAGTAGGAGAACAGGTGCACTGCGATCGCGCGGAGCTGGTCGTCGGCCATGGCATGGGAGCGGGCCAGCTGCCACATCGCGTATTCGCGGTCGCCCAGCATCATGTCCGCACTGACACAGCGACCGTGGCCGGCCATCAGCAAAGTAAACGTGCCCAGCAGCTCGATGGGGCAGTAGCGCGACAGGTTTCCCAGATTCTCGTCATCGTCCGAGGCCTCAAGCGAGGTGAAGTTGCGCGCTGCAACGGTCTGATGGGCGTGGTACATGGTGGGCTCCCTGTTCCTGATGCTGCGTGCAATCCTAGGTGAGCCCTTAGCCGCACACAGTCGGCGGCGAGGCCCTGAACCTGTCGGACACAAGCTCAGCGAGGGCGGGCTGGAGCGGAAATGAAAACGGGGTGCCGAAGCACCCCGTATGACAGCAGGAGTCGATCAATGAATCACGTAGCTGACCGGAACCGCGCCGGCCAGGACCGTCGGAGCGCCGCTCCGGACCCGTGGCATGTCGCGGGAGGCGAGCGTCTTGCCATCGCTGTCGCCAGTGCGCGCGGTCTGGCGTGAACAGCTGGAGATGGTTGATCTTTGCAGGAAGTCGAGACAGTCGGTCAGCGTGTTGCGCTCAATGACCGCAACGGTTTCACGTGCATGGGCGCGTTCGACCTGGCTGGCGCACAGCCGGTAGAAGGCGACGACCTGGACCAGCGCAAGGACCGCGATCCCGGCCCACACCAGCCTGGCCCACGGGGACTGTTGGATCTGGTTTACGGCTCGGGACAACATGACTGCAACTCCTCTATTGGAGAGCCGATGGTAGGTTCGGCGCCGTTTGGGAGCTAGCGCCGTCGCGCCGTCGTGGCGTAGGACAAAATCGCTGCTGCCCAACCACATCTGCCGACTCCACCGCCTCATGAACCCCCTGTTCGATCCCGACCAGACCGCCGCCCGCCTGGATTACGCCGCATTGGCACAGGAAGTCGCGCGACTGCTGGTGGACGCTTCGGTGCGCGTGCCCCCGCGGCTGGTGCAATCGCTCCCCGGCGGCGGCAGCCTGTTCGTGATGCCGGCATTCGATGCCAGGCTGGCCATCACCAAGCTGATCACGTTCACGCCGGGCAACACCGGTACCGTCCGCCCGGCAATCCAGGGCGACGTCGTGGTGTTCGACATCGTCACCGGCGAGCGACGGCTGATTCTCGACGGTCCCACGGTCACGGCCCGCCGGACGGCGGCCGTCTCGCTGCTGGCGGCGCAAAGGCTCGCGCCCAATCCGGCAGGGCCGCTGCTGATCGTCGGCGCTGGCACGCAGGGGCGAGCGCACCTGGAAGCCTTCGTGCAAGGCCTGGGCTTGACGCAGGTGCGGGTGGCGTCGCGCACCGCCGCCAGCGCGCAAAAGCTGGTCGATCACGCGCGAACCCTGGGAATCAGGGCGTCGGTTGTCACCGATGCCGACGCGCAACTGGCGGATTGCCCGCTGGTGGTGACGTGCACACCCGCCGATGGCGTGGTGCTGCGGGCCCTGCCGCGTCCAGACGCCTTCATTGCCGCTGTCGGCGCCTTCACGCGCACGATGTCCGAACTTCATCCCGCGCTGTGCCGCCACGTCGCCGACCACGGCACCATCGTCGTTGACACGCCGGATGCGCTGCACGAAGCAGGCGACCTGCTGCAGGCGGGGCTGGACGTGAAAGGCTTTGCCGACCTGCGAGCGATCGTGCTGAATCTTGCCGCTCCCGCGCCGGGACCGGTGCTGTTC
>JAYSYH010000336.1:0-28598 GCA_043716645.1 Betaproteobacteria bacterium | reverse complement strand
TCCAGACCGCATTGGCCGCCGCCTGCTTGTTCAGTGCGGCCGCCGCGCAGGCCGCGCCCCGCTGCTACCACAACTATGGCGCGATCAACGCCAACAAGCCCAACAAGCTTTTCCTGTACTTCCCGACCACCGACGACCCCACCTTCCCGAACTACGCCGGGTTGACGTCGCCGGCCCGCACCTTCGACATCAGCCTGCTGCCCAACCCGCCGGCCGGCACCACCACCGCGCTGCGCAACCGCATCTACGACGTGGTGGCCACCGATTACTGCGAGTTCAACGTCGACGTTCTGCCGCCCACCACGACCAACCCCGATGCCATGGTGTCGCCACCAGCCCGCCGCAACATGGTGGCGATCGGTTCCGACACCAACGGCAATTCGAGCGGCGTGCTCTTCGGCCAGGCCGAGGCCGTCGACACCGGCGATGCCGACCTCGTCGACCACTCGCGCGTCTGGGCCGGGTCCTACGCCGCGTTCTGCGGTACGCCGGGCGGCACACTGGACGGCGCCAACAACACGCTGGACCGCTGGGCCTACGGCATCGGCGGCACCGCCGCCCACGAAGCCGGCCACAACTACGGCCTGGCGCACAGCACCACGCTGCACGCCGGTGAAGACCCGATCACCAACCACCTGATGCCGGCCGGCAGCAACATCCCGTGCGCCGACCGCGTCGGCCACCTGCGCCACTTCAGCGACCAGGACTTCGGCATCCTGGCCAACAACGTGGGCCTGACGGTGCAGTCGCTGGCCAACTGGGACTTCATCAACCCCAACGCCGGCACCGCCACCGCGCTGCAGATGGTGGTGCTGAGCCTGTCGACCACGCTGACGCCGGTGTCCACCTACCTGGGCACGCTCAGCCCCTGGGGGGTGCCGGTGGTGGCGGCAGCCGGCACCCAGATGTTCAAAGGCACCAGTTACCGCCGCTACCTGGTGACCTGGAATGCGCCCAAGCCCTGGGCCAGCCCGAACATCGCGGGCAGCACGGCCGGCAGCGTGCGCGGCGGCGAGCAGTTTCACGTCGGCACGCACTTCGCCGAAGAGAACATCCTGAACGCCACCAACCAGGTGGTCATTGCCGACGCCGTGCTGCTGAATTCAGGCGGCGCGGCGCTGGCCCTGCACCCGCGCGTGCCCACTTACGGCACCGGCACGCTGACACCCAGCGGCAACTTCGTCTTCAATTTCGAAAACCTGATCAACGCGACGCTGGTGCTGAAGAACCTGCAGGCCTTCGTGCTGCCGCGGCCCTTGCACATCGACTCGCTGGTTTTCAACAAGGCCGGACAGTTGGACTTCTTCGACGTGCAGGGCGAGCCGGTCAGTCCGTGGCGCCAAGTGCAGCTGGCCAGCGCGCTAGAACTGCCCGGCGGCAACGCCGACAAACCCGGGCGCGCCGAATTCACCATCGGCAACCTGCTGCGCGAAGGCCACAACGTGCGCGTGAAGACCAACGCCGACTCGCGCGACGCCTTCGGCCGGTCCGAGGTCAACCGGCCCAACATCGGCACGCTGCTGACCGACCCCTTTCCCGGCGCCTCGGTCCTGATCACCGCCCAGCTCGTCGAGCCCGGTGCCACGCAGTGGGACCCGCAACAGCAGATTTACGTCTCGAAGGACCTGATCACCAACGTTTTCGTGCAGATCAACGGCCAGCGCGCCAAGCCGGTGGACGGCAACCTGACCGGACTGCTGCGCAGCAAGGTCACCTGCGCCAACCTGAACACGCGCTTGTCGGTGGCGGCGGCGATCGACACCAACGGCTATTTCGACTGCGAGAAGTCGGGTCTGGTTTCGCTGCACGGTGACCGCGTGCAGATCACCCAGGTCGGCGTGGCCAGCACCGGGCTGCCTGCGGTGCAGGTCAGCGGCATGGCCATCGGCAAGGCGGTGTGCACCAACCTGAACACGCGCAAGTCGGTGTCCTTTGCGCCCGACATCAGCACCGACAAGCTGGACTGCGTGAAGGCCGGCCTGGGCATCGAAGCCAGCCAGACCATCCAGTTCTCGCAAGTCGGCACGGTGCGCTGAATGCGCCGCGCCGACCGCCACGTTCACGTCACACCCACTCTTTTGGAGCACACCATGTTCAAACTGTCCAATATCACCACGGCCACGCTGCGCACGGGCCTCATCGCGGCCGTTGCGGTCACCGCCGCAGCCATCGGCCTGGCCGGCAGCTGCCATGCAGCAGGGGTCTCGAACGGCAGCTTTTCGGCCGGCCTCGTCGGCTGGTCCACTGCCGGCAATGTCGCCGTCGATGCCGCCTCGGCCTACGGCCCGCCGCCGGCCGGCTTCGGTGCGCAGGCCATCATGGGCACGGCCGATACGACCAGCTTCCTGTTCGGCGGCAGCACGGCCGCCGCGGCGACGCTGGAGGCCTTTGCCGGGCTGCCGGCGGGTGCGCTCAGCGGCATCGGCGGCCTCGTCGGATCGGGCATTTCTCAGAAAGTGACCACGGCCGCGGGCGAGGCCATCGCCTTCAGCTGGAAGTTCATGAGCAACGAACCGCAGAACAGCCCGGCCAACGACAGGGCCTTCATGGTGTTGGACGGCACGCTGACCACGCTGACGACGGTGCAGACGGCCGCCTTCCTGGGCAGTTCTTTGTCGCCGATGCTGGACGAAACCGCCTACGCCAGTTTCAGCACCGGCCCGCTGGGCGCCGGCAGCCACACGCTGGTGTTCGGCGTCATCGACATCCCCGACAGCCTGGGTGCTTCGGCGCTGGCCGTCACCGGCGTGAACATCGCGGCGGTGCCGGAACCCGGCAGCTGGGCGCTGTTGCTGGGCGGCATGCTGGTCGTCGGCCGCTTGGCACGGCGCCGTCAAGCGTTGGTCTGACACGGGGCGCGGGCGCTGGACACCGGATCTGGAAGCCGGTTCTAAAAGCGGGCGAAGGATGCGGGCGCTGGATGCTGGCGCTGGGTGCGACGGGCCGCACGTAGACTGCGGCCCGTCGTCACCACTGCCCGAGCGCCGCCGTCATGTCCGACCCCATTCTCGTCGCCCAGCATGGCGGCACGCACTGCGAACTGCTGCCCGCGCTGGCCAACCGCCACGGTCTGATCACCGGCGCCACCGGCACCGGCAAGACCATCACGCTGCAGACGTTGGCCGAGAACTTCAGCCGCATCGGCGTGCCGGTGTTCATGGCCGACGTGAAGGGCGATCTGACTGGCGTCAGCCAGCCCGGCACCGTCAGCACCAAGCTGGCGGCCATGCTGGCCGAACGCGGCTTGCCGACGCCGACGCCACTGACCTGCCCCAGCACGTTGTGGGACGTGTTCGGCGAGCAGGGCCACCCGGTGCGCGCCACGGTGTCGGACATGGGGCCGCTGCTGCTGACCCGCCTGCTGGCTTTGAACGACACCCAGGCCGGCGTGCTGAGCCTGGTCTTCAAGATTGCCGACGACCGCGGGCTGGCGCTGCTGGACATGAAAGACCTGCGCGCGATGCTGCAGCACGTCGGCGACAACGCCAGTGAATTCCAGACCGCGTACGGCAACATCAGCGCGGCCAGCATCGGCGCCATCCAGCGTGGACTGATGCAGATCGAAGAGCAAGGCGGCGACCGGTTTTTCGGCGAACCGATGCTCGATATCGCCGACCTGCTGCAGACGGTGGACGGAAAAGGGGTCATCAACATCCTGACTGCCGACAAACTGATGAACGCGCCGCGCCTGTACGCCACCTTCCTGCTGTGGCTGCTGAGCGAAATCTTCGAACACCTGCCCGAAGTCGGCGACCTGGACCAACCCAAGCTGGTGTTCTTCTTCGACGAAGCCCACCTGTTGTTCAAGGACGCGCCGGCCGCGCTGGTCGAACGCATCGAGCTGGTGGTGCGCCTGGTGCGCAGCAAGGGCGTGGGTGTGTACTTCGTGACACAGAACCCGCTGGACGTGCCGGACAACGTGCTGGCGCAGTTGGGCAACCGCGTGCAGCACGCGCTGCGCGCCTTCACGCCGCGCGACCAGAAGGCGGTGAAAGCAGCCGCCGAAACGATGCGCCAGAACCCGGCCATCCCCGACATGGCCGCGGCCATCATGGAACTGGCAGTGGGCGAAGCGCTGGTCAGCTTCCTGGACGAAAAGGGCCGGCCCAGCGTCACCGAACGCGTCTTCGTGCTGCCGCCGGGCAGCCAGATCGGGCCCATCACGCCCGAACAGCGTCAGGCTTTGCTAGCCGGTTCGCTGGTGGCCGGCATCTACGACAAAACGGTCGACCGTGCGTCGGCGTACGAAAAGCTGAAATGCCGCGTCGCGGCCAGCCCTGGCGCGGTCGCTGGCGCCAGCGCCGGTGCGGGTAACGGCGCCAGCGCCGGTGCGGCTAACGGCGCCAGCGCCGGCGGCGGCTTGCTGGACAGCTTCAAGGGCGCCATCTTCGGCAGCACCGGCCCGCGCGGCGGGCGCTACGCCGGGCTGGCCGAAAAGGCGGCATCTTCGGCGGTGCGCAGCATCGGCTCGGCGGTGGGGCGCGAGATCATCCGTGGCGTGCTGGGCTCTTTGCTCGGCGGCTCCAGACGCCGTTGAATGTGGCGTTGAACATCCAGAGTAGGCAAGCCATGCGCATCATGAGATGGTTGTTGTTGACAGCAGGCACCCTGGTGCTGGTGGGCCTGGGCGCGGGTCAGTTGGGCCTGCTGCGCGGCAAGGCGCCGGGCGACCTGGGCGTAAATGACGGCAAGCTGAAAGCGCCATCCACCACGCCGAACAGCGTCAGCAGTCAGGCCGACCTGTGGCCGGGCCACCCACGGCGGGCCGACGCGCGCATCGCGCCGCTGGCAGTGGCGGGCGAACCTGCAGCGGCGATGGCCCGTGTCAAGGCAGCAGTCGAAACGGTACCGGGCGCCACCGTCGTGAAGGCCGAGGGCGACTACCTGTACGCCGAGTTCACCACGCCACTGATGCACTACACCGACGACGTCGAGTTCTGGTTCGACCGCCCCGCCGGCGTGGTGCAACTGCGCTCGGCGTCGCGGCTGGGCAGCAGCGACATGGGCGCCAACCGGCAGCGCATCGAAGCGCTGCGGGCGCGGCTCAGCCAGCCCTGAAGCCCCCGAGCCGGCGGCGGCGCCTGCGCCTTGGACTGCGCTGGCGCCGGCCTGCGTTTCACGTCGGCAGGCCGCTGTTCCGCGCCGCGGCCAGGTGCGCTGTCGCAAAGCCCCGGCCCGCGCCGTGCGCCGCTGCGACAGTCCGCTCCAAGCCGTCAGCCTTGCACCGCTGCGGCACTGGAGAAAACCATGCTGCTGCAGATACTCATCCACACCCCCGTCTTCGTCTGGTTCTTGTTGGCCGGTCTTGTCACCCTGGGCTGGCGACTGAGCCGCAACCGCCAGGTGGCGCCGGTACAGGTGCTGGCGCTGCCGGCGTTGATGCTCGGCCTGGGCGCCTGGTCGCTGGCGCCGGGCATCGCCGCGCAGCCGCTGGTGGCGCTGGTCTGGCTGGGCGCGCTGGCCCTGGGCACGGCCGGTGGCGCGCGCACGCCGCAGCAGTCGGGCACGGCGTGGCTGGTCGCAGCCGGCCGCTTCCAGCTGCCGGGCAGCTGGTTGCCGATGGCCTTCATCCTGGTCATCTTCCTGCTGCGCTATGCCGGCAGCGTGGCCTTCGTGCTGCACCCCGAATGGCACGGCACGCTGGCTGTGCAGGCACCGCTGGCGGTAGTCTTCGGCCTGCTGTCGGGGCTGTCCATCGGCCGCACGGTCGGGCTGCTGCGTCTGAGGCGGCTGGCGCGGCCGGCCAACAGCACAATCGCCGCTCATGCCTGAAGCCGCACTGGCCACCCCCGCGTGTAATGCGCTGCCCGCTCCGACATCGGCGGTGCATGCAGCGCTGCAGCGCTGGCGCCGCCGCGCGCTGCGCAGCCTGCTGGTGCTGCCAGTCATCTGCCTGGGCATTGCGGCCATCCTGACGGCCATCGACGGCCGCGGCTTTGGCTACAAGCTGCTGTATTCGGTGTGCATCGGGTCGATCTGCATGAGCATCGTCGACCTGACCCGGCTGGCTTTTGCCGCGACGAGCGACCGCATCCGCACGTCGCGCGGCCTGCCCTACGCCGACGACCCTGCTGCCGCCGGCTGGCGCGGCGTGATCCCCGGGGCGCTGCTGTCGATGGTCTTCGGCCCTTCGCTGGGCCTGCAACTGGCCGACTGGATCACCGGCTTCCAGACGCCCAGCCTGCTCAACCTGGGCAGCACCAGCACCCGCGTGACGCTGGCCCTCAGTGCCGTGGCCACCGTGGTTTCGGTGGTGGTGCTGAGCAACGCTGAGCGCTTGTCGCATGCTCGGGCCCAGGCCCAGGCCGCCCAGCGACTGGCCGCCGAGAACCAGTTGCGCCTGCTGCAGAGCCAGCTGGAACCGCACATGCTGTTCAACACCCTGGCCAACCTGCGCGTGCTGATCGGCCTGGACCCGGCGCGCGCCCAGGCCATGCTGGACCACCTGATCGCCTTCCTGCGGGCGACGCTGAACGCGTCGCGCACCAGCCGGCACTCGCTGGCAGCCGAATTCGCCCACCTGGCCGATTACCTGGCGCTGATGACCGTGCGCATGGGGCCGCGGCTGGGTGTCGTGCTCGATCTGCCGGCCGACCTGGCCACCGTGCAGGTGCCGCCGCTGCTGCTGCAGCCGCTGGTCGAAAACGCCATCCAGCACGGGCTGGAGCCGCAGGTGGATGGCGGGCGAATCACCGTCACTGCACGCCAACACGGCGATCGCCTGCACCTGGACGTGCGCGACACCGGCGCCGGCCTGAGCGGCACCGCCTCGCCCGGCGGCACCTCATTCGGGCTGGAACAGGTGCGCACGCGGCTGACCACGCTGTACGGCCCGCGTGCCACGTTGACGCTGCAGGCGGCAGGCGACGCCGAGGGCGGCACGTTGGCCCACATCGAGATGCCGCTGGCCTGAACCGGCAGTGCCCCACACCCCCACACCCCCGCACCACACCACCCCGACAGCGCGAAGCACCACCATGCACCCACCCCGCTGCCTGATCGCCGAAGACGAACCGCTGCTGGCCGCCGGCCTGCAAGCCGACCTGGCCGTGCTGTGGCCGGCCCTGCAGGTGGTGGCCAACGTGGGCGACGGCCTGCGTGCGGCCGAACAGACGCTGGCGCTGCGGCCCGACATCTGCTTTTTCGACATCCGCATGCCGGGCGCCACCGGCCTGGAAGCGGCGCAGGCGCTGGCCGAAGACTGGCCGGAAGGCCCGGGCAGCGCGGCCTTCCCGCTGCTGGTCTTCGTCACCGCCTACGACGATTACGCGCTGAAGGCCTTCGAGGCGCAGGCCGTGGACTATTTGGTCAAGCCGGTGGACAGCAGCCGGTTGGCGGCCTGCGTGGCCCGGCTGCAGGCCCGGCTGCAGGCCCGACTGGAATCCAGGCTGCAGTCCGGGCTGCAAACGCGGCTGACCGCGCCGCAAACCGCCCAGCAGCAGGCGCTGCAGGCAGCCGTCGAACAATTGCGCGGCCTGCTGGGCGGCATGCCGGCGGCGGCTGCACCGCGGCTCGAAGTCATCCAGGCCCAGGTCGGCAACCTGGTGCACCTGGTGCCGCTGGCCGACGTGCTGTATTTCGAGGCCGCCGACAAGTACGTGCGCGTCATCACCGTCGACAAGGAACACCTGATCCGCGCATCGCTGCGCGAACTGCTGCCGCAGCTCGACCCGGCCGTCTTCTGGCAGGTCCACCGCGGCACCGTGGTGCAGGCCCGGGCGATCAGCACGGCGCGGCGCGAAGAGTCGGGCAAGGTCACGCTGACGCTGCGCGGGCGGCCCGAGAAGCTGACCGCCAGCCGGCTCTACGCGCACCTGTTCAAGGGCATGTAGCGGCGCTTGCTGTCGGGTGCGCTGCAGGGTGCGCTGCAGCGTGTGCAGCGGGGTGTGGAACCGCGGAAGGAGCGCCTGCGCCCTGACTCTTACAATTCCGAGTTCCGCCGGGCCCGAGCCCGCGACCGCTTTCCAGGGAGTTTTCCGTGTCCGAGCCGCAATCCACGACCGATGCCACCCCGGTGCCGGAGTCTGTGATCACCCAGGCGCCCGAGGCGCTGGAACGTGACCTGGCCGGGTTGTTCGTGCAGGCGCTGAACCTGGAAATGGTCGCCGACGAGATCGACGCCACCGCACCGCTGTTCGGTGAAGGCCTGGGCCTGGACTCCATCGACATTCTGGAAGTGGCGCTGGAAATCTCGCACCGCTACGGCTTCCAGTTGCGTTCGGACGACGAGAACAACCAGAAGATCTTCCAGAACCTGCGCAGCCTGGCTGCGCACGTGGCCCAGCACCGCACGCAATGAGCTGACCGCTGCCGTGACCGCGCAAAGCCCTGTTGAGGCGGGGCACGCGCCCGCCGCCGGTGCGTTCAAGACCACCTTGATGGCCCTGCTGGCGCTGTCGGCTTTCGCCGCTTATGCGCTGCTGTCGAACTGGCTGATGGTGAACGCTCCGCGCGAGCCCTGGGCAGTGGCGGTGCTTTTCGGTCCGCTGCTGCTGGCGGTGGCCGGCACCGCGTTGCAGCGCCGACAGGCCGGCGTGCTGGCCGCCTGCGCGGCGGGTGTGGCGGTGCTGGTTTGGGTGGTGCAGCGCGGTGGCGTGGCCGACGCCAACCGGCTGTACGTGTTGCAACACGGCGGCATCCACCTGGCGCTGGCCTGGGCCTTCGGCAGCACGCTGCGCGCCGGCAGCACGCCGCTGATCAGCGCGCTGGCGGCCAGCGTGCACCAGAACTTCACGCCCGCCATGCAGGCCTACACGCGCTGGTTGACGGGCCTGTGGACGGTGTACTTCATCGGCATGCTGGTGGTGTCGGCGCTGATCTACGCGCTGGCACCGTGGCCGTGGTGGTCGCTGTACTGCAACGTGCTGACCCCGCTGGCGGCGGTCGGCCTGTTTGTCGGCGAGCACCTGCTGCGCTACCGCCGCCACCCCGATTTCGAACGCGTGTCGATCCGCGCCGCCGTCAACGCTTACCGGCACCGCGAAGCCCCGCGCCGCTGAACGAGCCACTGAATGTGCCGATGAATGTGCCGATGAACGTGCCGATGAACGTGCCGATCAAGGTCCCCACAAACATCCTGATGCCGGGTCTGCCGCTGCTGTGCACCCCCGACCTGTCGGCGCCACTGGCTTGGCGCCACGGCGCGCCCATCAGCGCCGGTCAGTTCATCGCCGAAGCGCAGACCCTGGCCGCGCAGTTGCCCGAAGCCGGTCAGGCGCTGAACCTGTGCCAGGACCGCTACCTGTTCGCGCTGGGCCTGGCCGCTGCGCTGCTGCGCGGCCAGACCAGCCTGCTGCCGCCCAACGCCCTGCCACAAACGCTGCGCCAGATGCCGGCCCACAGCGGCCCGGTGTACGCGCTGATGGACCTGCAGCCGGGGGCGCCGGGCGCCCCCGCAGCGGCCGGCCTGGACCTGGGCGACCTGCCGGTGGTGCACGTGCAGCGCCCGCCGGGCGTGGCGCCGGCGCGCGAGGTGCCACGGATTGCCGCCGACCTGCAGGCCGTGTGCCTGCTGACCAGCGGGTCCACCGGCGCGCCGCAACCGCACGCCAAGCGCTGGGGGCCGTTGGTGGCCAACATCGGGGCCGAAGCCGAACGGCTGGCGCAGATGCTGGCGCTGCCCACACTGGCCGGCCTGACGCTGGTGGCCACGGTGCCGGCCCAGCACAGCTACGGGCTGGAATCGACGGTGCTGCTGGCACTGCTGGGTGGCGCGGCCTTCGAGGCCGGGCGGCCGTATTTCCCGGCCGACATCGCCGCCACGCTGGCCGGCGTGCCGGCGCCGCGGGCGCTGGTCACCACGCCCTACCACCTGAAGACGCTGCTGCTGGCCGGCGTGCAGCTGCCGGTGGTGAGCCTGCTGCTGTCGGCCACCGCACCGCTGTCGCCGCAGCTGGCGGCCCAGGCGGAACGCGCGATGCAGGGCCAGCTGATCGAAATCTACGGTTGCACAGAGGCTGGCCAGGTCGCCAGTCGGCGCACCACTGCCGGCGAGCACTGGACGACGCTGGGCGACCTGCGCATCACCGCCACCACCGCCACCACCGCCACCACCCCGGCCGCAGGTGAAGCCGACGGCAACGCGTTCACCGTCAGCGGTGGCCACGTCGAACAGCCCACGCCCCTGGCCGACGTGCTGGTGCTCGACAGCCCGCGGCGCTTTCGCCTGCTGGGTCGCGCCAACGACCTGATCCACGTGGCCGGCAAGCGCAGTTCGCTGGCCCATCTGAACTTCCACCTGAACCGCATCGAAGGGGTTGAAGACGGCGCGTTCTGGCTGCCCGACGAGGTGGCCGAAGGCATCGTGCGCACGGTGGCCTTCGTGGTGTCGGCCACGTTGACGCCGCGCGAGGTGATGGCGGCACTGCGCCTGCACATCGAACCGCTGTTCGTGCCGCGCCGCGTGGTGATGGTGGAAGCGCTGCCGCGCGCGGAAACCGGCAAGCTCACAGCGGCCACGCTGCGGCGCTTTGCGATGGACGCGATGGACGCGATGGACGGGATGGCGGCGCGGGCGGCGCGGGCGGCGCTGGATAGCCCGACTGCAAAGCCCATGACTGACGGCGATGTTGCACTGACCATCGCCGGCGACCACCCGTCCTTCGCCGGCCACTTCCCCGGCCACCCCGTACTGCCCGGTGTGGCGCTGTTGTCTTTGGTGCTGGAAGCGATCGCCGCTCAGCCCGTGCTGCAGTCGCGGCTGGGTGCAGCGCCCAGCCTGGACAGCGCCAAGTTCCTGTCGCCAGTGGGCCCCGGTGCCACGCTGCGCCTGGCGCTGCGCGAACAAGGCCGGGGCGTGGCTTTCGACATCTTCAGCGGCAACACCGCGGTGGCGCGCGGGCAGTTCAGCCCGGGTGTGGCGTGAAGCGATCTGAAGCGGTGAACTGCGCATGAACCTGATCCCGCCCGCCGAACCCCGCCAGGCCGCCCAGCAGGCGGCTGAATGGGCCGCGCGCCGCGAACAGGGCAGCCGCTGGGCGCTGAAGTTCATGGCCTGGGTGGCGGTGGCGCTGGGCCGCCCGGCGGCCCGCTTGCTGCTGCACCCCATCACCGTGTACTACGTGCTGTTCGCGCCGGCCGCGCGACGGCATTCGCGGCGCTACCTGAAACGCGCGCTGGGCCGTGATGCCAACTGGCGCGACGGCTACCGGCATGTGCACAGCTTCGCGTCCACCGTGCTCGACCGCGTCTACTTCGTGCGCGGGCAGATGCAGCACTTCGACATCCGCACGGTCGGCGGCCCCGAGGTCGACGTCAGCATGGAAGATGGCCGCGGCGCCTTCCTGCTGGGCGCCCACATCGGCAGCTTCGAAGCCCTGCACGCCATCGGCGACACGCGGCCGGGCCTGCAGTTGTCGATGGTGATGTACCCCGACAACGCCCGCATGATCCACAACGTGCTGCAGGCGTTGGCGCCCGACTTCAAGCTCGGCATCATCGCCATCGGCCGGCCCGGTTCGACATTGGCCATCCGCGACGCGCTGAACGCCGGCGGCGTGGTCGGCATCCTGGGCGACCGCTCGATGGCGGCCGACGGCAGCCGCGCCAGCGCCAGCGCCAGCGCTGGCATGCTGAGCATGCCCTTCCTGGGCGTGCCGGCCACCTTCAGCGACGGCCCGCTGCGCCTGGCGCTGGTGCTCAAGCGGCGCGTCTTCTTCATGGTCGGCCTGTACCTCGGCGGCAACCGCTACCAGGTGCGCATCGAACCGCTGGCCGACTTCACGCAACCACCTGCCAGCCCGCAAGACCGCGAGGGCTTGATGCACGATGCGCTGCGGGCTTATGTGGTCAAGCTGGAAGCCCTGGTGCGCGAAGCACCGTACAACTGGTTCAATTTCTACGACTTCTGGAATGAGGAACCGCATGGCTGACGCCAGAACGATGCGCCTGGCCGCCCTGCTGGTCGGCGCGTGGATGGCCGCCGCACCGGCGTGGGCCGCCTTCGACCTGAACGCGCTGACGACCCTGCTGGCACAGAACAAAAGTGCCGAGGCTCGCTTCACCGAAGAGCGCTTCGTCAGCGGTCTGGACGGCCCGCTGCGGGCCAGCGGCACGCTCAGTTTCAGCGCGCCAGACCGTTTCACGCGGCAGACACTGGAGCCGCAGGCCGAGGCGATGATCGTCGACGGCAACAGCCTGATCCTGAAGCGCGGCGGGCGCAGCCGGCAGATGGCGCTGGACGCGGTGCCCGAGGTGGCAGCGCTGGTCGAGGCCGTGCGCGGCACCTTCAACGGCAACGCCGTGACACTGAACAAGCACTTCGAGACCCAGGTCGAAGGCAGCCCGGTGCTGTGGACGCTGACGCTGAAGCCGCGCGCCGGCAAGCTGGCCGCGCAGGTGCGCGAGGTGCAGATTGCGGGACAGGGCAGCGACCTGCGCAGCATCGCGCTGTGGCTGGGCGGCGGCGACCACTCATTGATGTTGATTCAGCCGATCAGCAAATGAACGACGCGCTGCCGGTCAGCCGCCGCGTCACCGTGCTGCTGGCCTGGCTGGCGCTGGTGGCGCTGGCGGTGCTGCAGATCACGCGCACGAGTTTCGTCGCCGACCTCAGCGCCTTTCTGCCGGCCAGCCCCGACGCGCAGCAGCGCGTGCTGATCGAACAGCTGCAAAGCGGCACCGTCGCGCGCACGCTGCTGATCGGCATCGACGGCGGCGACGCGGCCGCGCGCGCCCAGGCTTCACGCGGGCTGGCCCAGGCCATGCGCGCCAGCGGTCTGTTCGAGCAGGTCAACAACGGCGAGACCGACGCCTGGGCCGCCACCGGCACCTGGCTGTTCGATCACCGCTACCTGCTCAGCCCGGCCGTGAACGCCGCGCACTTCACGCCCGACGGCCTGAAGTCGGCGATCAACGAAACGCTGTCGCTGCTGGGCACGCCGTTGGGCAACAGCCTGAAGCCGCTGCTGGACCGCGACCCGACCGGCGAGACGCAGCGCATCGCCGAAGGGTTGATCCCGAGCAGCGCGCCGCGCAGCGAAGAAGGCGTCTGGGCGTCGCGACATGGCTCGCGCGCGCTACTGGTGGCCGGCACGCTGGCGGCCGGATCGGACCTGGACGCGCAAGACACCGCGCTGGCCCGTGTGCGCAGCGACTTCACCCGGCTCACGCAGGCCACGCCGGCGCTGCGCGACCTGAAGCTGCAGCTCAGCGGCGCCCCGGTCTTCAGCACCCACAGCCGGCGCCAGATCGAAACCGAAATCCGCTGGCTCACGGCGGTCGGCACGGCGCTGATGAGCGGCCTGCTGCTGCTGGCCTTCGCTTCGCTGCCGGCGCTGTTCACGGCGCTGCTGCCGGTGCTCAGCGGCGTGCTGGCGGGCATCGTCGCGGTCAGCCTGCTGTTCGGTTCGGTGCACGGCATCACGCTGGGCTTCGGCACCACGTTGATCGGCGAGGCGGTCGACTACGCCATCTACTTCCTGATCCAGGCCCGCGCCGGCGGCTGGCGGCTGTGGCTTCGCAGCGGCTGGCCCACGGTGCGGCTGGGGCTGCTGACGTCGATCTGCGGCTTCGCGGCGTTGGTGTTTTCCGGCTTCCCGGGGCTGGCGCAGCTGGGCATTTTTTCGGTGGCCGGCCTGCTGGGCGCGGCGCTGGCCACGCGCTTCGTGCTGCCGGTGCTGATGCCGCACGGCGCCCAGGGTGCGGGCCTGCGCCGGCAGATGGGCTCGTTCGCGGGCTGGGCCGTGCGCGGCCTGCCGCGGCTGAGGGGGCCGCTGCTGGCGCTGGGCGTGGCGGCGGCGGCGCTGCTGATCTTTCACGTGGTGGCCCGCGGTGATGTGTGGCGGGCGGAACTGAGCTCGCTCAGCCCGGTTTCCAAAGAAGCGCTGGAGCTCGACGCCAGCCTGCGCGCCGACCTCAGCGCCGGCGACGCGCGCAGCCTGGTCGTCGTGCAGGCCGCCGATCTGCAGGCCACGCTGCAGCAGGCGGAAAAGGTCATCGCGCTGCTGCAGCCGCTGGTCGAACGCGGCGCCCTCGGCGGGGTCGACAGCGTCACCCGCTGGCTGCCCAGTGAAGCCACGCAGCGGGGGCGGCAGGCCGCCCTGCCCAATGCGGACACGCTGCAGGCCGCGCTGGCGCAAGCCACGCTGGGCGGGCCGCTGCGGGCTGAACGACTGGCGCCTTTCGTGGCCGAGGTGCAGGCAGCGCGCACGCAGCCGGTCATCACGCGTGAATCGCTGCGCGGCGGCGCGCTGTCGCCGCTGATCGATGCCCTGCTGCTGCAGCGCACCAGCGGCGGCTGGGTGGCGCTGCTGCCGCTGCAGCCGCCGCAGCACAACAGCGACCGGCTCGACCTGACCGCCGTGCAACAGGCGCTGCAAGGCCAGCCCGGGGTGCAGACGCTGGAGATCGGCGCCGAGCTGACGCGCCTGTACGCCCGCTACCTGGGCGAAGCGCAGGCCCAGGCGTTGCTGGGCGCCCTGGGCGTGGTGGCGCTGGTGGCGTTCTCGCTGCGCTCGCTGCCCCGCGTGCTGGCGGTGTGCCAGCCGCTGCTGCTGGCCGTGCTGTTGACGATGGGCGGGCTGGCCGCTTTGGGCGTGCAGCTCGGCATCCTGCACTTGGTCGGCCTGCTGCTGGTGGTGGCCGTGGGTTCGAACTACGCGCTGTTCTTCGACATGTTGCAGCACGATCCGCAGGTCGCCGCCGGCGGCGCGATGGACCCCGACACGCTGGCCTCGCTGCTGCTGGCCAACCTGACCACGGTGTTGTCGTTCGGGCTGATCGCGCTGTCCAGCATTCCGGCGCTGGCGGCCATCGGCCGGGTGGTCGCGCCGGGTGCGCTGCTGGCGCTGGTGCTGTCGGCGGCCTTCGCGGCGCGGCCGTCATCCACCCTGAAATCGCCGTCGCCCACCACGGCACCCGGTCGCTGAAAGTCCCGATGCCGACCACCCCCGCCACCCCATCGTCGGCTGCTGCCGTCCCGCCCTGGCCCTGGCCGGCGGCGGTCAGCGGCAGCGTCGGTCTGCACGCGGTGGCAGCCGGCGCGGCGGTGCTGCTGCCCGGCGCCTGGCCGTGGGCGCTGGCGGCGGTGGCGCTGAACCACGCGGCGCTCACCGCCGCCGGCCTGTGGCCGCGCAGCACGCTGCTGGGGCCGAATGTGCGGCGCCTGCCGGTCGCAGCAGTGGCGCGCGGCTTCGTGGCCATCACCGTCGACGACGGCCCCGACCCCGAAGTCACCCCCGCCGTGCTGGACCTGCTGGCGGCGCACCGAGCCCACGTCACCTTCTTCTGCATCGCCGAGGCCGCGCGCCGCCACCCGGCGTTGTTGCGCCGCATCGCCGCCGCCGGCCACAGCGTGCAGAACCACAGCGACCAGCACCGCCACCATTTTTCGCTGATGGGGCCACGCACGATGGCCCGCGAGATCGCCGACGCGCAGGCCCTGCTGGCCGATCTGACCGGCACGGCGCCGATCGCTTTTCGCGCGCCGGCCGGCCTGCGCAACCCGTTGCTCGACCCGCTGCTGCACCGCCTGAACCTGCACCTGGTCAGCTGGACGCGGCGCGGCTTCGACACCCGCGACGCCAACCCGCACCGTGTGCTGGCGCGGCTTGCCGGTGGCCTGGCCGCCGGCGACATCCTGCTACTGCACGACGGCCATGCCCGGCGCGCGGCCACCGCCGTCGGCAGCAAAAACGGCCCCGCTCGCGCCGTGCTGCTCGACGTGCTGCCGCCGCTGCTGCAACGCTGCCAAGCCGCCGGTCTGCGCCCGGTGACACTGGCCGACGCCCTGCCACCCCGAAGACCGATGAGCCCATCCGCATGAGACCCGGCGACCTGCCCGACCACCCGCTGCCCGCCCGCGACGCCAAGACCAACGCCGCCTGGCGCCAGATCTTCGAGGCCGCCTGCGCCCCCTACCGCTATGACGCCAGCATCAGCAGCCGCTGGGCCTGGCACTGGGCGCGCGGCAAGCTGGCCCGCGACCCGGTGTTTCGCGGCCTGCTGGAACGCGGCGACCTGCTGCCCGGCACGCGGGTGGTCGACATCGGCTGCGGCCAGGGCCTGGTGGCAACGCTGCTGCACGCCTGCGAACAGCAGGCGGCGCGAGGGGCCTGGCCGGCCAACTGGCCGACCGCCCCGTCCTTCACCGCTTACCACGGCATCGAATTGATGGCGCAGGACGCCGCGCGCGGCAATGCCGCACTGGCTGCGTTGCACGGCACCCGCCGGGTGGCAGAGATCGCCTGCAGTCCGAGCGCCGAAATCACCTGCGGTGATGTGCGCGACGCGCCGATACCGCCCTGCGACCTGGTGGTCATCCTGGACGTGCTGCACTACATCGACCACGCCGCGCAAGACGCGCTGCTGGCCCGCATGCGGCGCGCGATGGCGCCGCATGGCCGCTTGCTGTTGCGCGTCTCAGACCCGGCGCAGCGCAGCGGGTTCGCGGTCAGCCAGTGGGTCGACTGGGTAGTGACCACCGCACGCGGCCACCGCGTGCCGCCGACCTGGACGCGCAGCCTGGCCGAATGGACCGCGCTGCTGCAAGGCCTGGGCTTCGGGGCCGTGCAACGGGTGCCGATGAGCCAGGGCACGCCCTTCGCGAACGTGCTGCTGGTGGCAGATCTGACGGGGGCTGCGCAGTGGGCGTGATGCAACCGCTGGCCGTGTCGGCCATCACCCAGGTCACGGCGCTGGGACACGGGCAGGCGGCGGCGCTGGCCGCGCTGCACAGCAGCCGCAGCGGCTTGCGGCAACAGGATTTTGAGACCGCCGCCATCGGCACCTGGCTGGGCGTGGTCGACGGCGCCGACAGCGTGACGCTGCCCACAGCACGCGCCGAATTCGACTGCCGCAACAACCGCATCGCCGAACTCGGGCTGCAGGCCGACGGCTTCGGTGACAGCGTGCGCCGCGCCGCGCAGCGCTATGGCGCGCACCGCGTGGGCGTCTTCCTGGGCACCAGCACGGCGGGCATCCTGCAGACGGAAATTGCCTACCGCCACCGCGCGGTCGTGGAAGGACGCGCCACCGGCGCGCTGCCCGCCAGCCTGCACTACGGGCCGACGCACAACACCTACTCGGTGGGCCGTTACGTGCGCGCCGCGCTCGGCTTGCAGGGGCCGGCCTACGTGGTGTCGACGGCCTGCTCTTCCAGCGCCAAGGTCTTCGCGGCGGCGCAGCGGATGATCGACCTGGGCGTTGTCGATGCCGCCGTCGTCGGCGGCGTCGACAGCCTGTGCATGACCACGCTGTACGGCTTCAAGGCGTTGGAACTGGTGTCGGCCGACATCTGCCGACCGTGGGACGCGAACCGGTCCGGCCTGTCGCTGGGCGAAGGCGCGGCCTTCGCGCTGCTCGAACGCGACCCCGAACAGGTGCAGGCCTGGATGCTGGGCGCCGGCGAAAGCAGCGACGGCCACCACATGAGCAGCCCGCATCCCGAAGGCGCCGGCGCCGCCGCCGCGATGCGCGGTGCGTTGGCGCAAGCCGGCCTGCAGGCCGGCGATGTGGACTACCTGAACCTGCACGGCACCGGCACGCCGGGCAACGACGCGGCGGAAGACCGCGCTGTTGTCGCCGTGTTCGGCACTGCCCTGCCCTGCAGCAGCACCAAGGGCTACACCGGGCACACGCTGGGCGCGGCAGGCGGCGTCGAAGCGGCCATCGCAGTGCTGGCGCTGCAGCACGGCTTCATGCCCGCGGGGCTGCATGTGCAGACGCCCGACCCGACGCTGCAGTCGAACTTTTTGCACCAGCGGCGCGACGGCCCGGTGCGCGTCGTGGCCAGCAATTCCTTTGGCTTCGGCGGCAGCAATGCCTGCTTGATTTTTGGGGTTGCCGCATGACGAGCGATATGACGAGCGATATGACGATCGACATGACGAGCAACATGACACCCGACATCACATCCGACAGCAGGCTCACCGTCCACCTCATCGGCATCGGCCTGCTCGGCCCGGGCTTGGCCGACTGGGCCAGTGCCGCGCCGCTGTTGCGCGAACCGGGCGTCTGGCAACGGGCACCCACCGCCGTGCCCGCGCCGCAGCGCCTGCCGGCCACCGAACGGCGCCGCGCCGGCACCGTTGTGAAGGCGTCCATCGTGGTCGCCGACCAGGCGCTGGCCGGCAGCGGCAGCGCCCCCGAAACGCTGCCCACGGTCTTCACCTCGTCCACCGGCGACCCGCTGAACTGCCACCTGCTGTGCGAAGCGCTGGCCGCGCCCGAACGCATGGTGTCGCCGACGCGCTTCACGAATTCGGTGCACAACGCCGCGGCGGGCTACTGGCACATCGCCGCAGCATCGCGCGCGGCGTCGACCAGCCTGGCCGCCTTCGACGCCAGCTTCGAAGCCGGCCTGCTGGAAGCCGCCGTGCAGTGCCAGGCCACGCAGGCACCGGTGCTGCTGGTGGCCTGTGATGTGCCCTATCCGGAGCCGCTGCACGCGATACGGCCGGTGGCCGACACCTTCGCGGTGGCCTTGCTGATCGCGCCAAACGAGCAAGCCCGCAGCCGGTCACTGCAGATCGAGCTGACGCCCGAAATGGCCGCCACGGTTTGCGCTGACGCCGGACTGGAAGATTTGCGCGTCACGATTCCCGCCGCGCGCGCGTTGCCGCTGCTGCAGGTACTGGCCGGCGACAGCGGGCAGACGCTGGTGCTGGACGGTCTGCCCGGTCAGGCGATGCGTGTGACGGTCGGCGCGGCGGGGGTGGCAGGCGCAGGCACGCCATGATCCCGGCCACGCTGAACCACGCCGGAATCGCCGCGCGCGTGCCGCACAGCGGCAACATGTGCCTGCTGGAATGTCTGTTGAACTGGGACGCCGAGCGCATCAGCTGCACCGCCCGCAGCCACCGCGACCCGGCGAACCCGCTGCGCACAGCCGGCGGCCTGCTGGCGGCGGTGGCCATCGAATACGCTGCGCAGGCGATGGCGCTGCATGGCACGCTGTCGGCCGCCGCCGCCAACCCTGATGCACCGCCGCAGCCCGGCTTCCTGGCGGCGGTGCGCGGCGTGAAGCTACGGGTGCCGCGCCTGGACACCGTCCAAGGCGACCTGCACATCGCTGCGCAGCGCCTGATGGGCGACGCCAGGCAGGCGCTGTACGCCTTCACGCTGCACAGCGCCGCAGGCGACCTGCTGGTCGAAGGGCGCGCCACCGTGATCCTCAACGCTTTGCCTTGAAAAGGTCTGAAGTCCCGACATGAACGCACCCCTGCTGGGCAAACGCGCCCTCGTCACCGGCGCCAGCGGCGCCCTCGGTTCGGCCATCGCACGGCGCCTGGCGGCAGATGGCGCCACGGTGCTGCTGCACGGCAATTCACGGCCCGACGCGGTGCAGGCCCTGGCCGACGAGATCCGCGCCGCCGGCGGCGTGGCCGAGCCGCTGGTGTTCGACCTGACCAGCGACAACGCCTGCGCCGAAGCTATCGCGCAGATGCTGGCCAGCGGGCCCGTCCAGATCATCGTGAACAACGCCGGCATCCACGACGACGCGGTGTTCCCGGGAATGAAGGCGGCGCAATGGCACCGCGTCATCGACGTGTCGCTGCACGGCTTCTTCCGCGTCACCCAACCGCTGCTGCTGCCGATGCTGCGCACCCGCTGGGGGCGCATCCTGAACATCAGCTCGGTGGCCGCACTGGCCGGCAACCGCGGCCAGGTGAACTACGCAGCCGCCAAAGGCGCGTTGAACAGCGCCACCAAGGCGCTGAGCCTGGAAGTGGCCAGCCGGGGGGTGACGGTGAATGCGATTGCGCCGGGCATCATCGAATCGCCGATGGCCACCGCCGACGGTAGCGCCTTCGACAAGGACACGATCAAGAAGATCGTGCCCTGCCAGCGCGCCGGCACGCCCGTGGAGGTGGCCGCCCTGGCCGGCTTCCTGGCCGGACCCGAGGCCGGCTACATCACCGGGCAAGTGATCTCAATCAACGGCGGGCTGTACTAGACCGGCCGCGCCGACGCCGCAGCCAGGCCGGTGAATACCGGCCCGGCGAGCGCCTCGCGGCCGTAGCCGCGGTTGACGTCCAGCCCGGCGATGCGCCAGTCGTGCGCCGGCAGCGCGATGGGGTGCAACACGCGCTCGAAACTGCGCATCGGCCACAGCACGCCGAAGCGCATTTCGAAGTCATAACGGTCGGTCTCGGCCACCGCGCCCTGGGTGTTTTCGTAGCCTTCCAGCGTGAAGCGCATGCGCCGCGTGACGCGGTTGTCGCGGTCGATGCACAGCGTCACGCGGTCCAGTTCCGACAGGCCCAGCCCCGGGCGCACCCAGGCGTGCAGCACGTCGCACAAACGGCCGTCCACGCGCTCGCTGCCTGCGCGCTGCAAAACCGTGGCGCGGTCCATCAACCACAGCGGCCCCAGCAGGAACAGGCAGTAGCTTTCGGCCACCACCGCGGCCGCACGCTGCAGCGCGGCTTCAGCGCTGGGCTGTCCGTTGAACCACAAGTCCAAACGTGCGGTCGTGCTGGCGCTGCCGCGCTGCCACGCAACGAACTTGCGGCCACTGGCACCCTCGTAAGCCTGGGCGTTGAGGCCCAGCGCGGGCATCAGTCGTTCCTGCGAACGGCCGCGGTAGCCGGCGTCCACCACCTGGGGTTGGACACCGTTGATGAAAGGCCGCCACTCGCCTTCGTAGGCGATGTTGATGTCGCTGATCTGCCGGTAGGCGGTCAGGCCATGGGCCTCGGCGCTGGCGCGCAGCAAGGCCGCCGCCTCGGGCGCGCCGGCCGCGGGCTGCACACCCAGAGGCAGCGGCGTCGAACAGCCCTGCAGCAGGCCACCGAGCGGCCAGGCTGCAGCGGCCAGCAGGGTGCGGCGGTGGATGGCGTGCGTGGGCATGGTGGACAGTGAAAGCAGCATCAGAGCGCGGACCCTAGCAGCCCCGACGCCACAGTGCCGGCCCGGGGCTTCAGGCCCGGCGGTTAGCATTCCCGCGCCTTGTTGCTGTACCCCATCGCCCCATGCCCTGCGACCCATGCCCGACCCCGTGAGCACCCGCCGCGCTGCGACTGCCACGCTGGCCACGCTGGCCACCGCCGCACTTGCCGCACTCCCCGGCTTCAGTGGCGGCGCGGCAATCGCCGGCCCCCGCCGCGTGAAGATGGACGTGATCCGCGATGACCAGGGCTGCAGCGCCACGCTGGCCCCCACGCTGCTGGTGTTCCTGCCCGGCGCCCACATGCAGCCGCAGGAACTGGTGCAACAGGGCTTCGTGGCGGCCGTGCGCCTGCGCCAGCGCGCGGTGGACCTGGCGCTGCCCGACGCCCACCTGGGGTATGTCTACGACGGCAGCATGTTCGACCGCCTGCGCGACGACGTCATCGCGCCGGCGCTGGCGCCCGCCGAAGGCCGCCGCCAGATCTGGCTGGCCGGTATCTCGCTGGGCGGCTACGTGGCGCTGAACTACGCGCGGCGCCACCCCGAACACATCGCCGGCGTGTTGACGCTGGCGCCCTACCTGGGCCGCAAGCCACTGCTGAAGGCCATCGCCGACGCGGGTGGCCCGGCGGTCTGGCGACGCACCGCGCAGCCCCGAGACGCCGACGACATCGACCATGCGCTGTGGCTGTGGCTGTCCGACCCGCAGCGCCCGGGCCCACCGCTGTGGCTGGGTTACGGTAGCGAAGACCGGCTGGCCGAGGGCCACCGCCTGATGGGTGGCGTGTTGCCTGCAGACCGCGTCACCACCACCGCCGGCGGGCACGACTGGCAGCCCTGGCAGACGCTGTGGGCGCAATGGCTGGACCGCGGACTGCTGCCCGCGGGCTGCACGGTGTGAACGGCGGGTTGGACGGGTTGGGCGGGTTGGGCGGGTCGCCGATTGCGCCGGTCGCAGTCACCGCACACGGGCTGGCCAGCGCCGCCGGCGTGGGGCTGGACGCACTGGGCGCCGTGCTGCGTGAAGGCCGCAGCGCGCTGACGCCGCTGACGCCGCAGGCGCCGCTGGCCACCTGGGTCGGCCGGGTGGCGGCCGTCGATGCCGTGGTGCTGCCGGCCCACCTGCAACCGTGGGACTGTCGCGCCAACCGCCTGGCTTGGCTGGGCTTGCAGGCCGACGGCTGCATCGACGCCGTGGCCGCGGCCTGCCGCGAGCACGGCGCGCACCGCGTGGGTCTGGTGCTGGGCACTTCCGCGTCAACCATCGCGGTGTCCGAGCAGGCCTACCGCGGGCTGGCTGCCGACGGCGGCTTCCCGGCGCCGCTGCGCAGCGATCGCCTGAACACGCTGCACGCGGTGGCGGCCTTCGTGCAGGCCGCGCTGGGCTTGCAGGGCCCTTGCGTGACGGTGTCCACCGCCTGTTCGTCCAGCGCGAAAGCCTTCGCGCAGGCCGAGCGCTGGCTGCGCCTGGGCCTGTGCGACGCGGTGCTGGTGGGCGGCGTCGATGCGCTGTGCGACAGCGTGCTGTACGGCTTCCACGCGCTGCAGTTGATCGCGCCCGAACCGTGCCAGCCCTTCGCCGCCGCGCGCTGCGGCATCAGCGTCGGTGAAGCCGCCGGCTTTGCGCTGCTGCAGTGCGGGCCGGGGGCCATCGAGCTGCGCGGGTACGGCGAAAGCAACGACGCCCACCACATGTCCAGCCCGCACCCGCAAGGCCTGGGCGCCGAGCGCGCGCTGGACGCCGCGCTCGCCAGCGCCGGCGTGGCCGCCTGCGACATCGGCTACCTGAACCTGCACGGCACCGGCACGCCGCGCAACGACGCCGTGGAAGCCGCGCTGGTGGCGCGGCGCTATGCACCCACGGTGCATGCCAGCGCGACCAAAGCCGCCACCGGTCACACGATGGGCGCAGCGGGCATCGTCGAAGCGCTGGTCTGCACGCTGGCACTGCGCGACGGCTGGCTGTCGGGCAGTGGCGGCACCGTCGCGGCCGACGCAGCTTTCGGCCCCGTCTTCGCCGGGCAGTGGCGCGCCACGCCGGCCCGCCGTACGGTGCAACTGGCGGCCAGCCATTCCTTCGGCTTCGGCGGCAACAACGCCGTGCTGATCTTCGGGCGCGGGGCATGAGGACCCAGCGCAACCTGTGGCTGGACGGCATCGCGCTGTGGACGCCGGGCGCGCCCGGCTGGGCTGTCGCCGCGCCGGCCCTGCGCGGCGAAACGCTGCCCGACAGCCCGCGCGGCCTGCGCCCGGCGCCGGCGCTGCTGGCCGCCAACGAGCGGCGGCGCGCGCCCGAGTCGGTGCTGCTGGCACTGGAAGTGGCCAGCGCCGCACTGGCCGGCTCGGGCCACGACCCGGCCACCACCGCCAGCGTGTTCACGTCGGCCCACGGCGACCTGCCGATCACCGACGCGCTGTGCCGCACGCTGGCAACCGACCCGCGGCTGCTGTCGCCCACGCGCTTCCACCACTCGGTGCACAACGCCGCGTCCGGCTACTGGGCCATCGCCAGCGGCAGCCAGGCCAGCAGCACCGCGCTGTCCGCATTCGACGCCAGCTTCGCAGCCGGCTGGCTGGAAGCGGCTAGCCTGTGCGCCTGCAACCACGCGCCGGCGCTGCTGGTCGGCTTCGACACCGAAGCCGTCGGCCCGTTGACTTCGGTGAACCGCAGCCGCGGCCTGCTGGGCGTGGCGCTGTTGCTCGCGCCGCAGCCGTCGGCGGCCAGCCGGTGGCGGGTGGACTGGCAGCTGGCGCAAGCCGCAGAGGCGGCCGCTGCACCTGCCCTGCATTCGGCGCTGGCGCAGAGCCTGGCCGGCAACGCGATGGCCGATGCGCTGCCGCTGTTCGAAGCTCTGGCTTGTGGCGACGGCTGCGCCTTGACCCTGCCACTGTCGGCCGCGCTGGTCGTGCATCTGCGACTGACACCCCTTGGGGCATGATCTCTGCTTCGCCTGCGCTGTACCCATTCACCATGACTGCATCCGACCATGCCGACGATCGCGGCGCAGCCGGCCCACCGGCTCCATCCGCGCGCGATCCCGACGTGCTGATCCTCGGCGGTGGCCTGGCCGGCCTGACGCTGGCGCTGCAGCTGCGCCAGCGCATGCCGGATCTGGACGTGCTGGTGCTGGAACGCCGCAGCCACCCGGTGCCCGAGGCCTGCCACAAGGTGGGCGAGTCCAGCGTCGAGATCGGCGCGCACTACTTCCAGAACGTGCTGGGCCTGCAGCGGCACCTGGTCGACGCGCAGCTGAAGAAGTTCGGCTTTCGCTTCTTTTTCAGCGAAGGCCAGCGCGACATCACCGCGGTCACCGAACTGGGCGCCAGCCGGCCGCTGCCGGTGGCCAGCTGGCAGATCGACCGCGGCATTTTCGAGAACTTCCTGGGCGAAGAAGTGCAGCGTCGCGGCCTGCGCTTCATCGACAACGCGCTGATCCGCGACGTGCAACTGGCCGACGCCGCTGCCAAAGGCGCGCTGCACACGGTGACCTGGCAAAGCCCCGGTGTAGCCGTGCAGACGACGCGTGCGCGCTGGGTCATCGACGCCTGCGGCCGCGCCGGTCTGCTCAAGCGCAAGCTGGGCCTGGCGCGCGACAACGTGCACCGGGCGCACGCGGTGTGGTTCCGCATCGACGAGCGCATCCGCATCGACGACTGGTCCAGCGACCCGGCCTGGCAGGCGCGCTGCGTCACGCCCACGCGCTGGCTGTCGACCAACCACCTGGTCGGCCCGGGGTATTGGGTATGGCTGATTCCGCTGGCCTCGGGTTCGCATTCGGTGGGCATCGTGGCCGACCCGCGCAGCCACCCCATCGAGGGCATGAACACGTTTGAACGCGCGATGGTCTGGCTGCGCGAACACCAGCCGCGGCTGTGGGACGACATCCAGGCCAAGGTCGAAGGCCACCCGGAAAAGCTGCAGGACTTCGCCTTCTTCAAGCGCTTCAGCCACGACTGCGAACAGGTGTTCTCGGCGCAGCGCTGGGCCCTGGCCGGCGAAGCCGGGCGTTTCCTCGACCCTTTCTATTCGCCGGGCAGCGACTTCATCGCCATCGGCAACAGCTACATCACCGAACTGGTGGCGCGCGACCGCGCTGGCCAACCGCTGGGCGCCCACACCAAGATCTATGAGCAGATCTTCAAATCGTTCTACGACAGCACGCTCACTCTCTACGTCGACCAGTACGCGCTGTTCGGCGACCCCGAGGTGCTGCCTGTGAAGATCATCTGGGACTACACCTACTACTGGAGCGTGCTGGCGCCGATGTTCTTCCAGGGCCGGCTGACCGACCTGGCAACGCTGTCGCACCTGCGCGACGAGCTGGCCGGCTGCCAGCAGATGAACCAGGCGGTGCAGGACTTCCTGCGCGCCTGGGGCTTGGTCAGCGCCAAGCGCAACCCGGCGCAGATGCTGGATCAAGCATCGGTGCCCTGGTTCGTGGAACTCAACCGCCGCCTGGAAGACGTGCTGGACGAGACCGCATTCCGCGAGCAGCTGCGCGACGCCGCGCGCCGGCTGCGCATGCTGGCCACCGAGATCGCCGAGCGCGGGTGCAGCGACCATGCCGCGCTGGACGCTGGCGCGTTGCGCGCGGCCATCGTGGCGGCCGGCGGTTTGCTGCACGGCGAGGCCCCGATGCTGTTCCCGGCCCTGGCCGAGGCCGCCTAGCCGGTCTGATCCGCCGGGCAAGAAACTTCAGGCCTGAAAAGGCGGCAGCCGGCGCGCCTTGCGCCACATCAGCAGCGGCAGGCGCAGCACGAATTCGACCATCAGCCGGGTGTGCATCCAGGTCAGCAGCAGGTTGTCGCGGCCGTAGCGGAAGTGCGAGATGCCGCCTTCCGCGGCGCTCAGGTACTTCACCGGCGCGTCCAGGTTGACCGGCTTCACGCCGCGCCAGGTCAGGCGCACAACGGCTTCGGTGTCGAAGTCGAAGCGGCGCATCCACGGCTGGCCGCGCATCACGGCGGCCAGTGTGGCGATCGGGTAGACGCGAAAACCGTAGAGCGAATCGGCCACGCCCGCGCCCAGCGTTTCCAGGTTGGTCCAGCCGTTGGAAATGCGCCGACCGCGCACGCGCAGCAGCGGTGCGCTGGCGTCGAACACCGGGCGGCCCAGGACCATGATTTCGGGTCGCGCGATGGACGCCCGCATGAACACCGGAATCAGGTCGGGCGGGTGCTGGCCATCGCTGTCCATCGTCAACGCGTGGCTGTAGCCAGCCTGCAGCGCGCGGTGCAGGCCGAACAGCACGGCCGCACCTTTGCCCTGGTTGCGGGACTGCACCCACACCCGCAGGCCGGGGTCGGCGGCAGCCAGGTCCAGCAGGCCCTGCGCGGTGCCGTCGCTGCTGCCGTCCACCACCACCCACACGGGGCACCACTGCGCGCGCGCAGCCGCCACCGTGGCGTAAACCTGGGCGCCCGTGTTGTAACTGGGGATGAGCACCAGATGGCTGGCTGAAGCCTTGTTCTGCGGGGGCATGGACGGGATCAGACGATCGGTTGCGGGCGCTGCACGCCGGCCGCGAAATAGGCCTCGATCTCGGCACGCAGTGCATGGTGGTCGCGCGCGGGCGCGAACCGCCGACCCAAGCGCACGGAAAAACAGATGGGCAACGGCGGCAGCCGCCACAAGGGCCAGCCTTTGCCCAGGTAGGGCGAGTCGGTGTCGATGAAGACCGTCTGGATCGGCACCTGGGCGTGGCGCGCAATCAGCGTGAAGCTGGGGTGGAAGGGGTTGATGGGCGGCTGCGTCGTGCGCGTGCCTTCGGGAAACATCACCAGCTGGCCACCGCTGCGCAGGTCTTGCACCGCGTGCTGCACCATGCCGTAGGCCGAGTCATTGCGGATGTAGCGCGCCAGCCGGGCGCCCGGCCCGAGCAGCGGGTTGCGCATCAGGCTGGCTTTCATGATGCAGGCGCTGCGCGGCAGGCGTGCCACCAACATCACCGCGTCCAGCATGCTGGGGTGGTTGGCCACCAGGATCAGGCCGCACTCGTCGCGCAGCGCGTCCAGCACAGCGGCGTCCAGGCGCACCATGCCGCTGCGCCGCGCGATGGCCCAGAACCAGCCGTAACCGCGGGCGATCATCGCGCGGCCGATGCGCAGGCCTGCGGTGCGCGACAGCAGCGGGTAGAGCAGCAAGGCGACCCCGTTCCACCCCAGCGACATCAAGCCGAGCATCAGCAGCTGCAACTGCAGGCCCAGCCAGGCCAGCGGCCACAACCAGCCCGAAACGGCGCGCGGACGGGGCGCGTTCATGGCCGTGGCCGTGGCCGTGGCCGTGGCCGTTGCCGTAGCCGGGTCGGGTTCAACGTTCAGCGACAACCCGCGCTTCAGAAACCTTGAACACCCAGCTGGCCGCGAAACCGAAAGTGGTGGTCTGCTGTTGCCTGACCAGCGGGCTGCCTTCGAAGGCAGCTCCGGCCACGCTGTCGGTGCGCGCAAAGGCCGCCAGCCACCAGTCGCCGACCCGGCGCGACGCACTGGCCGTCAGACCCCAGCCAGCGTAGCCACCGGGTGCGGCGTAGGCCGACCGCGCGGCCGTGGCCTCGGCCGGTGCGACGCTGTAGAAGTGGCTGTGCAGGCGACGGGTGCCCAGCAGCGCACCGCCCTGCAGGCCGACGTTCCAGCCCCGAACGTCGAGATCGAGGTTGAGCACCGGCGTGCTGGTCCAGCCGATGGCGCGCGGATGCGAGCCGACGGTGAAGACCGCGCGCAGAGGCATGCGCAGATCGAGCTTCCAGCCCGTGCCGTCCCGGCCGCCCTGACCGCCCTGACCGCCCTGACCGCCCTGACCGCCCTGACCGCCATGCGCGAGCATGACGTTCACGTTCGGTCCGACCTCCAGCGTGGCCGATAGGTCGGCCATTCCGCTGCGCGCGCGGTTGTCACCCTGGCTTGCTGGTGGACTGGCGGCCAGGCTGAGGTCGACGTCCAGCCGCTGAGTGTCCAGCAGCACGGCGCGCGTCCCGTCGCGGTCGGATTTGAAGATCGTGCCGCGGTAAACGAAATAAGGCACGGGCAGCAGCCAGCCGTGGCTTTGATCGCTGCCGCGGTAGTGCGGCACATGCAGCGCGCCGGCACCGATGCCGACTTCCCACAGCGGCAGTTCGGCGGCCCGGGCCGAAAACGCAAACAGTGTCGACAGGGCCGCACACCGCGCCCAGCCCGTCCAACCCGTCTGATTTGTCCGACTCGTCCGAGTCGGCCGACTCACCCACTCGCGCCTCGCTCTCAAAACCACCCCATCACGTTTTCGTCCGATCCAGCCCCACACCCGGATTATCGACCGCAGCGCCTGCGGCCACGACCGACTGCGCCGCAGGCGGGTGGTACGCTCATTCAGAGCCCCATCACCCCAACTGCTGCCGCGCTGGCGGCCACCGCGCGTGACCCCGCACCCACCAACCGTCTTGCCCTTGCCAGGCGTTGCGCAGGCCGCAGCGCGCACCAGCTGGGCGGCCGACATGGCTTGGCGCATGCGCCACCACCTGGCGTTGAAGTTTCTGGGCATCACGGCCTTCATGTGGGTTTTCTTCGCGCTGTATTTCTACCTGCTGCGCCACCCTGGCCGGGCCGTGCTGGTGATGCCGCTGACCGCGCTGGACCAGGCCATTTCCTTCCAGCCGATGGCCTTCCTGGCCTATGTGTCACTGTGGTTCTACGTGGGCTTTCCGGTCGGGTTGATGCTCAGCCTGCGCGAGGTGCTGCGCTATGGCGCCTGGATGGGCAGCCTGTGCGGCGTGGGCTTGCTGTGCTTTTACCTG
>JAYSYH010000335.1:0-3167 GCA_043716645.1 Betaproteobacteria bacterium | reverse complement strand
CGTCGGCTGCGGGATTTCATCGAACGCCTTGGCGATCCCGAGCCCGAGCCCGTGCAACGCACCTTGGAAGCGCTGCGGCGGTTCTGGTCAAAACACTGTGCGTATTTCAGCGATCGTGGACGCCCGTTTCAGGCTGATCGTGGACGGCAAAACGGTGTTGCCGAAGTGGCGCTGGGGAGGCGCGCAGGAACTGGTTTGAATGTAGCCGAATCGTCCACGATTAGCCTGAAACGGGCTGCCGTGGGGAGGGTGTCGGGGGTTGTTTTTAGCCCGACTTGATCTCATGTTTTCAGGCCCCTGCCAGGCCGCCGGAGGCACCCCCCTCGGCGGTGTCGCGCATGGACTTGGTGGCCTTTAGCTCGATCTTGTGGCTCGAGTGCACGACGCGGTCGAGGATGGCGTCGGCCAGGGTCGGATCGTTGAGGTAGGTGTGCCAGGCCTTGATTGGCAACTGGCTGGTGATCAGCGTCGAGCGCGTGCCGATGCGGTCGTCCAGCAACTCGAGCAGGTCGTTGCGCTCGGGTGCGCCCATGGGGGCGATGGCGAAGTCATCGATCACCAGCAGGTCGAGCCGGGCCAGCTGCGCCAGGCGCCGGGCGAAGCTGCCGTCGCCGTGCGCCACCTGCAGTTCGTCGAACAGGCGTGCCGCCCGCACGTACAGCACCGAGAAGCCGCTGCGGGCGGCCTGGTGGGCCAGCGCGCAGGCCAGCCATGTCTTGCCGCTGCCGGTGGCACCCGTGATCAGCAAATTGCGCGCGTGGCGCAACCAGTCACCGCCGGCCAGCGTGCTGATCAAGCCGCGGTCCAGGCCACGGCTGGCGCGCCAATTGATGTCCTCGATGCAGGCTGCGCTCACTTTGAGCTTGGCAGCCTTGAGCAGCCGCGCCACGCGCCGGTCGTCGCGCCAGGCGATCTCGCGCTGCACCAGCAGCGTCAACCTGTCGTCGAAGGGCAGCTCGGCGGCGGCCGTGCTGCTGGCCTGATCTTCCAGGGCATGCACCATGCCGTCCAGGCGCAGCGCGCGCAGTTGGTCCAGGGTGTGTTCGTTGAGCATGGTCGGTGTCTTCCGTCGTTGGGGGTCAGTGGTAGTAGCCGGGCCCGCGCACGTTCTCGTGTTCGATGACCGGGTTGTCAGCGGCGGCCAGCGGCTTGGGGTTGCTGTCCAGCCCGCACTGCAGGATGCTGGTCACGCTGCGCAGGTGGGGCGCGCGGATCGCCATGGCCCGGGTGCAGGCGGCCTCCAGCCGAGGCGCGCCGAACTTGCGTGCCAGCGCCAGCAGGCCCAGGCAGGCGCGGTAGCCTTGCTCCGGGTGCGGGCGGTGTGCCATCTGCCAGCTCACCACCGCGGCCGTGCTCACGCCGATGCGCTCACCCCAGGCGATGAGCTTGGCCGGTGACCATTCCAGGTGCGCGCGGTGCGAGGCCGGCATGTGCTCGGGCGTGGTGGTGAAGCCGCCGCGCACGGCGCTGACGGCGTGGCTGGCCACGCGCTGGTTGGAGGCGAAGCACTCCAGCAGCGCGCCGGTGACGCGCACATCGAGCCTGGCACCCACCAGCCGGTGCGGCACGCTGTAGTAGTGGCCGTCGAACTCGACGTGGTAGTCGATGTTCACCTTGGCCGTCTTCCAGCGGCTTAGGCGGAAGCGCTCGGCCGGGAGCGGCCGCAGCACCGGCGCGTCAAGTTGCTCGAAGGCGCTGCGCCGGCAGCCGGGCAGCTTCTTGAAAGGCCGCTGGTTCAAGTTCACCAGCAACTCGGCGATGGCCCGGTTGAGTTCGGCCAAGCTGAAGAAGCGGCGGTTGCGCAGGCGCGCCAGGATCCAGCGCTGCACCAGCAGCACCGCGCCCTCCACCTTGGGCTTGTCGCGCGGGTGGGCCGGGCGGGCCGGCAGCACGGCACAGCCATAGTGCCGGGCGAACTCCTCATACGTCCGGCCGGGCTCGGGGTCGTAGCGGCCGGGCGTCTTGATCAGCGCGCGGGCCTGGTCAGGCACGATGAGCTTGGGCGCGCCGCCGATGAACTCCAACGCCAGCACCTGCGCGCCGATCCAGTCCTCGGTGGTCTGGCGCGGTGTGGCGCAGGCAAAGGTGTAGTTCGATGCCCCGAGCACGGCCACGAAGATCTGGGCCCGGGTGATCTCGCCGGTGGCGGCATCGACGATGGGCACGGTGTCGCCGGCGTAGTCGATGAACAGCTTCTCGCCGGCGATGTGCACTTGGCGCATCGAGCGCAGCTGGGCCTTGGCGAACTCGCGGTACTTGACGCAGAAGCTGGTGTACTTGTAGGCCAACGGGCTGGCGCCGGCGTACTCCTCCCACAGCAGCATCAACGTGACACCCGGGCGCTTGAGCTCTTGGTGGACCACGCCGAAGTCGGGCGCCAACTGGTCGCTGGATCTGGCCAAGGGCGGCCGGTACAGCCGGGCCTCCAAGGCCTCGTCGCTCAGGCCGTCGGCCACCGCGAAGTCCAAGCCGGCCACCCTGGCCAGTGACACGTACTTGCCCACCGCGCTCTTGGAAATATTGAGGACGCGGCCGACCTCGTTGTAACTCAACCCTGCCTGCAGGTGCAGGCGCAATGCCTCTCGGATACGGCGCATGGTGACTCTGTTCGTTGGCATCGACTGGGACCGCAAAAAGCGGCCAGCCTATGCCGGTCAGAAATTCACCTGCGCGCCACCCAAATCGTCCACGATGACGCTGAAACAGCGTCCACGATCAGACTGAAACGCCGTCCACGATCACGCCGAAATGCCGTCCACGATGGGCTGAAATACGCACAACGGCATGGTCGAGCGATTCAATGGCCGCATCAGCGACGTGCTCAACACCCATCGGTTCAACTCCTCGCTCGACCTCGAACAAACCCTGCTGCACTACGTGGCGCTGTACAACCATCAACTGCCGCAGTCCGCCCTAAAAAGCAAAACACCCCTGCAAACTATGAAAGACTGGCACGTCTCAAACCCAGAACTGTTCCATCGACGACCTTATGATCGTCCGGGATGCGACAGTCTTGAGGTTGCCCAGGATGGTGTTGACCCAGGTGAATTAAGGCAGGTCGAGGGGCTTGCGCTCACCGACGACGACGTACGAGTGGGCGCAACCTGCGTCTATGACGCCGGCAAAGCAGCTCAGGCCGTCGCTGCGAACGTCGCAGCCGGGCAGCA
>JAYSYH010000334.1:0-3173 GCA_043716645.1 Betaproteobacteria bacterium | reverse complement strand
GCACCACGCGCAAGGTCGTGGGCAGGGCCCACAGTTCCCCTTGGGTCAGCGCATGTTCCAGCTGGTAGGCGCGCAGGAAGTCCACCAGCAGTGCCGGCTCGAAGGCGCTGTCGGCGTGGGCCACGTAGCACCAGGCGATGGCGTAGACGCGCGGCAGGCCGGCCGAATTGCCACTGGTCAGCACTGGCAGGCCGCGGAAATAGCGGCGTGGCAGGCCGTCGTGCACCTCACGCGTTTGGGCCACCACCAGGTGGATGTTGTCCAGCAGCCAGACGCCGGCAGGGCTGACATGTCGGCCATTGCGCTCTTGCTGCGCGATGGCCCGGTGGGCTTCGTGCAGGACGGCAATGTTCTCGCGCAGGCGTGGGAAGAAAGGCGCGGCTCGCCCGCCTTGCACGGGTTCGCCATGCTGCAGCGCCAGGCTGTGGCCGATCAAACTGAAGCCGGCCGCCCCCAGCAATTCGTCGCGAATGGGCGGCTGCAAACTGCCACGCGCCGGTCCCAGCAGAGACTGATGCAGAAGGTTGTCCTGCTGCAGTCGGGCTGCGGCGGCTGAGCCGCTCCATCCGAAAGCTCGCATTACAACTTGCGACGCGTGAAAGCTGCGGTCGAGCCGACCGTCAAGCCAACAACCAGAACACCAGCAAGGCCCCGCTACCGATCACGGCCAACAGTGAAAAGAAGCGTGGTGACAGGAATGCATCCACCGCCTCGACAGCGCTTTGCAGGCCGTGCAGCTGGTTGCGTGCCGCTGCGCAGTGTGCGCGGTGGCGGTTCAAGCCGGTGGGGTCGCCGCGCAGGGCCAGACGGCCGGATTGGTGGGTCGCCGAATGGCCGGCGGAGGCGGCCGACAGCGCGTCAGAACTGTGGTGGATGGGCAGGGCCATGAAAGTCTCCTTGAATGCGCGGCCTCACGCTCACGCCGTGCCAGCGGTGTGGTGTGGTGTGGCGCGGCGTGGTGTGGTGTTCTGCGAGATGGGGCAGCTGGGGACGGCTGCAGGCGCCGCTGCTGCCCACCGCCGCGCCGCCGCAGCGGCGTCCTGACGTCAGTCGTCAGTCGCGCGAGCCGCGCGTCAACAGGCTGCCCAGCAAAACCAGCGCTGCACCCGCGGCGGCTGCAAAGAGCACAGCCTTCATCGGATCTTGCTGGATGTAGCCCCGCGTCGCGTCGCGGGCGGCTTCGGCCTGCTTGCGCACCTGAGCGGTGCCGTCCTGCAACATCTGGCTGCCGCGGTGGGCCAGGTTTTGCGCTTCGGTGGACACGCTGGTCATCACCTTGTCGGCGGCTTGGCTGGTGGCGTCGAGCATCGAAGTCGCGCCGTCGTTGAGGTGGGTGCCGAGGTTGGAGCTGAAGGTGTTCATGGTGGCTGGGCTTTCTGTGGTTGGGGGTCAGATGTAAGGGGAAGGGCCTGGGACAGGACGAAACAGAACAGGCGCTGTGGAAATGGCAGTGGCAGGTGCAAGACAAGCGATTCGAGTCAGTGCCGCTTGGCGTGCGGTGACGGCCATCAACCCCGGCGTATCAGGCCGATGACGCCGCTGACCAAAGCCAGCAGGATGAACACGCCGAACATCAGCTTAGCGATGCCGGCGGCACCCGCGGCCACACCGCCAAAACCCAACACAGCGGCGATCAGGGCAATCACGAAAAAGACGATGGCGTAGTGCAGCACGGTGAACTCCTTCGGCAGGCGGTTGGGGCTGGGCTGGGTAGGGAATGGTGCTGGGTTTGAACTGATGCTTCGATCCTCGCGCTAGCCGCGCTCTGGGTCTGTGCGGCAGCGAACGCCAACGCAATTCGTGCGCTGTTTTCGGCGGGCAGCTTTTGTCTGAAGGCAGCGTGTGCTGGCCAACAGACAAGCCCGTCGGCCTTGGCTAGACTACAGCGCGAAAGGTGTGGGACGAACACATGAGCGCTGCCGCACCTTGCAGACCTTTAATAACCCGGCAGCAGGAGCCCGCCATGACCCAAGAAAACAGAATTTACCGGAAGATGGTGACGACCACGCTCAGCTCACTGGGCGCCGTAAGCGTCGTGGTGCTGGCTTTGGGCGGCTGTGCCTCGACGCCGATGCCTACGGAACAGCTGGCGGTGGCCGAAGCCGCCGTACAGCGCGCCAGCACCACCAGCACACAAGAATCCGCGCCGGCCGAATTGGCCACTGCGGTAGGCAAGCTGGCTCGCGCCCGTAGCGCTGTTACTGCCGGTGACGCCATGCTGGCCCGTCGCATGGCCGACGAAGCCACGGTAGACGCGCAGCTGGCTGAACAGCGCGCCGCCGCCGCCCGGGCCGGGCTGGCAGCGCGCGAAAGCGAGAACGCAGCCAGCGTGCTGCGCGAAGAAATCAACCGCAAAACCGTTCGCTGAACGCGAGCCGAAAAAGGCATCTCATGAACAAGACACTGAACAACACGCTGCGCCCTGTAGCGGGCTTCGCGCGCAACGCCGTCAGCCTGCTGGTGGTTGCAGGCGCGCTGGGCGCCCTCGGCGCTTGCAGCAGCATGCCCGAACGCAACGTGGCGCTGGACCAGGCCCAAAGCCGTTATGCCGCCGCGCAGGGGCAATCTCAGGTGATGACGTTGGCGCCGGCCGAACTGAAGCGCGCCAGTGAAGCCCTGCGCGTGGCCGAGCAGGCCAAGGCCAACGGCGAAAGCATGGCCACGGTGGACCACCTGGCCTACCTGGCCAGCCAGCGAATCGGCATTGCGCAGGACACGGCAGCCAGCCGTGCGGCCGAAGCCGTGACCGCTGGTGCGGCCGCGGAGCGCGACCGCATGCGCCTGGCGCTGCGCACCCAGGAGGTGGACGCCACACAGCGCCAATTGGCCTCGTCGCAACAGGCCAACGCCAGTACCAGCCAACAGCTTGCTTCGGCACAGCAAGCCAACGCGAACGCCAGCCAGCAGTTGGCAAGTTCGCAGCAAAGCAATGCCATGCAGCAGGCCGAACTGGCCCGCCGGGACTCACAAGTGGGCGATTTGCAGTCGCAGTTGCGGGAGTTGAATGCGCGCAAGACCGACCGCGGCATCGTCGTCACGCTGGGCGACGTGCTTTTCGCAACGGGCCAGTCAACGCTGCAGGGCGACAGCGTGCGCACCATGAGCAAACTCGCCGAATTTTTCAAGCGCTACCCGCAACGCACCGCTCTCATCGAGGGCTATACCGACAGCGT
>JAYSYH010000333.1:0-9656 GCA_043716645.1 Betaproteobacteria bacterium | reverse complement strand
TCGTTTCCACCTCGCACCCGCTGGCCGCACAGGCTGGGTTGCGCATGCTGCAGAACGGCGGCAACGCGGTCGACGCGGCGATAGCCACCGCAGCCGCGATGACCATCGTCGAGCCTTGCAGCAACGGCCTGGGCTCCGACGCTTTCTGCATCTTGTGGGACGGCAAGCAACTGCACGGCCTGAACGCCAGCGGCTGCGCGCCGCAAGGCTGGACACCCGAGTACTTTGAAAAGAAGTACGGCCCTGACGCGAAGACGCCGCCCAAGCGCGGCTGGGATTCGGTGACCGTGCCCGGTGCCGTGGCCGGCTGGGTGGCGCTGCACGAGCGCTTCGGCAAACTGCCTTTCGCTGACCTGTTGGCGCCGGCCATCGAGATCGCCGAGCGTGGCTATGCGGTGCCGGTCATCGTGCAGGGCAAATGGGCCGCCGCAGCGGCGCTGGAAGAAGTCAACAAGCAGCCCGGCTGGGCGCAGGCCTTCATGCCGCGCGGCCGCGCGCCGCAGGTCGGCGAACGCTTCACTTTTGACGAGGCCGCGCGCACCTTGCGCCTGATTGCACTGACTGCCGGCGAAGCCTTCTACGGCGGTGAGGTGGCTGCGGCGGCGGCAGCCCATGCCAAGGCCAACGGTGGTGTGATGACGGCCGAAGACTTCGCCAACTACCGCCCGGAATGGGTCAAGCCCATCCAGCGTGACTACCGTGGCCACACGGTGCACGAGATTCCGCCCAACGGGCAGGGCATTGCGGCGCTGATCGCTTTGGGCATCCTGGACAAGTTCGACATCGCCAGTCTGCCAGTGGATGGCATCGCATCGCAACATGTGCAGATCGAAGCCATGAAGCTGGCCTTCGCCGACACCTACAAGTACGTTGCCGAGCCCAGGAGCATGCGCATGACGGCAGCGCAGATGCTGGACGACAACTACCTGGCCAGCCGCGCCAAGCTCATCGACCCGAAGCGCGCGCAGGACTTCGGCCCCGGCCACGGCCCGCAAGGCGGCACCATCTACCTGACCGCTGCCGACGAGAGCGGCATGATGGTCAGCTTCATCCAGAGCAACTACATGGGCTTCGGCTCGGGCATCGTGGTGCCGGGCTACGGCCTGAGCCTGCAGAACCGCGGCCACGGCTTCACGCTCGACCGCAGCAGCGACAACCTCGTCGGCCCGGGCAAGCGGCCCTTCCACACCATCATCCCGGCCTTCCTGACCCAGGACGGCCAGCCGCAGATGAGCTTTGGCGTGATGGGCGGCGACATGCAGCCGCAGGGCCACATGCAAACCGTGGTGCGCATGCTCGACTACCGGCAGCAACCGCAGGCCGCCTGCGACGCGCCGCGCTGGCGCTGGAACGCCGGCCTGCTGAACTGCGAACCGGGCTTCGACCCCGCCACCGTGCAGGGCTTGCGTGACCTGGGCCACAACGTGCAGGGCTTCGACGACAGCTACCAGGACTACGGCGCGGGGCAGTTCATCTGGCGGCTGAACCAGCCCGACGGCGGGCTGGGCGACCCGGCCGTGGAAGGTTACGCGGCAGCCAGCGACCCGCGGCGCGATGGGCAGGCTGCAGGATATTGAGTTTGCCCGCATCGGCCGAGCGTGGCGCCGGCCTGGCGTTGGCCGCCGCGGGTTCCATCGCCTTCTCGGGCAAGGCCATCATCGTCAAGCTGGCTTACCGGCATGGCGTCGATGCCGTCACGTTGATCATGTACCGCATGCTGTTCGCGCTGCCGCTGTTCGTCGGCCTGGCGTGGTGGGCCGGGCGCGGCAAGCCGCCGCTGACCCGGCGTGACCTGCTGGTCGTCACCGGCCTGGGCTTCAGCGGCTACTACCTGGCCAGCTTTCTGGACTTCGCCGGCCTGCAGTTCATCAGTGCCAGCCTGGAGCGCCTGATCCTGTACCTGAACCCGACGCTGGTGCTGGCGATGGGCGTGCTGCTGCACCAGCAACCCGCCGCGCCACGCCAACTGCTGGCGCTAGCGGTCAGCTATGCCGGCGTGTTGCTGGTCTTCGGGCACGAGGTGCAATTGACCGGCCCCCACACCGTGCTGGGCGCAGCGCTGGTCTTCGGCAGTGCGGTGGCCTACGCGGTTTATCTGGCCTTCAGCGGCAAGGAAGTGAGGCGCCTGGGCGCGCTGCGCCTGACCGGTTGGGCCACCGCGGTGGCCTGCGGTTTCTGCATTGCACAGTTCGTGGTGCTGCGGCCGCTCGCGGCGGCGCTGGTGGCGCCCGAGGTCATCGCGCTGTCGCTGGTCAACGCCACGCTGTGTACCTTCGTGCCCGTCGTGATGGTGATGATGGCCATCGAGCGCGTGGGCGCCACGGTCACAGCGCAGACCGGCATGATCGGGCCGATCTCGACCATCGCGATGGGCGTTGTCGTGCTGGGCGAGCCGTTCAACGGCTGGATCGCTGCCGGCACGCTGCTGGTGCTGACCGGTGTGTGGCTGCTGGCCAGGGCACGCTGAAGCGACGGTCCAGACTGAATTTCATCCAACAGGAGCAAGCGACATGGACTTGGGTATCAGTGGGCGCTGGGCGCTGGTGTGTGCGGCCAGCAAGGGGCTGGGTAAGGGTTGCGCGCAGGCGCTGGTGCAAGAGGGCGTGAATGTGGTCATTACGGCGCGCGGCGTCGACGCGCTGCAGGCCACAGCGGCTGAATTGCGGGCGCTTGGCGCACGGGCCGCGCCCGGCGTGCAGGTGGTGGCCGTAGCTGGTGACATCACCACGCCCGAAGGCCGCGCGGCCGCGCTCGAGGCTTGCCCGCAGGTGGACATCCTGGTCAATAACGCCGGTGGTCCGCCACCCGGCGACTTCCGCAGCTGGGACCGCGACACCTGGATCAAGGCCCTGGATGCCAACATGCTGACGCCCATCGAGCTCATCAAGGCCACGGTGGACGGCATGGCCGAGCGCGGCTTTGGGCGCATCGTCAACATCACCTCGGGTGCGGTGAAGGCGCCCATCGACATCCTGGGCCTGAGCAACGGCGCGCGTTCCGGCCTGACCGGTTTCGTCGCTGGCCTGGCACGCCAGCCGAAGTTGGCCTCGCGCAACGTGACGATCAACGGCTTGTTGCCAGGCGCCTTCGACACCGATCGCCTGAAAGTGACCATGGCCGGCGCGGCGGCCAAAAGTGGCCAGCCGGTGGAGGCCATCGCCGAAGCGCGCAAGCTGCTGTCGCCGGCGCGCCGTTTCGGCACCGCTGAAGAGTTCGGCGCCTTCTGCGCCTTCGTCTGCAGCGCGCAGGCTGGCTTCGTCACCGGGCAGAATTTTCTGCTCGACGGCGGGGCCTATCCCGGCACGTTCTGACCCTGCGGCCGCCACAGGCTGACCGCGATACCGCCGACGATCAGCGCAAACGCCAGCGCGTGAAAAGGCTGCGGGGCTTCACCCAGCAACAAGGCTGACAGCAGGGCGGCAAACAGTGGCGTGAGGTTGTTGAAGAAGGCGGCCAGCGCCGGGCCGCCTTCGGCCACGCCCAGGCCCCAGCAGCGGTAGGCCGCAATGGACGCCCCCAGCGACACGTAGAGCAGGGCGCCGGCCACCGGCAGGCTCCAGCGGATGGGCGCGGCGCCGGCCAGTTGTTCACCGGCGCTGAAGGTGCCCGCGGCCAGCAAGCCGAACAGCGTCTGCACCAGCAGCAGGCCGGCCCAGTCCCAGCCATCGTCGGCACGCGGGCGCTGCGCACCCAGCATGTGCGCCGGCGGGCGCGCCAGCAGCCAGCTGTAGAACGCCCAGCCGATGATGGCCAGCAAGATGTAGAAGTCGCCCGGCACGAAGTGCACGCCCAGCAGCGTGTGCACCGAGCCGCGCGCGATGACCACGCCAACCCCGCACAGGCCCAGACCGGCACCCAGCAGTTGCCGGCGTTGCGGCTGCTCGCCGAAGAACAGCGCGCCCACGGCCAGCATCCACACCGGCATGCTGGCCGCCACCAGCGTCACGTTCAGCGGTGTCGACGTGACCAGCGCCAGGTATTGCAGCGCGTTGAACAGGCCCACGCCGAATAGGCCGACAGTCATCAGATACGGCCAACGCTGCGCGATGCGCGACCACGGCCGCAGCGCGCGCCAGCCCAACGGCAGCAGGATCAATGCAGCCAACGCCCAGCGCAGCAGGTTCAGCGTCATCGGCGGCACCTGGCCAACCATCGCACGGCCGACCACCGCGTTGCCGGCCCACAGCAGCGGCGGCGCGGTCAGCAACAGCAGCAGGCGCGGCGTCAGCTTCATGCCCAGGCTGGGGCCATGCCGCCGCAGTTCCAGCACTGGTCGAAAGGGCCGTCGACGTCTTCGCCGCAGGCGGGGCACAGCCAATGGCGCGCGGGGCGGTGGCGCAACTCGTGCAGCAGGGTGGTGGCGCGGGCATGTTCTTCGGCGTCGACGACCCAGATCTCGGGCAGCGCCTGGTCGGGCGGTATTTCGCCGGCGATGGCGCTGGCATAGGCCCGCTGCACGTTGGCCTTGATACCGGCGGCTTGCAGCTGGTCGACCCACAGCGTGGCCAGGGCGAGGTTGGGGGCTTGCATCAATCGCTTCATCGGTCGTCGGATCGTGCCATGGAAAGGCCGGTTTAAGGCGACAGCGGGGCTGTGCTGCACGCCTTCGCGTAACCTCGTGGCTGCAACTGACAACCCGCAGGAGACACCATGCCACGCGCCATCCAGATCACCGCTTTCGGCGGTCCCGAACAACTCCAACTCGTCGACGTGCCGGTGGGCGAACCGGGGCCCGGCGAAATCCGCATCCGCCACCACGCCTGCGGCCTGAACTACATCGACGTCTACCAGCGTACGGGCCTGTATGCCAACGCATTGCCGCTGACGCTGGGCATGGAAGGCGCTGGCGTCGTCGAGGCGGTGGGCGCCGGCGTGACCCACCTGCAGGTAGGAGACCGCGCCGCTTACGCCAGCAACCCGCCGGGCAGCTACAGCGAAGCGCGCGTGATGCCGGCCAAGAACGTCTGCAAGCTGCCCGACGGCATCGCCTTCGACACCGGCGCGGCGATGATGCTGAAAGGCCTGACCGCGCAATACCTGCTAAAGCGTACGCGGCCGGTCGAAGGCCTGGAGCCAGGCGATTTCGTGCTCTTCCACGCCGCTGCCGGCGGCGTCGGCCTGATCGCCTGCCAGTGGGCCAAGGCGCTGGGCCTGCAACTCATCGGCACCGCCAGCAGCGCCGCGAAATGCGCGCTGGCGCTGGAACACGGCGCGTCCCACGCGATCAATTATTTGAAGGAAGACTTCGTTGCGCGGGTCAAGGACATCACCGGCGGCCAGGGCGTGAAGGTGGTCTACGACTCGGTCGGCAAAGACACCTGGGAAGGCAGCCTGAACTGTTTGCGGCCTTTCGGCCTGATGGCCAGCTTTGGCAATGCATCCGGACCGGTGGCGCCCATCGCGCCGGGCATCCTGGGTTCCAAAGGATCGCTGTACCTGACGCGCCAAACCTTGTTCACCCACATCGCCTCGCGCGAGACCAACCAGCAGATGGCCGACGACTTGTTCGCCGTGGTGCTGAGTGGCGCGGTGAAGATCCGCATCGACCAGCGTTACCCGCTGGCCGAGGTGGCGCAGGCCCACCGCGATCTGGAAGCACGCAAGACGACGGGTTGCACGGTGCTGATGCCCTGAGCAACAGACCTCCACACTGCACACCAAACGGTCGGGTTGCTGTGTTGGGGCCTGGGATGCAACATGCAGTGGTGATCATGGGCGTGGCCGGTTGCGGCAAGTCCAGCCTGGCGGCCGCCGTGGCGTTGGCCGAGGGCCTGCCGTCCATCGAAGGCGACAACTTCCACAGCCCCGCCAACCGCGGAAAAATGGCCGAGGGGGTTGCGCTGGACGACGCTGACCGCAGCGGCTGGCTGGACGCTTTGGCGTTGCAGCTGCAAGCCCGTCCGGCCGGTATCGTTCTCACGTGCTCGGCACTGCGCCTTGCCTACCGCGAACGCCTGCGTGCGGCTGCGCCCGGCCTGCGGTTTGCTTTTCTGGACCTCGGTCGTGACGCGGCCCTGGCCCGCGTGGCCGCACGTGCGGGCACGCACTTCTTCTCGCCGCAGCTGGTGGACAGCCAGTTCGCCACGCTCGAATCCCCGGTCGGCGAGTCCGGCGTACTGCGCCTGGACGCCCTGCAACCCTTGCCTGCGCTGCAGGGGCAAGTTTCGGCCTGGCTGCACCGCACAGGGCCCGGATGAGCAGGAGCGACGGCGAGCGAAAAGCCGGCCTTCGGGAAGCGCAAAGGGGACCACTCGGTCCCCTTTCCTTTGTCGACGAAGAGGCCGCTTTTACTTTGCCGAAAACTTGTAGTCGGTCTTCGCCTTGCCGCGCAGTTCTTCCTGGAAGCCCTGCATCTTGACCTGCTCGATGCGCTGTTTGATCTGGCCTTTGACGTCGTCGAAGGCCGGGAAAGCGGCGTCGCGGGTGTCGTCCAGGCGAATGATGTGGAAGCCAAACTGACTTTTCACGGGCGTATCGGTCATCTCGCCTTTCTTCAGCTTGGTCAGCGCGCCGCCGAACTCGGGCACGTAGGACTCGGGCTTGGCGAAGTCCAGGTCGCCGCCGTTCTGCGCCGAGCCGGTGTCCTTGCTGTTCTTGGTGGCCAGTTCTTCGAATTTGGCGCCGGCCTTGATCTGGGCGATCAACGCCTTGGCGTCGTCTTCCTTGTCGACCAGGATGTGGCGGGCGCGGTATTCGGTGCCCGTGGCCTGGGCCTTGAACTTGTCGTACTCGGTCTTGGCTTCGACATCGCCGACGGGGTTCTTTTTCTTGAAGTCCTCGAACAGCTCGCGGATCAGGATGCTTTGCTTGGCCAGTTCCATCTGGTCAGCGAAGTCCTTGCTGGTGGCCATGCCGCGCTTGGTGGCTTCCTGCACGAAGATCTCGCGCAGCACCACCTGCTCGCGGGCCTGCGCCTGCATGTCGGGCGTAACCGGCTGACCACCGCGGGCGGCCTGCTGCAGCAACAGGTCGACGCGGGCCTTGGGGATGGCCTTGCCATTCACGGTGGCTATGTTCTGCGCCGAAGCCGCAAACGGCATCAAGGCGACAGCAAGAGCAACAGCCAGGGCTGAGCGAGCGGCAGGGATCATCGGCTTCATGAACAGGAACTTTCTGGGGGGTGGTGGCCGCACAGCGAAGGCGGCTCAGGATGGGCTGAGGCAGGTCGCCGGTCGGGCGGCTTGATGGTCAGGATTCGCCCGGTGCCCGAGCCACGATGGCCAGGGCGTGCACGCCAGAGGCGGCCAACGAACCCAAAGAATCATACACAAGGCGGTGCCGTGCCACCCGGCTCAGGCCGGTGAACCGACCACTGGTGAGGTGCACCGAAAAGTGTCGACCCTCGCGGGCACCCGCGTGGCCGGCGTGCAGGTGGCTGTCGTCGTGGACGTGCAGGCTGGTGGGGTCCAGCGCAGCCTGCAACACGGCCTGGATGTCATCCGCTGTCATGCTTTGGTTTCCGGGTGGCTCGCCTCGGGCTTGAAGGCCATCGACGCCGAGTTGATGCAGAAGCGCTCGCCCGTCGGCGTGGGTCCGTCGTTGAAGACGTGGCCGAGGTGGCTGCCGCAGTGGTTGCAGCGCACTTCCACGCGCACCATGCCGTGGCTGGCGTCGCGCACGCGCTCGACCACCGTGCTGTTGATGGGCTGGCTGTAGCTGGGCCAGCCGCAGCCGGCGTCGAACTTGGCTGCAGACGTGAACAGCGGCGTGCCACAGCCCACGCAGTCGTACTGGCCGGGCTTGAATTCGTCCCAGTATTGGCCGCTGAAGGCGCGCTCGGTGGCGGCGTGGCGGGCCACCTGGTACTGCATCGGGTTGAGTTCGTCGCGCCATTCGGCGTCGGTCTTGTGGACGGCGTATTGGGGGGCGTCGTGGGGATGGGGTTTATCTGTGCTCATGATGAACAGGACACTTCCAGGTGGGTGGCCCAGTCGGGCGGAAAGCCGGCGTCGGCCTCGGATTCAGGCTGTTCGTCGAAAGGTTGCTGCAGAACTTTAAGCAGGCGCTGAACCTCGCTGAAGTCGCCGCTGCGGGCCTGGTTGATGGCAATTTCAGCCAAGTGGTTGCGCAGCACGAACTTGGGGTTCACGCGGTTCATGCGCAAGGCGCGTTCGGCGTCGATGCTGTGCTCGGCGCGTAGCCGTTGGGCATAACGCAGGGCCCAGGCGTCGAAACCTTCACGGTCGATGAACAGGTCGCGCAACGCACGGTTGCTGGCACCGGGCGCGGTGCTGAAGCTGGCCAGCCGGCGGAAGGTGATGGTGAAGTCGGTCTTGTCGGCCGCCATCAGTCGCAGCAAGCCGTCGGCCAGCACGCGGTCTGCTTCACGATCGCCTCCACGATCGGCTCCACGGTCGATATCGGCTTCGTGCGTTGCACCTGACCGCAGCCCCAGTTTGGCCCGCCAGGTGTCCAGCAACGACTGCGCAAACAAGTTCTTGTACGGTTCCAGCGCGGCCAGCGCGGCACCACTGTCGCCGATCAGCGGCATCAGCGCCTGGGCCAGCGCATGCAGGTTCCACAGCGCCACGCCGGGCTGGCGCGACCAGGCGTAGCGGCCCTGCTGGTCGGTGTGGTTGCAGATGTGGTCGGGCTCGAAGGCGTCCAGGAAACCGAAGGGTCCGTAGTCCAGCGTCAGGCCCAGCATCGACATGTTGTCGGTATTCATCACCCCATGGCAGAAGCCGACGGTTTGCCATTGCGCCATCAACGAGGCAGTGCGCTGCGTCACGGCGGCCAGCAGCGCCACCACCGGCTGCGGCGCGCCTTGCAGTTCGGGGTAGTGGTGCGCGATGGCCAGGTCAGCCAAACGCTGCAAGGCTGCCGGGTTTTCGGCGGTGTGGGCGAAATGTTCGAAATGGCCGAAGCGCAGGAAGCTGGGCGCGGCCCGCGTCACCACGGCGGCGGTTTCGACGGTTTCGCGGCGCACCTTCAACGGTGAACCGACAACAGCCAGCGCGCGTGTCGTGGGGATGCCCAGTGCGTGCATCGCTTCTGAACACAGGAATTCGCGGATAGACGAACGCAGCACGGCGCGGCCGTCGGCCGAGCGCGAATACGGCGTCAAGCCGGCGCCTTTCAGCTGCACTTCGACGGGCCCGTTCGGCGTTTGCAATTCGCCGAGCATCAGCGCGCGCCCGTCGCCCAGCTGGCCCGCCCACTGGCCGAACTGATGCCCGCTGTAAACGCTGGCCAGCGGCTGCATGCCGGGCCACAGGCAGTTGCCGGCCAGTACGGCCAGACTGTCCCAGGCCGGGCTGTTGGCCCAGTCCGGCGGCAGACCCAACCAATCGGCGCAAGGCGTGCTGGTGGCCACCCAATGCGGTTGCAGCAGGGGTTGCGGCCCGAGTTCGGTGTGGTGTTCGGCGCCTAAGGCGCGGAAGCGGTTGTTCCAGCGCAGTTGGCCGGGTTCAGCCGCCGGTGGCGGTGTTTCAACAGGCTGCATAGGCCGCAGTCTAGCCAGCGCCTGCTGTCTCTGCGCGATGTCTCTGCCGCGACACGGGTTTGGGGTAGTCCCTGTAGCCCCGGGCACTGGTCTTCCGATACCTTAGCGGTCGCTGCTAGTTCCCTCTGGAGAAACTCTTGAAATCGACGAAGACAAAACCTGCTCTCAGCCTGATCACCCTCACCGTGGCGGCCACTCTGGCCCTGGGCAC
>JAYSYH010000332.1:0-9661 GCA_043716645.1 Betaproteobacteria bacterium | reverse complement strand
GCGGCGCAAGTCGGCGAGAAAATAGCGGCGCGTTATTCGAACCGATCGAGCACAGCCCCCAGGCTCGCGCTCGACGCGTTGAACGCGAACTTCGCGAGCACGCCGCGCGTGTAGCGCGGCTTCGGTGCCGTCCACGCGGCACGGCGCTGTTCCAGAACCTCGGCACTGACGTGCAACTCGAGCTTCAAGGTGTGCGCGTCGATCGTGATCGAATCGCCCTCGACGATCAGCGCGATGTTGCCGCCCGCGTGAGCCTCGGGCGCGACGTGGCCGACGACCATGCCCCAGGTGCCGCCCGAAAAGCGCCCATCGGTGATCAGGCCGACCGATTCGCCCAGCCCCTGGCCGATCAGCGCCCCGGTCGGCGCGAGCATTTCCGGCATGCCGGGCGCGCCCTTGGGACCGAGGTAGCGCAGCACCATCACGTCGCCGGCCACGATTTTCTTGGCCATGATCGCAGCGAGCGCCGACTGTTCGTCGTCGAACACGCGCGCCGGGCCGGTCATCACCGGGTTCTTCAAGCCGGTGATCTTCGCGACACAACCTTCGGGCGAGAGGTTGCCCTTCAGGATCGCCAAGTGGCCGTGTTCGTACATCGGCTTATCGATCGGGCGGATCACGTCTTGATCGGCGCGGGGAACCTCGGGAATGGCGGCGAGGTTCTCGGCGACCGTCTTGCCGGTGATCGTGATGCAGTCGCCATGCAACAGGCCGGCGGCGAGCAGCGTCTTCATCACCTGCGGGATGCCGCCGGCGCGGTGCAGGTCGACCGCGAGGTACTTGCCCGAAGGTTTCAGGTCGCACAGCACGGGCACGCGCTGCCGCACGCGCTCGAAGTCGTCGATCATCCACTCGACCTCGGCCGCGTGCGCGATCGCGAGGAAGTGCAGCACCGCATTCGTCGACCCGCCGGTCGCCATGATCACGGCCACCGCGTTCTCGATGCTCTTGCGCGTGACGATGTCGCGTGGCTTCAGGTTCTTCTTCACCGCCTCGACCAGCACCCGCGCTGCTTCGGTGGCGTGCGCGACGATCTCGTCGTGCGGATTCGCCATCGTGCTCGAGAACGGCAGGCTCATGCCCAGCGCCTCGAACGACGAACTCATCGTGTTCGCGGTGTACATGCCGCCGCACGAGCCGGTACCGGGGATCGCGCGGCGCTCGATTTGGGTGAAGTCTTCTTCGCTCATGTTGCCGGCGCTGAACTGGCCGACCGCCTCGAACACGCTGACGATGTTCAGGTCTTTGCCCTGATAACGGCCCGGCAGGATCGTGCCGCCATACACATAGATGGCCGGCACGTTCGCCCGCAGCATGCCCATCATGCCGCCAGGCATGTTCTTGTCGCAGCCGCCGACGACGAGCACGCCGTCCATCCACTGCCCGCCGACACAGGTCTCGATGCAATCGGCGATGACTTCGCGTGAGACCAGGCTGTACTTCATGCCCTCGGTGCCCATCGCCATGCCGTCGCTGATCGTCGGCGTTCCGAAGATCTGCGGGTTGGCGCCGGCTTCTTTCAAAGCCACCACAGCGGCATCCGCCAGCTTCTGCAGACCCGAGTTGCACGGCGTGATGGTGCTATGCCCGTTCGCTACGCCGATCATTGGTTTGCCGAAGTCGGCCTCGGTGTAGCCCATCCCGTAGTACATGCTTCGGTTGGGCGCGCGGGCCACGCCTTCGGTGATGTTCTTGCTGCGGCGGTTGCTGCTCATACGATGTTCTCCGTGGTCGGCCTGCGAGTTTATCGGTCGGTTCCGGTTTGGATTTCGGTGGTCGCGCCCGGCACAATCGCAGCGTGTTTCAGGAGTCCGCTTGATGCTCGTGCATCCCCAGTTCAACCCCGTCGCGCTGTCGCTCGGCCCCGTTCAGATCCACTGGTACGGCCTGACCTACTTGGCCGCTTTCGTGATGTTCCTGGCGCTGGCCAGCCGCCGCGTGAAGTTGCCGCAGTTCGCCAGCGTCGGCTGGACGAAACGCGACATCGAAGACCTGCTGTTCTACGGCGTGCTCGGCGTGGTGCTGGGCGGCCGGCTGGGCTATGCGCTGTTCTACAAACCGGGTGAATACCTGGCCCACCCGGCCGACATCCTGATGGTCTGGAAGGGCGGCATGTCCTTCCACGGCGGCCTGCTGGGTGTGGTCGCCGCGATGGCGATCTACGCCCGCACGCGCCAACGGTCCTTCTTAGAGGTGATGGACGTGGTGGCGCCGTGCGTGCCCACCGGCTACGCGGCCGGGCGCGTGGGCAACTTCATCAACGGCGAGTTGTGGGGCCGCGCCGCCGACCCGGCTTTGCCCTGGGCAATGGTGTTCCCGCAAAGCGGCGACATGACGCCGCGCCACCCCTCGCAGGTCTACCAATTCCTGCTGGAAGGGCTGCTGCTCTTCGTGCTGCTGTGGTGGTACGGTCAGAAGCCGCGTGCGCGCGGGCAGGTGGCGGCGCTGTACGTGCTGGGCTACGGCATCGGCCGCTTCATCACCGAATACTTCCGCGAACCCGACGCCTTTCTGGGCTACCTGAGCCTGGGCCTGAGCATGGGCCAGTGGCTGTGTGTGCCGATGATCCTGTCGGGCGCCGGGCTGTGGTGGTGGTTCGGCAAGCACAACCCGACGTACGCGCCGGCCTGAACCCGCAACGACACGACCAGCCCCAGACGACCCGCCATGCGACAGATATTTCTCGACACCGAAACCACCGGCCTTAGCGCTGCTGAAGGCGACCGCATCATCGAGATCGGCTGCATCGAATACGACAACCGCCGGCCCACCGGCCGGACGCTGCACCACTACGTCAACCCACAACGCAGCAGCCACCCCGACGCCGTGCGCGTGCACGGCATCACCGACGATTTCCTGGTCGACAAGCCGCCCTTCGCGGCGGTGGTAGAAGAAGTACTGGACTTCATTGCCGGCGCCGACCTGGTCATCCACAACGCGGCTTTCGACGTCGGCTTTCTGGACGCAGAATTCAAGCGGCTGGACAAGCCCCGCACCGCGACGCTGGCCGGCTGCATCACCGACAGCCTGCTGATGGCCCGCGATGCTTACCCCGGTAAGGCCAATTCGCTGGACGCGCTTTGCCGCCGTCTGGAGGTGGACAACAGCCATCGCGACCGCCATGGCGCGTTGCTGGACGCCGGGCTGCTGGCTGAGGTCTACCTGCGGCTGACGCGCGGGCAGGGCATGCTGGTCATCGAAGCCGATGAACAAACGGCTGCAGCCTTGCAGGCCGAAGCGGTCGATCTGGCCAGCCTGGTGTTATCGGTGCTGACCCCCACTGCCGAGGAAAGTGTCGCCCACCGAGCCCTGCTGATCGACATCGACACCGCCTGCGGCGGCAGGACGGTGTGGCGCCAACTGGAGCCAGCGCCAGTCATGGCATAATTTTGGGCGTGCGACGGAACTGCTGAAAAGTACTCTGTTCGGGCGGTTAGCTCAGCGGTAGAGCACTGCCTTCACACGGCAGGGGTCGCAGGTTCAAGCCCTGCACCGCCCACCACGACAAATGCCTCGTAAGTCATTCATTTACGGGGCTTTTTGTTTTCCCGTTCGTTCCCGCCGCTAGGCTTCAGCTGGCGTTTAGCTGATGGGTAGCATTGGATCCGAGACGGCCCTGGTCGCGCAGGTGCCCGGGGGCAGCGGATGTCGTTCCGCATCCCCAGCAGGTCTAAGCCCGGCAGGTCTTGGCCTGCGCTGCTTCAGTCCACAAAGTTAGACGCGTTCCTCGAATGCGGCTTGTTGTAGCACCGCTTGCCGCGGTTTCATGGCTTGCGTTGGCGCAATGCGGCTGCCCGCCAGTCTCGCAGAGATTGAAGTCGGAGACCTTGCCGTTGGGCAACGCATCGCACTTCAGCGGTCGCCGGCGAGGGCTGCAGACAGCCGATGCGGCAAGGCGGCCTGTGCCAACAGTTCGCCGAACAACATTCGGTAGCCAGCCTTGCTGGGATGCAGACCGTCAGCAGCGTTTGGCTCTGGCCGATTCACAAGCGGGTCGTCGGCTGACTCTCGCAACAGGTTGACACGTCATTGCCGCCGGCCATTCCCAGCAGCATGTCGAACCGCTCTTCGCCGTCGAGTTGTGCCGGCAACTCGGCGAACTTTGCGCCGTCGCGCGCGCGGCTGTCGATCTGCAATCGCGGAAAGCTTTTCCCCATCAAGCCCGCCACGCTGGCTTGGGGCCTCATGACACCAGTGCCCACTTCAAGGCCGATTCATGCAGGCACCATCCAGTTCTGGCGCACACCGCAAGGCCGATGGCCGCCGCGCTGCAGAGCAGAACCCGCCGTCCAAGCGGGCGGGCCGATTCAGCGATCGTTCGGGCGTTCACGGCGTCAGGGCCGTTTCAAGCTGCGCTTTCAAAGCAGAGCGCTCTTCCACGCCGCGCTTGACGCTCGACATGTTTTGCGACGGCGCCATTTTCCGGCCCCTGGGCCGCACTGCCACCGCGGCCCACGTGTTCACCCGTGCTGCGTGCAAGATGCCAAACTCACGACTAGGGGGTGTGTTCATGCATCGGTTCGCCAAGCTTTTGTTCGTTGCGGTGTGGCTCGCCGGATTGCCGTGGCTGTCCGCGTTGGCGCGCACCGACGAGAGCCTCGCTGTGGATCGCTACACCCGTGTTCCTGCGGGCGCGGACGGTGTCGGCAAACGCTACATGGGCCGTGACATCGCTGCCGTCATGGGCTGGCAGGGTGCTGCATGGCTCGAGCGCGAAGAGCGCGAGCAGGAGGAGCGCACCGATCTGCTCGTGAAGGCCCTGGCGCTGAAGCCTGGCATGGTGGTCGCCGACATCGGCGCCGGCACAGGCTACCTGGCACGCCGCATGGCGCCATCCGTCATGCCCGGCGGCAAGGTGTTTGCCGTCGACGTGCAGCCGCAGATGGTGGCCATGCTGCAGGCTTCGGTCCGGCAGAGCGGGCTCACGCAAATCCAGCCGTTGCTGGGTGCTGAAGATGACGTTCGACTGCCGGCATCCGCGCTCGACCTGGCCATCATGGTCGACGTGTACCACGAACTGGCCTTGCCCTACGAGGTGCTGGCCAGCATCGTCCGTGCGCTGAAGCCGGGCGGTCAGCTCGTGTTTGTCGAGTACCGGGCCGAAGATTCGCGGGTGCCGATCAAGCCGCTGCACAAGATGAGCGAATCGCAGATCAAGCGCGAAGCCGCGGTGCACCTGCTGGTGTGGGAGCGAACGGTCCGCACGCTGCCGTGGCAACACGTCGTGGTTTTCCGCAAGCAGGGCTGAGCCACCGTTGCGACCCATGGACTGCCGCCCCGCCGCCGGTTAAAGCGGCTTTGGGGTTGGCATTTCGGACTTCTTCTCTAGTGAACAAGCGCTCGCGAAGTCGGGAAAACTTCAGGTCCGGTGCTGCTCATCGTCGCGGTCGCGGCGACGTGTTTGCTGGGCGGCTGGATGTCCAAGCGCGTGACCAACCGCGTGTTCGACCGCGTGTTCGACCGCTGGCTGCTCGACTCGGCGCATTCCCTGGCCCAGCTGGCCGATCAACCTGCTGTTGCTGACCGCGGGCGGTGCCATTCTGTTGACCGTCAAGCTGGCATCGCGCATTGCGGCCTGCGCCGTGACAATGCCCCGTCGCGCCACGCGGAAGCTTCGTGCCTTGAACCTGCCTTCAGTGCCCCCATCGCAGCCACCGCCCTCGCCACCGCCTTCGCCACCGCCCGGGGCCGCGCGCTGGCAGCTGCGGCTGCTCGGTGCGGTCGAGTTGCGCGACGGCAGCGGCAATGTCACGCGGCTGGCCAGCCGTGCTGTTGTGTTGCTGCTGGCCCGCCTGGCCTTGGGCGCCGGACGCGACCATGCGCGCGAAGAAGTCATCGACCTCTTGTGGCCCGAAGCCCCGCTGGACGTCGGCCGCAACCGCCTGCGCCAGACGCTGGCGGTGCTGCGCAGCGTGCTGGAACCTCCGGGGCTGACCAGCGCCCCCGTGCTGCTGGCCGACCGCCGCACGCTGCGCCTGGTGCCGGGCAGTGTGGAATGCGACGTCGAATCCTTCGAGGCCGCGCTGCAACGCGGTGACGCCGCTGCGGCAGCGCGCTGGTACGGCGGCGAGCTGTTGCCGGGGTTCTATGACGAATGGGTGCACGCACACCGGCTGCGTCTGGCAGCTTCGGCCGACGAACTGAAGCCCGTGGCCCGGTGTCCCGTTCGACAGCCCGTCAGCGCACCACCACGCTGGCCGCCGGTGGTTCCGCCCCAGTTGGTTGCCGTGGCCCTGCGGCAGCACCGGCTGCCGCTGTACCTGACCCGGCTCGTTGGCTTCGAGGCCGCAGGTGCCGCGCTGGCGGCGGCCGTGAAGCAACAACGCCTGGTGATCTTGCGCGGCCCTGGCGGTGCCGGCAAGACCCGTCTGGCCGTGGAAGTGGCGCGGGCGCTGGCCCAGGGTGACGCGTGGAGCGCCACCGCCACCGCCACCGCCACCGCCACCGCCACCGAGCCTTTCGACACCATCGCCTTCGTGCCGCTGGCGGCTTGCGAGGACCGCGCTGTGTTCCACGACGCCGTGTTGCTGGCGCTGCAGCGCGACGCCGCCGCCGCGCCTGCGCAAGACGCCACCGACCGGCTGGAAAGTGCCCTGGCCGGCCGGCATGCTTTGCTGGTACTGGACAACTTCGAGCAGCTGGTCGACGTGGCGCGCCAGGACCTGTCCACGTGGCTGGCGCGGTTGCCGGGCCTGCACCTGCTGGTGACTTCGCGCCGCGCGCTGGGCCTGGACGGTGAGGTCGAACAAGCGCTGGCCGCGCTGCCACTGCCCAGCAGCGGCGCACCGCTGAACACCTCGGCGCTGAACCCGGCTGTGGCCTTGTTCGTCGACCGTGCACAGGCCGTCCGCGCCGACTTTCACCTGGGTGAACGCAACCAGGCTTTGGTGGTCGCTGTGGTCCGCCAACTGCAGGGTTTGCCGCTGGCGCTGGAGCTGGCGGCCGCCCGCCTGCGCAGCGTGTCGCTGGCCGACATGTTGGACATGTTGCGCGGTGCCGCCCAGGGCGAGCCGGGGCGCGGGCTGGTGCTGCTGGCGCGCTGTGGCCCGCGTGCGGCCGATGATCCGCGCCACGCGTCGATGCTGCGCGTGGTGGACTGGAGCTGGCAGCACCTGGACGCTGCTGCCCGTCAGCGGCTGACGCAACTGGCAGCCTTCGACGGCGGTGCGACGTTGCACACCATGCACAACATGTTGGGTGGCAGCCTGGAGCAAGCCGCAGTCGGGCTGGACGACCTGGTGGCGGCCTCGGTGGCCTTCGTCCAGGAAGGCCCAACCGGTGGTGTGCGGTACCACACCTTCGAGCCGATGCGCGAATACGCGTTGGCGCTGCTGGGCGCGGCCGACCGGGCCGGCTTGCGCCGGCAGCATCTCGAAGCGCTGCTGCTCTGGGCCCGCGCCCTGGGTCGGTCGCCCGCGCTCGACTCTTTTCGTGACGAGCTGCCCAATCTGCTGGCCGCGCAGGCCACGGCCGTGGCCTGCGGCGAGCCCGCGCTGGCGGTGCAATTGGCGCTGGACTGCGCCGCAGCACTGGTTGACGTGCCACTGCCGCCTTCCGGGCTGGACACGCTGCGCCGGGCCCTGACCAGCCTGGCGGATGGCGTTAGCGGCGAACCAACCGCCATCAGCGGCACCGTCCAGCGGCTGGCCGCAGCCGGGCATGCGCTGCTCGCGCACCTGTCGTTTGACGCCGGCCAGCGCGACGCCGCGCAGCTGCACGCCCAGCAGGCGTTGCAACTGGCCCCAGAGGGCAGCGTGGAACGCGCCGCGGTGCTGTATGCAGCGGCCCGCGTGCAGCTGCGCGTGCACAACGACGCCGAGGCGGCTGCCGCGTTGGCGGCGCAGGCGCTGCAGCTGGCCCGCGCACATGGCCTGCTGCACGTGCAGGCGCAGGCGCTGGTGCTGCAGGCGGTGCTGGCGGTGCGTGTCGCGCACGACATGCCGCGCGACGTGGCGTTGAAGCAAGAGGCGCTGGGCTTGTGGCGGCAACTGGGCAGCCCAGCGCGCTTGGCCGCGGCGCAGGTCGGGTTGGCCATTTCCATGGGCTTCATGCGCCGCTTCCCGGAACAGCTGGAGTTGCTGGACCAGGGATCCCGAGCCGCGGCCACCAACGGCCAGCGCACGCTGTGGGCCTTCGCGCAAAGCGTGCAGGGCTATCTGCTGGCCGACCTGCGGCGCTTCGGTCCGTCAGCCGGCTGCTACCTGGGCTGCCTGCGCACGGCGTGGGACATCGGCAGCTGGCGCGAGTGGTTCTACGCCCTGTGGAACCTGCCGCGCACGCTGGCCCACGGCCGGCGGCCGCAAGCTGCTGCGCGGCTGATGGGCTTTGCCGATGCGTTCTACACCCAGCGTTTCGGTACCCTGGGATGGGAAGACGCACGGGAACGCCGGCGCACCCGGCGGCTGGTGCTTGTGCAGCTGGGCGCGGCTCACGAGGCAGCGCTGTGGCAAGAAGGCGCGCGGCTTTCGATGGCGCAGGCCATGGAACTGGGCTGCGCCGAGGCACAGCGCATGGCCGAGCCGGCGCCAGCGTGTGCGCCAAAACCCGCCCCCTGAACGCGGGGGTTCTGCAGGAGTTCCCCCGCGAATGCAGGGCTGAACGCGTGCTGCGGGGCGCTTGCCACTAGCGATCGCCTAACGGTGGCGGCCGAAACTGTGTTCTGAGTTAAGCAGCCGGTCTCGCCCCCGGCAATCCACCACCCGGAGCCTTCGCCATGCACACATCGCTGTCATTCAAGCTGCACACACCTGCTCACATCGCTGTCTTGCCAGCGTGCGCTGCTGCAGCGCGCAGCAGCCGGCCGGTGCGCCGCACTGCCATGGCGTTGGCGGTCGCTGCAGTGCTGGGCCCCTTGGCCGCGGCGCCCGCTAGCGCTGCCAGCTGCACCTGGAACACGGCCGCGGGCAATTGGGCGGCCATCGTCAACTGGGCCACCTGCGCCACCGGCAACGGCAACCCTGCTGGTGCGCCTGGCGCGGCGGACAGCGCCAGCATCGGCAGCGCCGGCAACGTCACCATCAACACCGGGCAGTCGGTGCTGAACCTTGCCAACGCCGGCCGCATCAACATCGACGCCTTCGGGCTGAACCTGGTCGGCGGCGGCAGCACTGTCAACACCGGGATCCTCAACGTCGGCGGCGCCAGCACAGCCAACCTGGGCGTCGCGGCCGGGCACAACATCACCAACACCAGCGGCGTGATCAACGTCGCCAATGGCAGCGTGCTCAACCAGTTCGGCAGCAGCATCACCGGCGGCACGATCAACACCATCGGCACCGGCGCGCTGGTGGCGTTCAACAGCGGCAGCAACTTCCTCAGCAACGTGACGCTGAACGGCGTGCTGAATCTCGCCAGCAACCAGGGCGTCCAGCGCATCACGGGCGGCCTGGCACTGAACGGCAGCGTCAACATCGGCAGCAACAGCATCTTTGCGCCGCAGGGCAACCAGACCATCGGCGGCAACGGCAACATCGTCTTCGCCGACGGCAACAGCAGCAACCGTTTCAACGTCGAGGCCGGCAACCTGGTGCTGGGCAGCGGCGTCACGGTGCGCGGCAACACGGGCTTCATCGGCCAACAGTCCTTCCTCGGCGGCGCGGCCACCCTGACCAACAACGGCACGATCCAGGCCGACGTGGCCGGCGGCACCATCACCCTCGCC
>JAYSYH010000331.1:0-28691 GCA_043716645.1 Betaproteobacteria bacterium | reverse complement strand
CAGCGAACTGCGCCGAACCCAGTGCGTTCAAGTCGCTGCTGGAGAACACCGCCAGATCGGCCGTCTCGATAGCCCGCACCTGCGCGGTGGTCAGCGCACCGAGTTGCGCCGAGGTCAGCGCGTCCAAATGGGCAGAGTGCATCGCGACGATGCCCGCGGTGGAGATCGCACGGACTTGTGCGGTCGACAGCGCCGCCAGATCGGCGGTTTCCAGGCTGGCGATCTGCGTGGTGGTGAGCACGGCGATACCGCGAGTCGAAATGGCGCCCATTTGCGCGGTCGTCAGCGCCACGATCTGACTCGTGCTGAATGCCAGCCAGTCGTCGGTGCTCAGGCCGGCAATCGTTCTGGTGGACAGTGCAGCAATCTGAGCGGTGGTCAGATTCGAGATGATGGAGGCCATGGGTCAGTCCTTCTGTTGGTTCGGGCGCCGGGATGGGAAATGCGGCTCGAGCCGGCCGCAAACCCTTGCCTGTCTCCCCGGTATCGGTGCCCTGGGCCTGGACTTGAGGGGGAGATGCGGCCGCATCGCACTGCATATCTGCGTCAGGCACGGGACTGCCAACGTCCGACGTGGCGTCCGGTGCCGCTGCTGGGTCGCTCACGGATCGACACACTGGTGTCGACCGGCATCAGCCAGGATCAAGGGCTCAGCGCCCTGAGTGGGGGCGAGACAGCCTGCCGGAGCGGCAAAAGTTCACGGATGCGGCGCCGTCAGGGGCCAGACTGGACGCCGGCTGCATCCCGCAAGCCGCGTTGTGCCACGCCTGCGACGTAAGTCGCAACCGTATTGCGTTCGTCGCCCAGTGTCATCCATGCGAAAACGCGGGCGTGCAGCGGTTGCGCGGGCACGCCGGCCACCGCACCGCGGGCCATTGCGTCGCGGTGGCTGGCCACCGCACCCACCGCCCAGTTCCAGACCACCACGTCGGCCAGAGCGCCAACATCGAGATGGCCGATCTCGTGCGCCAGCCCCAGGCCATCGGCCGCGCCACGCGTGGCGGCGTGCAGTGCCGCCCAGGCGGTCAGGCGGGTGCCGCGCAGGGCCTGCACCTTGTAGCCCTCGGCGGCGGTGCGCAACATCGACAAGCTGGTGCCACCGCCCACGTCGCTGGCCAGGCTGACCTTGTGGCCGGCATCGACCGCGCCCTGCCAGTCGAACAGGCCGCTGCCCAGGAAAAGGTTGCTGCTGGGACAAAAGGCGATCTGTGCACCGGTGTCGCGCAGCAGGGCCCGGTCGTGGGCGTCGAGCCAGATGCCGTGCGCCAGGACGGCGCGTTCGTGCAGCAAGCCGTGCTGGTGGTAGACGTCCAGGTAGCTGCGGGCCTGCGGAAAAAGCTCGGCCACCCGGCGCACTTCGTCCTGGTTTTCAGCAACGTGGGTCTGCATGTACAGGCCGGCGTGACGGCGGCCCAAAGCACCGGCCATCGCCAGCTGCGCGGGCGTGCTGGTGACGGCGAAACGAATGGTCACGGCGTAGGCGTTGCGGCCCTGGCCGTGCCAGCGGTGGATCAGTGCTTCGCATTGGCGTTCGGCGTCTGCCACGTCCAAGCTGGCGTCCAGCAGGCCGTCGGGTGCGTGGCGGTCCATCAGCACCTTGCCGGCGATCAGTCGCATATTGCGCGCCGTGGCTGCCTGGAACAGCGCTTCGGTGGACGCCACGTGCACCGTCGGGAAAACCACCGCGGCCGTCGTGCCGTGGGCCAGCAGCGCGTCCACGAAACGCGCGGCGCCGTCGGCCGCCACAGCCGAGTCGGTGTGGCGCAATTCGGCCGGAAAGGTGTACGTGTCCAGCCAGTCGAGCAGGCCCGTGCCGTAACTGGCGATGACGTCCAGCTGCGGCGCATGCACGTGGGTGTCGATGAAGCCCGGCAGCAGCAGCCGGCCGCGGTGGTCGTGGCGCTCGAAATCGGGGCCTGGGTCGGCGGTCTGGGCGCCCAGGATGCGGCCGTCGTCACCCACCAGCAGCCAGTGGTCGGGGCGAAAGCGCACGCCGGCCGTGTCCGTGCTTTGCCAGGTCGGCGTGGCGGTGAAATCCAGCAAGTCGGCGCGGATGGCGAGCAAGGGTCAGACTCCTGACGAACGGTTTGCTGTCGTCCTCGCGGATGGTAGGCCAGCAACCGCACCGCCCGGCACGGCCCCACACTTGCGCCGCGCTGCCACGCACAATCCAGGCTACGCCGTTGGCCGACCGAAAGCCCTGACCGATGACGACACCGCCGCGCCCCATCCGCTTCTGGCACCAAGGCGCCGTCGTCGAGGTGGCAGGGCCTGCAGCCCTTTCACCCGCTTCACCCGCTTCACTCGCTTCAGCCCCCCGCACGGTACTGAACTGGCTGCGCGAAGACGCCCGCTGCATCGGAACCAAGGAAGGCTGTGCCGAGGGCGACTGCGGGGCCTGCACGGTGGTGGTCGGTGAATTGGACGCGTTCGGCGCGTTGACGCTGAAGCCGGTCAATGCCTGCATCCAATTCCTGCCCACGCTGGATGGCAAGGCGCTGTTTGCGGTGGAAGACGTGGCCACGGCGAACAGCCCGCACGGTGCCACGCCGCACCCGGCACAAAACGCGCTGGTGGCCTGTCATGGCTCGCAATGTGGCTTCTGCACGCCGGGTTTTGTGATGTCGCTGTGGGCCTGCTACGAACGCCACCAGGCAGCCGGCACGGTACCCACGCGTCAGCAGTTGGCTGACGACCTGTCGGGCAACCTTTGCCGCTGCACCGGCTACCGGCCCATCCTGGACGCAGGCCAGCAGATGTTCGTGGGCCCTGCTGTGTTGCTTGACCGCCAACCCGTGCGCGACGCATTGCAGGCGCTGCGAGCCGACGCGCCCTTGTCGATCACTGGCGCGTTCCACGCGCCACGCACCTTGGCGGCTTTCGCGGCCCTGCGCGCCGCAAAGCCACAAGCCCGCGTGCTGGCCGGCAGCACCGACATCGGTCTGTGGCTGAACAAGCAGTTTCGTGAACTGGGCGAACTGATCTACATCGGCAACGTGGCCGAACTGCAGACTGTGGTGGCCGATGCATCCACCCTGCACATCGGCGCGGCCGCAACGCTGGAAGCGGCCTGGGCCGCGCTCGCCACCGAATGGCCCAGCCTGCGCGAGGTCGGCTTGCGCTTCGCGTCGCTGCCGGTGCGCAGCGTGGGCACGATGGGTGGCAATGTGGCCAACGGTTCGCCGATCGGCGACGCTGCGCCCGTTTTGATCGCACTGGGTGCTCGCATCGTTTTGCGGCGGGGTGATGAAGGGCGCAGCCTGGCGTTGGAGGATTTTTATCTGGCTTACATGCACAACGCGCTGCAGCCCGGCGAATTCGTGCAGGCCATCGCCGTACCGCGCCGCAGCGCGCGCCCGCAGCAGGTGCGCGGCTACAAGATCAGCAAGCGCTTCGACAGCGACATCTCGGCTGTGTGCATGGGCTTGTCCCTGGAGCTGGACGGCGAGAACATTTCGGCCGTCTGCATCGCCTGCGGCGGTCTGGCCGGCACCGTGCAGCGGGCCTGGCAGACCGAGGCCGTGCTGCGCGGCCAGCCCTGGTCCGAGGCCACGCTGCAGGTCGCACAAGCCGCGCTGGCGCGCGACTTCACGCCGCTGTCCGACATGCGCGCCAGCGCCGCTTACCGGCTGCAGGTGGCGCAAAACCTGTTGCGCCGCGCCTGGCTGGAAACGCGGGCCACCGACCCGCTGCCGGCCCATGTGACGACCGTCTGGGCGCGCGAGGAAACCACGTGAACAAGCCTGTCGACCTGCCGTCGTGCCTGACCTCGGAGCCCGCCGCGCCGCAGGCCTACATCCAGGTCGGTGTCAGCCGCCCGCATGAATCGGCCCACTTGCACGTGGCCGGCGCCGCGCCCTACACCGACGACCTGCCCGAACTGGCCGGCACGCTACACGCTGCGCTGGGCCTGTCACCCATCGCGCATGGCGTGATCGAGGCCATCGATGTCGCTGCCATCCGGGCGCTGCCGGGCGTGGTGGACGTGTTCACCGCCAGCGGCATCCCTGGCGTCAACGACTGCGGTTCGCTGGTGCACGACGACCCGATCCTGGCCGGTGAGGCGGGCGACACGTTGCGCTACGTCGGCCAGCCGGTCTTCGCGGTCATCGCCACCACCCGCGACGCAGCACGCCGTGCGGCGTCGAACGCGAAGGCTGTGATCCGCGCGCGGGCGCTGCCGCCCATCCTGACGCCGCAGGCCGCGCACGCCGCGCAACAATACGTGGTGCCGGCTGTCCACCTGCAACGCGGCCAGGCGCAGGCGGCCATCGCGGCAGCGCCGCACCGGCTGAAGGCCAGTTTCGACGTCGGTGGCCAGGAACAGTTTTATCTGGAAGGCCAGATCAGCTATGCGTTGCCGCAGGAAGACGGCGGCATGAAAGTGCTGTGCAGCACCCAGCACCCCAGCGAGATGCAGCACCTGGTGGCCCAGGCGCTGCGCCGTCCGGCGCACGCGGTGCAGGTGGAATGCCGGCGCATGGGCGGCGGCTTCGGTGGCAAGGAATCGCAGTCGGGCTTGTTCGCCTGCGTGGCCGCTGTCGCCGCCGCACGCTTGAAGGTTCCGGTGAAGCTGCGCATCGATCGCGACGACGATTTCATGATCACCGGCCGCCGCCACTGCTTCCATGTCGAAGCCGAGGTCGGCTATGACGCTGCCGGCCGCATCCTCGGTGCCGAGGCCACGCTCGTCAGCCGCGCCGGCCATTCGGCCGACCTTTCAGGCCCGGTGATGACGCGGGCGCTGTGCCACTTCGACAACGCCTACTGGCTGCCGCACGTGGCGCTGCACGGCTATTGCGGCAAGACCAACACCCAGAGCAACACCGCCTTCCGTGGCTTCGGCGGGCCGCAGGGCGCCATCGCCGTCGAGTACCTGATCGACAGCGTGGCCCGTGCCTTGGGCCAGGATCCGCTGGATGTGCGCCGCGCGAATTTCTACGGCACGGACATGAACAACGTTGCACCTTACGGGCAGGTGGTGGACGACAACATCATTCGCGAATTGACCGACGAATTGGTCGCCACCAGCGACTACGTCAGCCGCCGCGCGGCTATCGCCGCGTTCAACGCGACCAGCCCGGTGCTGAAGAAAGGCATCGCGCTGACGCCGCTGAAATTCGGCATCAGCTTCAACGTCGTGCACCTGAACCAAGCCGGCGCGCTGGTGCACGTCTACACCGACGGCAGCGTGCTGGTGAACCACGGCGGCACCGAGATGGGCCAGGGCCTGAACACCAAGGTGGCGCAGGTGGTGGCGCATGAATTGGGCCTGCCGTTGGCGCGCGTGCGCAGCACGGCCACCGACACCCAGAAGATCGCCAACACCAGCGCCACCGCAGCCAGCACGGGCAGTGACCTGAACGGCAAGGCGGCGCAGAACGCGGCGCGGCAGATCCGCGAAAGGCTGGCCGCGTTTGCCGCGGGCAAGTGGGGCGGGGCTGCGGACGATGTGCTGTTTGCCGACGACCGCGTCGCCGTCAACGGGCAGACGTTGCCCTTCGCCGACGTGGTGAACGCCGCCTACTTCGCCCGCGTGCAACTGTGGAGCGACGGCTTCTACGCCACGCCCGGCCTCAGCTGGGACCGCGCCACGTTGCAGGGCCGACCTTTCCACTACTACGCCTACGGCGCGGCCGTCAGCGAAGTGCTGGTGGACACGCTGACCGGCGAATGGCGGCTGTTGCGTGCCGACTTGCTGCAAGACGCCGGCACCTCGCTGAACCCGGCGCTGGACATCGGCCAGATCGAAGGCGCGTTCATCCAGGGCATGGGCTGGCTGACCATGGAAGAGCTGGTGTGGCACCCGGCCGACGGCTCGGCCAAGGCCGGCACGCTGACCACCCACGCGCCCAGCACCTACAAGATCCCCACCGCCAACGACTGCCCGGCCGTGCTGAACACGCGGTTGTTCAACCGGCCGAACGTGCGGGACAGCATCCACCGCAGCAAGGCCGTCGGTGAACCGCCGCTGCTGTTGCCATTCAGCGTGTTCTTCGCGATCCGCGATGCGGTTTCGGCCGCAGCGGGCCACCGCGTCAACCCGCCGTTGCAGGCGCCGGCCACCAGCGAGGCCATCCTGCGCGCCGTGACCTTCGTCCAGACGGCTGTGCAGGCAGCTGGGCACACCCCGGCGTGACGCCCGCCCAACTGCAGGCCAAAGCGCTGCGCTGGCAGGCCGCAGCCACGCCGGCCGTGCTGGTGGAAGTGAGCGCCGCGCGCGGTTCGGTGCCGCGCGGTGACGGCACGCGCATGCTGGTTTCGGCCGATACGGTGCAGGGCACCATCGGCGGCGGGCACCTTGAACTGCAAGCCATCGAAGCCGCGCGTGGCATGCTGCGCGGGGCCGTTGGCGAACGCTTGCAGCATGTCGCGCTGGGGCCGTCGCTGGGCCAGTGCTGCGGCGGTGCGCTGGACCTGCGCTACACGCCGTTGCAGGCCGTGGACGCGAACAACTGGACGCTGCCACCGCCGCGTTTCACGCTGCAGCTCTACGGCGCCGGGCATGTCGGCCGGGCCATCGTGAAGCTGCTGGCCGATATCGATTGCCGCGTGCAGTGGATCGACGAACGCGAAACGGAATTCCCATCCGGGCTGCTGCCGCCGCACATCGAACGCCTCTGCGTCGAACCGGTCGACGCCGAAGTGGCGAAGGCGGCAGCAGGCAGCTGCTTTCTGGTGCTGACCCACAGCCATGATCTCGACCTGCGCATTACGCAAGCCGTGCTGGCGCGCGGCGACTTCGCCTGGTTCGGCCTGATCGGTTCAGCCACGAAACGCGCGCGCTTCGAGAGTCGGTTGCGGCATCGTGGGGTCAATGACGCGCTGCTGGCGCGCATGGTCTGTCCGATCGGGTTGCCGGGCATCCGTGGCAAGGAGCCGTCGGTGATTGCGCTGGCGGTGGTGGCGCAGTTGCTGACCTTGGCGCCGGGCCCCCTTCCCCAGTTGCGCGATGATGCGCGGCGCGCTGTGCGTGTAAGCCAGCTGCCAGCCGCGGGGCGTCCACTGCAGCCGGCGGACGCACTGACGACCCGCAGTAACAACCCGCAGTAACAACCCGCAGTAACAACCCCATCCCAACTCCAGGAGACAAGACATGGCCCAACGTGACGTGGTGGTGCTCGGCGCAGCCCGCTCAGCCATCGGAACTTTCAACGGCGGCTTGGCCGACATCGAACCGGCCGAGTTGGCCGGCACCGTGATGAAGGCGGCCGTCGAACGCTCGGGTGTCGACCCGAAATCGATCAACTACGTGACGGTGGGCAACACCATCCCGACCGAAAGCCGCTTCGCCTATGTGGCGCGGGTGGCCAGCATCCAGGCCGGCTTGCCGATGGACAGCGTGGCGATGTCGGTCAACCGACTGTGCAGCTCAGGCCTACAGGCCATTGTCACGACAGCGCAGAACATCCTGCTGGGCGATTGCGATTACGGCGTGGGCGGCGGCGTGGAAGTGATGAGTCGCGGCGGCTACCTCAGTGCTGCGATGCGCAACGGCGCGCGCATGGGTGACACCAAGTTGATCGACACGATGGTGGCCACGCTGACCGACCCCTTCGGTGTGGGCCACATGGGCATTACCGCCGAGAACCTGGCCACCAAGTGGGGCATCACCCGCGAACAGCAGGACCAGTTGGCGGTGGACTCGCACCGCAAGGCGGCGGCGGCCATTTCTGAGGGCCGCTTCAAGAGCCAGATCGTGCCCATCGTCAGGCAGACCCGCAAGGGCGAAGTCGTTTTCGACACCGACGAACACGTGAAGGTCGGCACCACGCTGGAAACGTTGGGCAAGATGAAGCCGGCGTTCAAGAAAGACGGTTCGGTAACGGCCGGCAATGCCTCGGGCATCAATGACGGCGCCGCCTTCTTCGTGTTGGCCGATGCCACTGTGGCGACGGCTGCCGGCCACAAACCGATGGCCCGGCTGGTCAGCTACGCGGTCGCCGGCGTGCCCAACGAGATCATGGGTGAAGGTCCGATTCCGGCGACCAAGCTGGCGCTGAAGAAAGGCGGGCTGACGCTGGACCAGATGGACGTGATCGAAAGCAACGAAGCTTTCGCCGCGCAAGCCATCGCTGTGGCGCGTGGGCTGGAGTTCGACATGGGCAAGGTCAACCCCAATGGCGGCGCGATTGCGCTGGGTCACCCGATCGGTTGCAGCGGCGCTTTCCTGGCCACCAAGGCGATTTACGAGCTCCACCGCACAGGGGGTCGCTACGCGCTGGTGACCATGTGCATCGGTGGTGGGCAGGGCATCGCGGCGGTCTTCGAGCGCCTTTAAACGCGCGCCGCGCCGCCGCCCCAAGGGCGGCGCGGGTGTGTGGCTGCGCACAGACTGCGCCGCCTGTTGAGCACAAGCTAATGACTGTTGAAACCGCCTGATAGGTGTTCACCATGTTTCGAGATCTGCTTTTCTCCCGACCCAGCACCGGTGCTTGCGCTGCCACTTTGGTGCTGGCAGCTGCGCTCAGCCCCATGTTTGCCGAAGCGGCCAGCGCTACCGCCGGCAGCCCTGAAGCGCTGTACCAGAGCGAACGCGCCGACTGCCTCGCGGGCCGTACCCAGCAGGACCAGAAAACCTGCTTGCACGAGGCCGTTGCGGCACGTGACGCGGCGCGCAAAGGGCTGCTGACGACAGAGACGCCGCAAGTACTGCGCGACAACCTGATGCAGCGCTGCCAAGCACAGCCTGAAGGTGCGGAACGCGCCGTCTGCGAACGCATGGCGCAGGGTGAAGGCACGGTGACGGGCAGCGTGGCCGCTGGTGGCGAGTTGCGGGAACTGACGACGGTGGTGCCGCCCAAGCGCCAGATGAAACGAGCGCAAGGTGCCGCCCGCGCTGACCGTGCGGCCTCCGCGCCCTGATCGTTGCGCGCTGCCGGCAGCGCGCCTTCGGCGCGGAAGCTTCACGCGTGAAGCTTTTCGAACTCTTTCAAGTAATCGACCAGCGCCTGCACCCCCGCCAGCGGCATCGCGTTGTAGATCGACGCGCGCATGCCGCCGACGATGCGGTGACCTTTGAGTTGCACCATGCCGCGCTCTTCGGCACCTTGCAGGAAGGCCGCGTCCAGTGCAGCGTCGTGCAGGAAAAAAGGCACGTTCATCAGGCTGCGGCAATCGCGTGCCACCGGTATTTTGTAGAAAGGCGTGCTGTCCAGTTGGCCATACAGCAACGCCGCCTTGCGCCTGTTGCGGACTTCCATCGCAGCCAGGCCGCCATGGTTCTTGATCCACTTGAAGACCAGTCCGGCGATGTAGATCGCGTAGGTGGGCGGGGTGTTGAACATGCTGTCGTGGTCGGCCACCACCTTGTAATCAAAAGCACTGGGCGTGCAAGGCAGGGCGTGTCCGATCAGGTCGTCGCGCACGACCACCAGGGTCAGCCCGGCAGGGCCGATGTTTTTTTGCGCGCCGCCGTAAATCAGCCCGTATTGCGCCACGTCCACCGGCCGCGACAGGATGCTGCTGGACATGTCGGCGACCAGCGGCACGCCTTTCAGACCCGCCGCATCGGGCGGCTGCGCGTATTCCACCCCGCCGATGGTTTCATTGCTGCAGATGTGCACATAGGCAGCAGCCGGGTCCAGCTGCCAGGTGCCGCGCGGCGGGATGGTGGTGTAGTTCGTGCCGGCACTGCTGGCAGCCACGTTCACCCCGCCGTACTTGCGCGCCTCTTCGATGGACCGCAGGCTCCAAGCGCCGGTGTCGATGTAGTCGGCGCTGGCGTGGTCGCGCAGCAGGTTCATCGGAACGATGGCGTTTTCGCCGATGGCGCCGCCCTGCATGAACAGCGTCTTGTAATTGGCCGGCACGCTCAGCAGTTCACGCAGCAGCGCTTCGGCTTCTTCGGCGATGCCCATGAAAGCTTTGCCGCGGTGGCTCATCTCCATCACCGACATGCCGGTGCCGTGCCAGTCCAGCATCTCGTCGGCGGCCTGCTGCAGCACCGCTTCGGGTAGGGCGGCGGGGCCGGGGCTGAAGTTGAAAACACGGTTCATGCGGGGGCTTTCGTATCGGCTGATAACCGGATGGGGGCGTCTGAATTATCCGGCGCCCTTCATTGACGGTGGTCAACCCGACGATGGGCTGCGCTCCTACACTGAGCGGATCGCCACCGAACCTTCTTCGGTTTGCAGAAAGGCTCACCATGTACAAACACCTCCTGGTTCCCATTGACGGCAGCGAACTGTCTGAGCGCGCTGCTAACACCAGCCTGGGTCTGGCGGTTGCCTTGGGCGCGCGCATCACCGCTTTCGTGGCCGAACCGCTGCCGCCGCTTCCCAACGAGACCACCAACGTCACCACCTACACGCGCACCGCCGAAGAACACCGCGAGCGCACCGAGGCCCATGCCAACGACGCGCTGGCCCGTTTCGCCGTGCAAGCTGCCGAGGCGGGCGTGCCCTTCACAGGCGAATTCCGCCGCACCGGTTCGGTGGACGAGTCGATCGTCGAAGCCGCCACAAGCTTCGGTTGCGACCTCATCGTGATGGTCACCCACGGCCGCAGCACCTTCGGCGAATTGCTGTTCGGGTCGCACACCAAAAACGTGTTGTCGCGCAGCAAACTGCCGGTGCTGGTGCTGCATTGAATGCCACGGCAACCCAGGCCCCGCCCGGCGATCTGGAAAGGCGTCTGGCTGCCCAGTTGGCTGCCAGCGGGCTGCGTGCGTTGGCCTTGAAGGGCCGCTGCTTGTTGCCGGTGGTGCAGGGCGGCATGGGGGTGGGCATTTCGGCGCACCGGCTGGCCGGCAGCGTGGCCGCTCTGGGCGCAGTCGGCACCATCAGCAGTGTGGATCTGCGTCGCCAGCACCCCGATCTGATGGCGCGAACCACTGGCCTGGGCATGGGTGCGAACGCCAAGCAGGCCATCGACGCTGCCAACCTGGAAGCGATCCCTCGTGAGATCGCAGCCGCACGGCAGATCAGCGGCGGCCGCGGCCTGCTGGCAATCAACGTGATGCGCGCCGTCAGCGCCTACGCAGCAACCGTCAAGTGCGCACTGCAAGCCGGCATCGATGCCGTCGTGGTCGGCGCCGGTCTGCCGCTGGACCTGCCCGACTTGGCGCAGGACCACCCGCGCGTGGCGCTGATTCCCATCCTCAGCGACGCGCGCGGCGTGGCGCTGATCGTGAAGAAGTGGGAACGCAAGAAGCGTTTGCCCGACGCCATCGTCATCGAACACCCGCGGCTCGCTGGCGGTCATCTCGGTGCGGCCCGCGTGGCCGACCTGAACGACCCGCGCTTCGATTGGGACAACGTGCTGCCGCAGTCGCGCGCCTTCCTGCGGTCTGCCGGCATCGAGAACGACGTGCCGCTGATCGCCGCCGGCGGCATCGGCAGCTGCGAAGACATCCTGCGCCTGCAGTCGCTGGGCGCAGCCGGTGCGCAACTCGGCACCGCGTTCGCGGTGACCACCGAGAGCGACGCACACGCCGCCTTCAAACGTGTATTGGCCCAGGCGAAACAGGAAGACTTGGTCGAATTCACCAGCGTGGCGGGCTTGCCCGCCCGCGCAGTGGGCACGCCCTGGCTGCGCGCCTACCTGGGTGCTGAAGCCAGGCTGCAGGCCGTGGCCCACCGCAAGGCGCACTGCACCAAGGCTTTCGATTGCCTGGCGCAGTGTGGCTTGCGCGACGGCTTGCCGGGCTGGGGCCAGTTCTGCATCGACAACCAGCTGGCCGCCGCGCTGCGCGGTGACGTCAAGACGGGTCTGTTTTTCCGTGGGGCAGGCGCGTTGCCATTCGGTCATCAGATACGCAGCGTGCGCGAACTGATCGAACGGCTGTTGACGCCCGGCCTGCACGCCGACAGCGTGGCCTTCGCCACACATCGCGAGCCCGCGCTGGCCGTGTGAAGCACGCTGCGGCGGCTGGCCGGTGCGTTCAGCCTGGTCCCGTGCTTTGACACGACCACGGCACTGACCGTCGCCACGGAACTGGATCTGGCGCCTCTCATGGCCAAGGGCCTGCGCGAACGTCGACCGGCACGCAACGCAAGGTGCGGCCGGCTGCAGCCTTCGCCGCCGGAACGGCCGCGGTGTGGGTGGTGGTCAGCCACGACGGGCTGGGTGGCGCTGAACAGGCTTCCTCCACGCTGACGCTGGACGAACAGGCGCCGCTTGCATCTGCCTGACACTGCGGACAGGGCGCCACAGTGCGCGGCAGCAGGCAGGCCTGCACTTGCCGCCGCTGCGGGTGGATGCGAGCATCGGGGTATTCCACAAACCCGCCAGGAGACCCCGATGGCCAAACCCCTGTTCGACGCCGAAGCCCTGATCGCCCAATTCGAAGCCGCCACCGCCAAGCAGGGCGAGCAGGTGCGCAAGGCCACCGCCGAGGCCACGATGGCTGCGCTGCAGGGTCGCGAGCTGACGCTGAAGAACATCAAGGACGTGTTGAAGACGGTGGCCGAAGCGGCCAGCACCGGTGCGGCCAGGAACGCAATGGCCGGCCTGGGTGGCACGGGCGCCATCAACCCAGAAGCCCTGCTGGACCAGGCCGTGCGCGGTATGGACGATGCATTGCTGAAGGCCGTAGACGCCAACCGCACGGCGTTGACCACGCTGATGGCGCAGGGCGTTGACATGCGCGACAAGCACATGACCAAGGCGCTGGGCGACCTGGAAAAGATGGAAGACGCAATGTTCAGCGCGGTGAAAAAGGCTGCTGCCGGCGCTGGCTCGCCGATGGCCGGCGCCTGGGGCCCGGTGCTGGAAAAGATGCAGTTGGGCGGCACGCTGTCGGGTGCCAAGGCGGCCAGCACCGCCCAGGACATGGCCGAGCAGATGCAGACTGCGATGCGCAGCACGCGGGCGGCTTCGATGCGCGCCGCGCAGGCGCTGGCCGAAAGCTATACGGCAATGGTCAGCGGCGTGCTGATCGGCATGCAGGAAGCGCTGCAGGGCAAGTCGGGCAAGAAGAAGTAGGGCGCGGAAGTAACGGCACGGGCCGCGGCTGCGGCTGCGGCATTCGCTGCGGCATTCGCTGCGGCATTCTCAGCGCCAACCTTGCCGGCCCCGTTACGCCGCCTGCTGCCGGTCGTGCGCGCCGACGATCTTGTCCAGCGGCCGGGCCATCACGAACAGCACCAGCCCGGCTACCACGGCAATCGTCGTCAGCATGACGAAGAAGGCGGTGTGCGAGATGGTCTCGTAGTAGGTGCCGAGGTAGCCGGTCATGTAGTTGCCGATGAAGCTGGACAGGTACCAAACGCCCATCATCATCGACACGATGCGCGCCGGTGCCACCTTGGTGACGAAGGACAGGCCGATGGGCGACAGGTAGACCTCGCCCAGCGTGAAGATGGCGGTCGATGCCAGCAGCCACAACAGGCTGCGCTGCGCCCCTGGCGCCATGCCCTGCGACGCGACGATCATCACCACGAAGCCCAGCCCCAGCAGCACGCAGCCGATGGCCATCTTGTTCAGGCTGCTCGGTTCGCTGCCGCGCCGGGCCTGCCACGCCCACAGCAGGTTCAGCGGCGGCACCAGCAACCAGATCATGAAAGGGTTGAAGGACTGGTACCAGGTGGACGGGATCGTGAGGCCGAAGACCGTCGGCCAGACCGTGCTCTGGTCGGCCCACAGCTGCATGGTGTTGCCCTGTTGCTCGTACACCGCCCAGAATGCCGAGATGACCAGACAGGCTGCGACGATGGCCATGACTCGCGGGCGCTCGTCTTTCGGCAGGCGCAGCATCCACCACACCCCCGACGCGACGACCAGCACGGCCAGACCGATGGGCACTGCGGGCGGCAGCGTGATCAGCCACAGCAGCACCGCAATGCCCAGCGGCACACCGACGACAAAGGCCGCCACGCCCAGCGCCGGCGCGCCCGGTTTGCTGACAGGCACCGGTTCCAACGGCAGCTTGTCGCGGTTCATCAGGTAAAAGCCCAGGCCGATCAGCATGCCCACGCCGGCCGACGCGAAACCCCAGTGCCAGCCCACCACCTGGCCCAGCGTGCCGCAGATCAGCGGCGCGATGAAGGCGCCCAGGTTGATGCCGACGTAGAAGATGGAAAACGCGCGGTCACGCCGCGGGTCGCCGGGTGCGTAGAGCCCGCCGACCTGCGTGCTGATGTTGGGCTTGAAGCAGCCGTTGCCCAGGATCAGGAACATCAGCGCCGGGAAGAACAGTGCTTCCACGGCCATCAGGAAGTGGCCGATGGCCATCAGCACACCGCCGATGACGACCGCGCGGTGGCGACCCAGCAGCTTGTCGGCCAGCAGCCCACCCAGGAAGGGCGTGAAGTAGACGAAGCCGGTGTACAGGCCGTAGACCTGCGACGACAGGGCTTGCGGCGTCATCACGCCGAAGGCCGATTCCAGCGACAGTTTCAGCGCGTTGAAGCCCAGCACCTCGGCGCCGGCGTCGGGCCGCACGAACAGGTGGTTGACCATGTACAGCACCAGCAGCGAACGCATGCCGTAGTAGCTCATGCGCTCCCACATCTCGGTCATGAACAGCACGAACAGGCCCTTGGGGTGGCCCAGCCAGGTGCCGGCGTCGGCGGGCAGGCGGTTGGCGGTTGTGGTGGTCATGGCAGCGGGTGTCAGCGCAAGGTGGGCCAAGCGAAGCGCGCGAGTCTAGACCTCGCCGCAGGACTGCTGCGCAGCGCTTGCGCTATCGTGGATCGCATGGCTGCAAGCACCTTCTTCTGGCATGACTACGAAACCTTCGGCCGCGAGCCGCGCCGCGACCGCCCGGCGCAGTTCGCCGGCGTGCGCACCGACGCCGAGCTGAACGAGATCGACGAGCCGGTGATGGTCTATTGCCAGCCTTGCCCCGACAGCCTGCCCGACCCCGAGGCCGTTCTGCTGACCGGCATCCTGCCGCAGCACGCGCTGCAGCACGGCGTTTGCGAACGCGAATTCGCCGCCGTCATCGAACGCGAACTGGCGCGCGACGGCACTATCGGCGTGGGCTACAACAGCATCCGTTTCGACGACGAGGTCACGCGCTTCCTGTTCTGGCGCAACCTGATCGACCCCTATGCCCGCGAATGGCAAAACGGCTGCGGCCGCTGGGACCTGATGGACGTGGTGCGCACCACCTGGGCGCTGCGGCCCGCGGGCATCGCCTGGCCGACCTACACCGAAGGCGAAATGGCCGGCCGGCCCAGCTTCCGCCTGGAACACCTGACAAAAGCCAACGGCATCGGCCACGAAGCGGCGCACGACGCGCTGTCGGATGTGCGCGCGACCCTGGCCCTTGCGCGCTTGATCAAAAATCACAACCCCAAGCTGTGGGACTTCTGCCTGCGCCTGCACAAGAAGGACGCGGTGTGGGCCGAGGTCGGCGCGTATCAGAACCCGCGCCCCTTCGTGCACCTGTCCACCCGCTATCCGGTGGAACGCGGCAACCTGGCCATCGTGTGGCCGTTGGCGCCGCACCCGACGAACAAGAACGAGCTCATCGTCTGGGACCTGTCGCGCGACCCCCGCGAACTGCAGGGCCTGGACGCCGAAACGGTACGCCGCCGCCTGTACACGCGGCAGAGTGAACTGCCCAAGGGCGAATTGCGCTTGCCGATCAAGACCATACACGTCAACAAATCGCCGATCGTCGTGGGCAATCTGCGCACCGTCGAGCCGGTGGCGGCGCGCTGGAACCTGGACGTAGCGCAGGCCCTGCAACACGCCGAATTCGCGGCCGCCATCGGCCGGGAACTCGACCCGCTATGGGCCCAGGTCTACGCCCGGCCCGACCACCCCGCGCCTGATGTCGATGAAGACCTGTACGGCGGCTTCGTCAACAACGACGACCGCCGCACGCTGCAACGCCTGCGCGAGCTGCGCGGCGACCAACTGGCCGGCAAGCGCCCGGCCTTCAACGACGGCCGACTGGACGAATTGCTCTTCCGCTACCGTGCCCGCAACTTCGCCGAGACGCTCAACGACGAAGAGCGGGCCCGCTGGCTGCAGCACCGCGCCGACCGCCTGCACGACGGCGCCGGTGGCGCGATGACGCTGGCCGCCTACTTCGAGCGCATCGACACGCTGGCGGAAGCCGCCGTTGAACGCGAGGACGAACGCGCGCAGGCGCTGCTGGAAGCGCTGGTGGACTACGGCGAGGCGGTGGCGCCCGAGTTGCCTTGATCACTGCCGGTTGAAGGCGGTGGATGAGGGTTCCGCCGGATGCGCAAGTGGCGGCGCAATCCGAGCATGGAGACAGCCGAATCGCGGCTGCTGAACGGAGCGTCATCCATGGCCCAAGTCATCGCCCTGTACAAGAAGCCTGCCGACGTGGCGGCCTTCAACGACTACTACTTCGGCAAGCACGTGCCGCTGGCCAAGACCATCCCGGGCCTGCGCAGCTACCGCGTCAGCAACGGCCCGGTCACCCCGGCTGGCGGCGAATCGGGGCTGCACCTGGTGGCCCTGTTGCAGTTCGACAGCCTGGCCGCCATCCAGACCGCCCTGGCCTCACCGCAGGGCGTGGCCACCTCCGGTGACCTTGCCAACTTTGCGCAGGCGGGGGTCGAGCTATTGATGTTCGACACGAAGTCGGCCTGACCTGCTTGACGCTCGGTAGGCCTGATGGTGGGCAGGTCGGTGATCCTGGATCTGGAGTGGGTCATGTGGGGCAGGCAGGTTAGCGATCTGCTCTAGCTGGGCCTGCTGCCACGGGCTGTGCTGCCACCAGCGAAAATATCTCGCGCATCAACGCCACAGCCCGGGCGTGCGCGTCGTCACTTCGGTGCAGCACATAGTCCACCGACAGCCCAGGCAGCGCCGCCACGGTAACCGAACGCAGGGCCAGCAGGCGCTCTCGTGGCCAGCGCATGAGTTGCAGGTAGTCGCACCACCAATCGTCCAAGGCCAGTTCGCCTTGCAGCAGGTGCGGGCGTAAAGCCTTGGCCAGGGCCTCGTCGTTGCGAGCCGCGATGAGCAACTCCATAGCCACGAAGTGCTCTACGTGCCGTAGGCTGCACTTTCCTGCGGGTCATTGGGTCGAGGTCGAAGGACCGGTGACAACCCAGGCGAGCGACCAGGCCGCACAGAGATTGCGCTTGTGCGCCAGCGCGGCAGGTGCGGTGCCTATTCGGCTGACTTCCAAGTCGCAGCAAAACGATCGGAAGGCGACCGGCGGTTAGTGGCCCTGAAGCTGGTGTGCTTGCAGCGGCTGCGCGGATGAGGCGCGGTGCCCGTTCCGCTGCAACACGCTCGGGCTTGCAGCTTCGCGACGATTTCGCCATAGGCCAGGACAGCCTCTGGGGCCCTGTCTGCATCGCCGATCTCTGGTTCGACCTTGCGGGCCGCAGAGATGAATGTGATGCGCAACTGGCATTCGAGCGGCACAGCCTCTCAAAGCCCGCCCGCCCGCCCGCCCGCCCGGCCGCCGTTCGCTAAGGCTTGCGCCCGATCTGCACGTACAACTCGCTGGCCGCCACCACGCGGCCGTGCAGCGGCAGGATGCGTTCGGGCGTGATGCCCAGTCGGGCGATGTTGTCGGCCAGGTTGACCTGATTGGCGTTGGCCACGGCCGGCGGCGGGCTGTTGGGTGGGCCGGGCGTGTAGGCGTCGGCCTCGATCAGCAGCTTCTCCTTGGGCAGCCAGACGAGCAGGAAACCCTGGGCGTGCGCGCTGCCCTGGATTTCGTGGATCTCCACCGGCCGGTTGCGGTCGCGCAGCACCGTGCTGCCGCTGATGCCGGTGATCTTGGCCTTGCGGCCGCTGGCGGCCAGCGCGTCGGGCGCGATGCGGTTGGCGTTGGCGAAGCTGCGTTCGTACCAGGGCTGTGCCGCCGCGCTGGTGATCAGTTCGGCCCCTGCGGCCACGGCCGTGCGCAGGCCACCCGCGTGGTCGAAGTGGTGGTGCGAGTTGATGACCGTCTTCACCGACTTGCCCGCCACCAGGCCGCCCGCCGTGGCCAGCACGGCCTTGGCGCGGCCTTCGTAGAGCGGGGCCTCGACCAGCACGATCTGATCGGCAAGTTCGATGGCCACGCTGTTGTGAGAGCCGCCGGCCAGGAACCACACGCCGTCGGCCACTTTCTCGACGGTGACGTTCTCGCGCGCGGTCTTCACGTTCTCGGGCACGGCGAAGTCGGCCGGCACGTTCGGCTGCATCTCCATCACCTGGATGTCGAGGGCCGCAAAGCCGCCCTGGCTTTGCCGGATGCGCGCCGGAAAACGCAGGCCAGCCATGTCCTGGTAGTCGCTGAATTCGGTGACCACGGCCATGTCGCCCAGCACCGGGTTGGGCAGCGTCGATTCGATGCGCGTGATCAGTCCGGCAGCGTCCAGCAGCAGCGTGGCCGCGTACTGGCCGGGCGCCGTGTAGCTGAGCGTGTAGACCGCCTGCCCGCCCACCATGCGCACACCGGCCACGGCGCCGTGGCGCTGCGCGGCCAAGATGGCGCCTTGTGGCGTGCCGGTCCACAGGTCGTGCACGCGGCCGTCCAGCGCCACGGGCGCCGGGTTGCCGCCGTTGGACGCCGGGCCCCAGGCAAAACCGTCGCGCGCAAAGCCGATCGCCTTGGCCTCGCCCATGCCCAGCAGCGGCGTGGCGCCGCCGCCGGTGGGTTCGCCCCGGCTGCGCGCGAACTCTTCGCGGAAGGCGCCGGTCTCGAAGTTCATCGTGCGCGACAGCAGGCTGTAGTTCAGCGCCGGCCAGACCATGCCGGGCATGTAAGCCTGGCCCACGGTGCCGCCAGTGCCCTTGCCGCTGACCGTCAGCGTCTGCAGCGAGACTGTGCCCAGGGCGGCGGCCGAGCGCTGCAGCAGCAGGCTGGCCTCGGGTGCAGCGGGTAGGCTAGGGCCGCTGGCGCAGCCGGCGAGGCCGATCAAAACCAGCAACGGTGTGCCGGACCGAGCAAGCGCTAACAGGCGCAACGATGGACGCATGGATGCCTTTGCAAACAAGGGGTGAGTCGTCGAGACTGTCATGCCCGGCGGGCGGCAGCCATCGGGGAAAGTCTGGCCGTCTGTGCGCGGAATGAAAGGAGTCCTTGACACGTCAGCCCAGCGTCGTCGCCAGCAGGCGCCGCTCAGCGTGGCGGTGCCGACGCCGCCGGCTCGGCCCACACGCCCGCCTCGGCCGGTCTGCCCACGCGCGGAACAAAGCCGCCTTCGGCCCATTCGCTGTAGCGCCAGTCGCCGCCCACCATCACCAGGCCTTCGGGCGGCAAATAGTCCATTAGCGAGCGCACGGCCACGCCGCGCAGCATGCGGGCCATGCTGTCAATCCAGATCGGCAGCGCCAGCCCGCCGCCCGACTCGCCTTCACCCAGGCTTTGCGGGTCGTCGTAGCCCATCCAGGCCACCGCCACTGCCCCGGGCGCAAAGCCGCCGAACCAGGCGTCGACCGCGTCGTTGGTGGTGCCGGTCTTGCCGTACAGGTCGGGCCGCTGCAGCGTGGCTTGGGCGCGCGCCGCAGTGCCGCGCCGCGTCACTTCCGCCAGCAGCGAATTGACCAGGAACACATTGCGCGCAGGCACCGTGCGGTTGTCTTCGCTCAGCGGCGGCGGCGGCGCGGCTTCGTAGAGCAGCTTGCCTTGCGCGTCGGTGATGCGTTCGATCAGCACCGGCGTGACGTGATGCCCGCCGTTGGCGAACACCGCATAGCCGGCGGCCAGCTGCAGCGGCGTGACGCTGCCGGTGCCCAGCGCCAGCGTCAGGTTCTCGGGCTGCTTGGCCAGGTCGAAACCGAAGCGCGCCAGCCAGTCGCGCGCCGGGCCCAGGCCGATGTGCTGCAGCAGGCGGATGCTGACCAGGTTCTTGCTGCGCACCAGGCCTTCGCGCACGCTGATCTCGCCGGCGTACTGGCCGTCGCTGTTCTTCGGGTCCCAACCCGGTGCGCTGCCGTCGGCGTGGGTCAATGGCGCGTCGTTGACCAGGGTCTCGGGCATCACGCCGTGTTCGAAAGCAGCCGAGTACAGAAAGGGCTTGAAACTGGAGCCGGGCTGGCGCGCGCCATTCGTCACATGGTTGAATTGGCCCCGGCTGAAGTCGAAACCACCGACCAGCGCGCGCACGCGGCCGGTGTCGGGGTCCAGCGCCACGAAGGCGGCGTTGGCTTCGGGCCATTGCGTCACCACCCATTCCAGCGCTTTGCCCCGCGCGGCCGGCACCTGCAGCAGCCGCACCACGGCGCCCCGGCGTATGGCCAGGTCTTTCGGCGCGGTGGCGGCCAGCGCGGGCTGCAACCAGCGCAGACTTTCGCCGCGCACCGTCACCACTTCGCCGCTGGCCAGTTGTGCCGTGACTTCGCGCGGCGTGGCCGTCAGCACCATCGCCACGCGCAACTCTTCGTCGTCTTGCGCGTCCTTCAGAGCCAGGGCAGTGAAACGCTCGGCCTCGGCCGCGTTGTCGGGCAGGTTCTCCTGGCCTTCGGGGCCGCGCCAGCGCTGCTTGCGCTCGTGCGCGATGACGGCCTTGCGCAGCGCCGCGTAAGCCGCGCGCTGGTCGTCGGCGCGCAGCGAGGTCACCACACGCACGCCCTCGGTGTAGGCCTTGTCGCCCAGGCGTTCCACCACCGCCAGCCGCGCCATTTCGGCGACGTGTTCGGCATGCACATTGACGAAGCTGGGTTTGCGGATCACCAGCTTCTCAGTCAGCGCCGCATCGTGTTCAGCTTGTGTGATCAAGCCCGTTTTCAGCATGCGCTGCAACACCCATCGCTGCCGCTTGGCCGCGCGTTCGGGGCTGGCGACGGGGTTGGCGTGGATCGGGTTCTGCGGCAGGCCGGCGATCATCGCGGTCTCGGCCACGGTCAACTGATCCAGCGGTTTGCCGAAGTAAATTTGCGCGGCGGCGCCCACGCCGTAAGCCCGCTGGCCCAGGTAGACCTGGTTCAGGTACAGCTCCAGGATCTGGTCCTTGCCGAGCGTGTTTTCCAACTGCCGCGACAGAAGTGCTTCCTTGATCTTGCGTTCGGGGGTGCGCCGCGTGCTGAGGAAGAAGGTGCGCGCCACCTGCTGCGTGATGGTGGATGCACCCTCGGTGCGACCGCCGGTCAGCTTGGTGACCACGGCGCGGGCCATGCCGCGCCAGCTGAAGCCGGCGTGGCTGTAGAAGTTGTCGTCTTCGACGGCCAACACCGCTGCACCGATCCGCCTGGGCATCTTGGCGATGGGCACGAAGAGCCGCCTTTCGGTGCCGAACTGGGCGATTTCCACGCCGTCGGCAGTCAGGATCTGCAGGTGCTGCAGCGGCCGGTAATCGGTGGCCTTGTCCAGCGGCGGCAGGTCGCGGCCGTACCAGGCGAAAGCGCCACCCAGCGCCAGTGCGCCGAGTAGCAGCAGTGCGCCGATCAGCACAACCGTGACGACAACAAAGCCGCGCTGCGACGTCGGCGTCGCGGTTGAGTGACCCTGCAAAGCCAGGCTCACGGCGCCAGTTCGTAAAGCGCGCTGCCGTCGCCGTTGTCTTTCAACAGTCTCACCTGCGGGTGGTGCGCCAGGTGCGCGGTGCCGCCGCTGCCAGAGGTGAACAGCAGCTTCACGCCCGGCACCGCCAGCACCTGCCAGTTGCCGTCGGCGGCCGGGTTGACGGTCTTGGCGGCTTGCAGGTATTGCAGCAGCGCCTCGCGGTTTTCATCGGGTGCGTCCAGAATGATCTGCGTGCCGTCCAGCGTGGGGAAGTTGCCCCCGCCGGACGCGCGGTAGTTGTTCGTCACCACCGCGAATTCGCCCTGCTCGGCGATGGGCTGTCCCTGGTAGCGCAGGTCGATCACCCGGCGGGCTTGCGGCGCCACCAGCTTGCCGTCGCGGTTGTAGCGGGCCGGCTGGGTCAGGTCGTAGCGGTAGCTCACGCCGTCCAGCGTGTCGAAGTTGTAGCTTGGGAAGGCCGGGTTGATCAGGCTCTGTTCCGGCGCACCCGCGGGGTCGATACGGTTAAAGGCACCGGCCGAAAATTCCAGCCATTCGCGCACCTGCGCGCCGCTCAGCTTCACCACCTTCACGGTGTTGGGGTAGACGTATAAATCTGCCACGTTGCGCACGGCGATCGGCCCGGCGGGGATGTCGGTGTAGTTGCTGCCGCCGCCGCCGCGGCCGCCGGTCTTGAAAGGCGCGGCAGCCGACAGCAGCGGCAGCTGGGCGTGGGCCGTGCCCGCCAGCGCCTTGCGGCCGTAGGCCAGTTGCGCGTTGGAGATGACCTGCACCGACGGGTCGTCGGCTACCTGCGCGAAATAACTCTGGATGGCCACCGCCGTGCTGGCCACCGTGCCGCGCACATAGGCCAGCGTGCCTTCGTGTTCGGTCTTGATCAGCGCGGCCACCGCCGGGTCGGGTGCGGCCAGCGACCGGCGCGCCGCGCGGTCGTACACCGGCCGCAAGGCGGCCAGGCTGGCGCTGACTTTCCACGTGCTGCCGGCCTTGTCCAACGTCAGGTCGACGACGCCCAGGTGGCTGCCCCAGAAGCCGGGCATCACGGCGGGCACGCCGTTGATGGTGCCCCGTGCCAGGTCCACCTTGGGATGGCTGTTGAAGAAACGCCCCGGAAATTCGCCATGCGAATGGCCGAACAGGATGGCATCAACGCCGGCAATCTCGGCCAGCCGGGCCACGGTGTTCTCGGCAAAGAAGACCGTCTCGCCACGCTCGAAACCCGAATGTGCGATGACCACGACCACGTCGGCGCCCTCGGCCTTGATGCGCGGGATCAGCCTGCGCGCGGTGGCCGGGATGTCCAACGCAGCAACCAAGCCCCGCAGGTTGCTGCGGTCCCACTGCATCACCTGCGGCGGCGCGAAACCCAGCACGCCGATCTTCAGCGTCTGCTTCGCGCCAGCCTCGTCGGTGAACGTTCGCGTCAGGATGACGTAGGGAGTGAAGGCATTCTTCGCATCGTCCGGTTTGCCCTTGTCGTCGTCGATGACGATGTTCGCGTTGACGTAGGGAAAGGCCGCGCCGGCCAGCGACTGCCGCAGGAAGGCCAAGCCGTAGTTGAATTCGTGGTTGCCGATGTTGCCGGCGTCGTAGCCCAGGGCGTTCATCACCTTGAAGGCCGGGTGCACCTGCCCCGGCTGCAGCGGCTTGACCTTGGCGATGTAGTCACCCAGCGGATTGCCCTGCAGCAGGTCGCCGTTGTCGAACAGCAGCGCGTTCTTCACTTCGGCGCGAGCTTCCTTGATGAGAGTGGCGGTACGTTCCAGCCCGTACTCCTGCGCCGGCTTGTCCTGGTAGTAGTCCCAGGCCATCAGGCTCATGTGGACGTCGGTTGTTTCCAGGATCCGCAGCTTCAGTTGCTGGGCGTGCACGGGGCTGGCGGCGGTGGCCAGCAGGCACAGACCGGCCAACAGGGCAAAGATTTGCATCATGCGGTGAACCAGGTGTCTTGCACGTCGGCGAGCAGGGCCGGGCCGCCTGCCGCGGCCATGCGCCGGGCGCGGGTGATGACCTGCCAGAAGTAGCGGTAGCTGGCGCGGTCGTGCAGAGTGTGGTTGTGCTGTATCGGCGCCCACTGCACGGCCTGCGCGGCGCGCAGGATGGCGATGGCTTGTGCCAGCTCTTCGGAGGTGGGCGCAAAAGCCGCCACGATGGGGCGGATCTGGTCGGGGTGGATGCTCCACATCCGCGTGTAGCCCAGTCGCGTGCGGGCCTGCTTGGCCGCGGCGGACAGGGCCGCGATGTTCTTGAATTCGGTGACCACGCAGTGCGACGGGGTCTTGCCGTGGGCGTGGCACGCGGCGGCGATGTCCAGCTTGGCGCGCAGCACCAGTGGGTGGTCGAACTGGCCGCCGTCCGGGCTGGTGCCCATCGCGCTCTGCGGAATGGCGCCGCGGTGGGCCGATACGAAATCCATCAGGCCGAAAGAAATGGATTCGACGCGCGGTTCTGCCGCGATGGCGAACACCTCACGCAGCGCGCCATGGGTTTCGACCAGCACGTGCACGGGCAATGCGGCACCGCGCCCGGTGGCCGCTGCAACTGCCTGCACGCGGGCAATGGCGTGCTGCACGTCGGCCACGTCGCGCGGCTTGGGCAGCATCAGGTAAGCCAGGCGGTCGCCGGCCTGGCCGATCAGGGTTTGCAGATCGGCTTCGAAAGCCGGGTGGTCGACCGGGTGCACGCGCACGCCGACGCGGCCGAAGGTGTTGGCACCAGACAGCGCGATCCGCGCGCACAAGGCTGCGTGCTGTCCTTCAGTGCCCACGGGTGCGCCGTCTTCGCAGTCCAGCGTGACGTCGAATACCGGCCCCAGTTCGCGCTGCAACGCCAGGGCCTTGGCCATGCGCGCTTCGGTGCCGCAGTAGTGGTCGCAGACCGGCAGATCGGGCGTTGCGAGGGCGGCGCCCACCAGCGCGTCGCAGGGGCCGGCTGGCGCGGTCACAGCAGGTGCTTGACGCCGTCTTGCTCGCCGGTCAGTTCAGCCAGCGTCTTGTCGATGCAGGCCTGGCTGAATGCGTCGATGGGCAGGCCTTCGACAATTTTGTACTGGCCGCCTTCGGTAGTGACCGGAAAGCCGAACATCACGTCCTTCGGAATACCGTATTCGCCGTTGCTGGGCACGCCCATCGTGACCCATTCGCCGGCCGTGCCCAGGGCCCAGTCGCGCATGTGGTCGATGGCCGCGTTGGCCGCACTGGCGGCCGAAGACAGGCCGCGCGCTTCGATGATGGCCGCGCCGCGTTTGCCCACGGTGGGCAGGAAGGCGTCCTTGTTCCAGACCTGGTCGTTGATCATCTCCTTCACGCTGGCGCCGTCGATCGTCGCGAAGCGGTAGTCGGCGTACATGGTCGGGCTGTGGTTGCCCCAGACGGCCAGCTTCTTGATGGCGGCCACCGGCTTGCCGGTCTTGGCAGCGATCTGGCTGGCGGCGCGGTTGTGGTCCAGGCGCAGCATGGCGGTGAAGTTCTCACGCGGCAGGCTGGGCGCGCTTTTCATCGCGATGTAGGCGTTGGTGTTGGCCGGGTTGCCGACCACCAGCACCTTGACTTTGCGGCTGGCCACGGCGTCCAGCGCCTTGCCCTGCGCGGTGAAGATGGCGCCGTTGATGGCCAGCAGTTCAGCACGTTCCATGCCCGGGCCGCGCGGGCGCGAACCGACCAGCAGCGCGTAGTCGGCGTCCTTGAAGGCCGTCATCGGGTCGCTGTGGGCTTGCATGCCGGCCAGCAGTGGGAAGGCGCAGTCGTCGATCTCCATCATCACGCCCTTCAGCGCCTTCTGCGGGCCTTCGACGGGCACTTCCAGTAGCTGCAGGATCACCGGCTGGTCCTTGCCCAGCATTTCGCCGCTGGCGATGCGGAAAAGCAAGGCGTAGCCGATCTGGCCGGCGGCGCCGGTAACCGCCACGCGAACGGGCTTCTTGGTGAACGGGCTGGTGGACATGCAAGTCTCCTGGATGGGGTGTGAAACTGATGGTCAAGCAGTGCAGCGTGATGCAGTTGATGCAGCTGATGCAGCCCTAGATTCTAGACAGCCGACCCTGACTGAACTCTTATGTCTTATGGAAGACAATGGAGGCATGCCGTCCCGCGCCGAATCCGTCGCTATGTCATCCCAGCCCGCCGATCAGTCCGCCGACCTGCCTGCTGGCCTGCCTGCTGACCTGCCTGTCGGCCCTGCGTTCAGCCCGCTGTACCAGCAAATCAAGGCGCTGCTGGTGCAGAGCCTGCAGGGCGGCGCGTGGCTGCCGGGGCAGGTCATACCCAGCGAAGTGGAACTGGCCGCGCGCTTTCGCGTCAGCCAGGGCACGGTGCGCAAGGCCATCGACGAGATGGCGGCCGAAAACATGCTGGTGCGGCGCCAGGGCAAAGGCACCTTCGTGGCCACTCACGCCGAGCGGTCCACTCAGTACCGATTCCTGCGCCTGACGCCGGACGACGGCTCGTCGCCCGCACTGCAGCGCAACTTGCTGGAATGCCGGCGCATGCGCGCCCCGGCCGACGTGGCGCGACTCCTGGCTTTGAAGACCGGCGAATCGGCGGTGCAGGTACGCCGCCTGCTGCTGAATGGCACCGTGCCGGTGGTGCTGGACGACATCTGGCTGCCCGGCCCGGCGTTCAAGGGTTTGACGGTCGAGCGGCTGCAGGCCTGGCGCGGCCCGATGTACCGCTTGTTCGAGGTTGAGTTTGCGGTCCACATGATCCGTGCAGAGGAAAAAATTCGCGCGGTGTCGGCGGCGGCCGAAGAAGCCGCCTTGCTGCAGTTGCCTTTGGCCACGCCACTGCTGTCGGTCGAGCGTCTGTCGTATACCTACGGGGATCGCCCCGTTGAACTGCGTCGCGGGCTGTACCAGACCACCGCTCACTACTACCGCAACGGGCTGATCTGACTTTTCATCGCGACATCCAACGCTGTAAGCCTGGCGCTGCTGCATTGCAATAAACTCGTTTGGTTTCACGTGGTTTCGAGAGCAACAACATGCCTGAAATAACAAAGCAAAGACCTGGCACGATGCGCTTGGTGGATGCCCTGCAGTACCGGTTGCCCCTGGCCGGCGTCGTGTCCATCCTGCACCGCGCCAGTGGCGCGATGATGTTTGCGTTGCTGCCGATGATCATTTGGTTCTTCGACGTGAGCCTCACATCAGAGATCACTTTCGAGCGCTTCAGCAGTGCCTTCGAATTCGGCATCGGTTTCGTACCCGGCCTGATCGTCAAGGTCGTTGTGCTGGGGCTGATCTGGGCCTTCCTGCACCACTTCATCGCCGGCGTGCGCCACCTGTGGATGGACGCGACGCACAGCGTCAGCAAGGAATTCGGCCGCCAGTCGGCCGTCGTCACGCTGGTTGCCAGCGTGTTGCTGACGTTGGTGCTGGGCGCCAAGCTGTTCGGCTTGTACTGAGCAGCTCCGATCTATATTGCGTTGAGGCAACAAGACCATGTCCGTTGATTTCGGTTCCAGGCGCGTCGTCGTTGGCGCGCATTACGGCATGCGTGACTGGCTCAGCCAGCGCGTCACGGCCACGCTGATGGCGCTTTACACCTTGCTGCTGTTGGCGCAGGTGCTGTTCACCCGCGGTCCTTTGGGCTACGACGCCTGGGCCGGAATTTTCTCGGCGCAATGGATGAAGGTGTTCACGTTGGTGATCCTGCTGTCGCTGGGCTGGCATGCCTGGGTCGGCATGCGCGACGTCTGGATGGACTACGTCAAGGCTGCCGCGCTGCGCCTGGGGATGCAGGTGTTCACCATGGTCTGGCTCATCGGCTGCATGGGTTGGGCCATTCAAGTGCTCTGGAGGCTGTAAAAAAAATCATGGCACTGACTTCCTCACTTCCCCGCCGCAAGTTCGACGTCGTCATCGTCGGCGCTGGTGGCTCCGGTATGCGCGCATCTTTGCAACTGGCCCTGGCCGGTTTGAATGTGGCCGTGCTGTCCAAGGTCTTCCCGACCCGCTCGCACACGGTCGCGGCTCAAGGTGGCATCGGCGCCTCACTTGGCAACATGGCCGAAGACAACTGGCACTACCACTTCTACGACACCGTGAAAGGTTCGGACTGGCTGGGCGATCAGGACGCCATCGAATACATGTGCCGTGAGGCGCCGAAAGTGGTGTATGAACTCGAACACTTCGGCATGCCGTTCGACCGCAATCCCGACGGCACCATTTACCAGCGCCCTTTCGGCGGCCACACCGCCAATTACGGCGAAAAGCCGGTGCAACGCGCCTGCGCTGCTGCCGACCGCACCGGCCACGCGATGCTGCACACGCTTTACCAGCAGAACGTCAAGGCGCGCACCAACTTCTTCGTCGAATGGATGGCGCTGGACCTGATCCGCGATGCCGACGGCGACGTGGTCGGCGTCACCGCCATCGAGATGGAAACCGGCGAGCTGCACATTTTTGAAGCCCGGACCACGATGCTGGCCACCGGCGGCGCGGGCCGCATCTTTGCTGCCAGCACCAATGCCTTCATCAACACCGGCGACGGCCTGGGCATGGCAGCGCGCGCCGGCATTCCACTGGAAGACATGGAGTTCTGGCAATTTCACCCGACTGGCGTGGCTGGCGCGGGCGTGCTGCTGACCGAAGGCTGCCGGGGCGAAGGCGCTATTTTGCGCAACAGCAATGGGGAACGCTTCATGGAGCGTTACGCACCGGCCTACAAAGACTTGGCGCCACGTGACTACGTGTCGCGCTGCATGGACCAGGAGATCAAAGAAGGCCGTGGCTGCGGCCCGAACAAGGACTACATCAACCTGGACATGACGCACTTGGGCGCAGACACCATCATGAAGCGCCTGCCGAGCGTGTTTGAGATTGGCCACAACTTTGCCAACGTGGACATCACCAAAGAGCCGATTCCGGTGGTGCCGACCATCCACTACCAGATGGGCGGCATACCGACCAACATTCACGGCCAGGTGGTCACGCAAAACGCTGACAACAAGAGCGAAGTGGTCAACGGTTTGTACGCGGTGGGTGAATGCTCTTGTGTCAGCGTACACGGCGCGAATCGATTGGGTACCAACTCGCTGCTCGATTTGCTGGTGTTTGGCCGTGCAGCAGGCAACCACATTGTTGAGCACAACAAAACCACCGTGCAAAAACCCCTGCCTGCTGGCGCTGCTGATGCCACACTGGCTCGTATTGCGCGGCTAGACAGCGCGACAGATGGCGAATATGCCCAGGATGTGGCCAACGACATTCGCACCACGATGCAAAAGCATGCAGGTGTCTTTCGCACCCAAGCCAGCATGGACCAAGGCGTGCTCGAGATTGCCAAGCTGCGGGAGCGGGTTAAAAAGATTGGCCTGAAAGACAAGTCAATGATCTTCAACACCGCGCGCATTGAAG